>NZ_CAHJXL010000001.1:3297500-3597500 GCF_903645315.1 Victivallis sp. Marseille-Q1083
TTCGAAGCGGGCCGGGAAACGGCACCGGAGGAGCCGGTGGAGATGCCGTCGGCGGCGGTGGGCAATTGCCGGGTGCTGCTGGTGGATGATGTCTCGATGAATTTGAAGGTGCTGGCCGCCATGCTGAAAAAAATCCAGGTCGACAGCGAGTCGGCGACTTCCGGCGAGGAGGCTCTGAGGCGATTGCGGCAGGACGGAAATTACGACATGGTTCTGACCGACCTCTGGATGCCGAAGATGAACGGCACGGAACTGGCGGAGCGCATCCGGGAAATCCCGGGATTCGCCGCCATTCCGATCCTGGCCGTCACCGCCGACGCTCAGGTTCTGACCGAATTTCCGGATATCTTCCAGGGCGTGCTGCTCAAACCGATTACGCTGGATCTGCTTCGCGATGCGTTGCGGCGGTATTGCCGTTTCGAATACACCGGAGAAAAGCAATCATGACAACCGATTTATCTTGGAATGGGTGGGTATTCCTCCTGAGCTTTTTCGTGCTGGCCGAAGCCGCGGCGCTGGTCCTGCTGGTCCTGCGCTGCCGGAAATGGAAACGCTTGGCGGCGGCAAATGCCGAAAACAGCACTTTCTACCGGGCCGTGCTGGACGACCTGCCGGGTTACGTGTTCATCAAAGATGCGGATGACAATTTTCGTTATCTGTATATGAACCGGAACTGCGAACAACTGCCGGTGCAGGAAGCGACCGGCAACCTGGACGATGATATCCTTTTCGCCGGCGAAGCGGCGGATATCCGCGCACTGGATGCCGAAGTGATCCGTTCCGGCAGGGAAAGCATCGATTTCCGGGTCATGCGGACGCGCGACGGCCGGAAAATTGAAATGAAAATCTGGAAGCGGCTGTTGATTCGAAACGGTTCCCGGCTGCTGATCGGCATCAGTTCCGATATCACCTGCGAGCGGGAGCTGAAACGGCAACTGGCGGAACAGTTTCGCGAATTGGATGCTTCGCTGCAGGACGAACAGAGTATCAACCGTTGTCTGTCTTTGCTGGCGACGACGGATGACTTCGATTCCTGCGCTCAGTTCATCCTGGAGGAACTCGGCAACCGTTCCGGGGCCGACCGCAGCGTTGCCTACCTGTTCGACCGGGAACGCCGGGAAGTCAAGCGGGCGCACGAATGGCGACGGGAAAATCTGCCGGTGTGGCCGTCGCGGGTTGAAGTGTTCGGCGGGGAAAAGTTCGACTATTTTCGGCGGGAACTCCAGGAGCGGCGGGAAATTGTGGTCGGCGGCGCAATGCCGCCGCCGGCGGGCCTGGAATTTCTGGCGGAACGGCTGCTCCGGCTTGGCGTGCATTCGATCATGATTGCCGGCATCTGGCTGAAAAATGAATTGACGGGCGTTATCTGTCTTTACCATATGGATGAGGCGCACCCATTTGTCGGGGCCGACCGCCACCGCCTCCGTAACGCCTGCAACTTGTATGCGCTGCTGATGGAGCGGGAACTGCGATTGCAGGAAATCCAGGAAAGCAGTTCGTTGAAAGAGCAGATTTTCGCCAATATCGCGATGCCGGTGGTGATGTTCGATCTGGACTACAATATCGTGATGGTCAATCCGACCGCCTGCGATGCGCTGAAACGCCCCGAAGCGGAAGTCGTCGGCCGGAAATGTTACGAAATGTTGTGCGATTGCGCCGCGCCGCCGCAGTGGTGTCCGCTGAAACGGGTTGCCGAGGAAAAACAGGCGGTCAGCATTGACTTTGCCGGACACGGCCGTCAATATCTCGTGACCGTGCAGCCGGTATTCGGCCGTGACGGCCGGATGATTTATGGCCTGGAAACCGCCGTCGATATTTTCGAGCAGTGGCGGCAGAAACAGGAGTTGACCATCAAGAACCTGCAACTGAACCGGGTTGCGGAGCTGGCGCGCATCACTTATTTCATCGGCGACGGCGAACTCGAGGTCAGGATCATCGGCGGCAACCGCGATATCGGTTTTTCCGGTTTCGAAGAGGCGCCGGTCAATTTGCTGCTGTGGACGATTCCCGAGGACCGGCCCGAATTGCAGCGGCAGCGCGATCTGATCGTTTCGGGACGACAGGACTACGCGGAACTGGTTTGCCGCTCCGATTCCAGCGGCATGCGCCGGACTTTCCGGCTGTTGGTGGCCAGGGATTGCGACAGCGGGTGCCATTTCGGTTTCATTCAGGATATCACTGCCGATATTGCGCTGGAGAATGAACACAAAGAATTGATCCGTTCCCTCGAGGGCTACGTGGAAAATGAGCGGGTTATGAATTCCTGTCTGTCGCAGATCATGCTGGAAGAGGATTTCGACCGGAATGTCGGCAGTATTCTGCGGATTATTGCCGCCCAACTGGGGGGCGACCGCGCCTGGCTGGGGACTTTCGACGAATTCGGGCGGAAGTTTGCGATAACCCACGAATGGTTCGACCAGGCGTTTTCGGCGCTGCTGGGACAGGTCGATTCCGGATTGACCGCCCAGTTTCTGCAGTGGTACGGCCGGTTCCAATGCGATGGGCTGCTGATGGTCTCCGACACGGAGGACCGGGAGTTCGGCGACAGGCTGCGGAGCATCGGCTGCCGGACGTTGATCGGCGCTCCGATCTGGTTGGGCAACGAGCTCTACGGCATTCTCTGCATCGGGTTCCGGCGGGAAGGGCGGGCGTTTTCGGCCCAGGAGAAAAACATTCTGCGGTCGACGGCCCAGATTCTGGCTCTGGCCCAGACCCGCCAGCGCCAGTGTGAGACGGTGAGGACCTTGCATCTGCAGAGCCAGCTCATCATCAATGCGATTCCGATTCCGGTCCTGTTGTTCTCTGCCGATGGACAGCTGCTCTGCTGCAACCCGGCGGCCGGCGACCTTTGCGGCCGAAGCGTCGAAACGATGCAGCGCATGCCCTGCTTCAAAAATTTGTGCTGTTGCGAGAAAGTGCCGGATTATTGCCCGGTGTGGAACGCGATTCGCTCCGGCAAGCCTTGTTCCAGCCGTCTTTCGCTGCATCAGCGGGAATGTCTGATAGCGGCGACGCCGGTTCGCGGCCGGAACGGTGAAATCACCCATGTGCTGGAGACGGTGATCGATCTGACCGAGATTCACGAGGGCAGGCGCAAGCTGGAGGAGGCGGTGCGGGCCGCCGACACGGCCAATACCGCCAAAAGTTCTTTTCTTGCCGCCATCAGCCATGAAATGCGCACGCCGCTGAGTTCGGTGATCGGATTTTCCGAACTGCTGCGGAACGATCAGTTGCCGCGGGCGGAACAACTCGAGTACATCGAGTCGATCCATCTGGCCGGCAATGTGCTGCTGGCGCAGATCAACGATGTGATCGACCTGTCGAAACTCGAAGCCGGACAGTTGGAGATCGTTCCGCAGTGGCTGGACCTGGCCGCGTTGCTGCGGGAAGTCGAAGCGGCGGTCCGCCGGGTGTTCCAGGCGAAAGAACTGGAATTCGTTCTGGATTTTCCACCCGATTTGCCGCAGATGCAATTGGACGGAAGGCGGTTGCGGCAGATTCTGCTGAAACTGCTCGGAAATGCGGTGAAGTCGATGAAACCGGGCAAAGTGACGCTGGAGGTCCGTTTTCGTCCCGGAAGCGACCGGCACGGCGACCTTTTCATCCGGTTGCAGGATACTTTCGCCGGAATTCCGGCGGAAGAGCTTGAAAAAATCTTCCAGCCCTACAACAGCCGGCTCGACGCGGCGCGCAACAGCAGTACGCTCTTTGCTTTTGAACTCGGACTGCCGATTTGCCGGAAACTGCTGAATCTCATGGGCGGTTCCATCCGTGCCGAAAGTGAGGCCGGCCGGGGCGGCCGGTTCATCGTTGAGCTGCCGGGCCTGCCGTACCGTTCCGCGGCTGCGGCAAGCCTCCCCGCCGTTCCGGCTGCCCAACCGGTGGACGACCGGCTGCCGGCGGCGGATTCGGAGCCGCAGCTGCGCATTCTGGTGGTCGACGATGTGCCGATGAATCTCAAAGTATTGTCGGCGATTTTGCGGAAACTCAAGGCCCGGCCGATCGTGGCCCAGTCCGGCAGCGAAGCGCTGGAACTGCTGAAAAAAATTCAGGCCGATCTGGTGCTGACCGATTTGTGGATGCCGGGGATGAACGGCGATGAGCTTGCTGCCGCGATCCACCGTCTCGACGGCATGGCGAATATGACGATTTACGCAGTGACTGCCGATATGGAAGCCCGGAGCCACTTCGACGGGAAGGATTTTCACGATATTCTGCTCAAGCCCATTACGCTCGACGGGCTGCAGAAATTGCTTGAGCGGGTTCGCCGGAGTGATGATCCTCCGCACGGCTCCTCGTCAGACCGGGTTGCGGTGGTTGCTGGATAAGGAAAGGTGTTTTTGATGTACGGTAAAAAACGGTTGTGGCTCCGGCTGTTGGCGAGCCTGGGGACGGGCTGCCTCGGCTTGACGGTGTACGCGGGGGCGGGAGATGATCAGGTTTTTCGAACGGCGTCTGCCGGCGTTCCGCTTTGGGTAACGAATGAAACAGGATGGGTTGTCGCGGCCGTCATGGCTGTGCTGGCCGTGTCGGCCGGAACGGGATGCCTGTTACTCTGTCTGAAGGGCAACCGGCGTCTGAAGATGATTTTGGAGGCAATGCCCATCCACGTCGGCATTACCGACCGTTCCGGCAAGATTTACTTTTTCAGGGCCCGGCTTCCCGACGGCGCCGGTCCGCTCCGTTCGCTGCAGGATCTGCCTGAAACGATCTTGAAGATTTTTGAAGAGCCGATCAGGCAGGTGTTGGAAGACGGTCGATCCCGACGGGTCGAATATGTTTATCAGGGCCGGTGGCGCCGGGCGGAATTCGTCCGGCTGCCGAAGAAAGGATATGGCGTTGCGACGGTTCTGGGCATCTCTTTCGATGTCGATGAGCTCCACACCCTGACCGAACAGTTCCGGCTGATGCTGAAATCCATCGGCGACGGCATCGTCGCCGTGGATGCGCAGGGGCATATCATGCTGGTAAATCAGGTTGCGGCGCGGCTGATCGGCCTTCCGCGCGAAGAATTGGTCGGCAAATCGTTCGACGAGTCGGTCCGCCTGATGGGGGCGGCGGACGGGAATGGCGCCGAAGCCCCGTCCCGCCGGCCGATCGGGCTTGCGCAGACGATCGAGTTTCGCGAGCCGGTTACCCTGGCCGCTCCGAACGGGGAATGTCATGTCGCCGTCACTGCCGCTCCGGTTCGGGATGAGGCGGGCAAGGGGGCCGGCGCGATACTGGTTTTCCGGGATATCACCGCCAATGTGGAAAAGGAGCGCAAGCTGAACGAGGCCAACCAGCTTTTGCAGGCGATCCAGGACAATCTGCCCTGCGCATTTTTCGTCAAGAATGTGGATGACGACTTCCGCTACCTGATGTGTAACCGGAGTTATGCGGCGTTCCTGGGCACCGACAGCGCCGGAATCATCGGCAGGACGGACGCCGAATTGTATGACGACCCTGCGAATGTCGAAGCCTGCCGCCGCAGCGATCTGATTGCGCTGGAGCGCGGCGAAGGGGACAACAACGAAACCGTGACCGGAAAGGATGGCGGCAAGTACATTTTCCGCTGTATCAAAAGTTCTCTGACCAGGTCCGACGGCACCCGGCTCCTGCTCGGCTTGTGCATCGACATCACGCAGCAGGAGCGGCTGGAAAAAGAACGCGAAAAATTGCTGGAAAACCTGAAAAGCTATGTGGAACAGGAAAAACTGCTGAACCGGATCTGGGCGCGGCTGATGACCAAACTGGACGACCAGGAGGTGTTCACCGAAATTTTGAGGACGATCGTCGGCTTCATGGGAGCATATACCGGTTATATTTACCGTTCCGATTTTTCGATCGGCAAGGATATCGCCTATGCGGCTTTCGAAGAGGACGCTTCGCTGGAAATTCCTTTGGAGGATTATCCGGAAATGCCGATTGTGCCGGAGGCCGTCTGGTTCCAGAAGACCATGAATCACGAAATCTGGGAAGTGACGGATACTGAAACCGAGGAAGCCAGGCGCATCCAGGGCGAATGGAACCGGCATATGCCGGCGCTCGGCGTCCGGGCGCTGTGTGGAATCGGCCTCTGGCTGAACGGCAAATACTGGGGATACATCGGTTTCGCTTTCCGCGCGCCGCATGAACCGCTGTCCGCCCAGCAGAAGTTTCTGCTGATTTCGATGGCCCATATCGCGGAGATTTTCCTCGAGCGCAAGCGGAGCCGGCAGGATCTTGACCGCAGCGAATATGAAAAACACCTGATTCTGGACACCATGAACATTCCGATCATGCTGTTCAATCCGGACATGCAACTGATCCGCTGCAACAATGCCGCCCTGGCAATCGCCGGAAAGTCGGAAGAGGAGGTTTACCGCCTCGGCTGCCAGGAGGTTTTCTGCGGCGAAAAGTGCCGTTCCCGGGATTGCCCGGTGCGGCGAACCCATGACGACCTCATGGTGCACACCCGCGAGTTGCACCTGAAGGATCGCGATTATCTTCTGCGCGCCAATCCGATCGTCATCGACGGCAAACTGGTTTACATTATGAAAACCATGCTCGATGTGACCGAATTCAACGCGATTCAGAAGAAACTGACGACCGCGCTGCAGGAGGCGCAGGCGGCCAGCAAGGCCAAGAGCTATTTCCTCGCCACCATGAGTCATGAAATCCGCACGCCGCTGAATGCCGTCATCGGCTTTTCGGAGTTGTTGAAAGGCGGCGACCTGTCGCCGGAAGAGCAGATGGAATACCTCGATTCGATCAATCTGGCCGGCAATTCGCTGCTCCGGCTGATCAATGACGTACTTGATCTTTCGAAACTGGAATCCGAACAGATGGTGCTGATGCTCCAGCCGACCGATCTTTCGGCGCTGTTCCGGGAAATTCAGGCGGTGTTCCAATATAAAGTCCAGGAGAAGAAACTGTTTTTCCGAATGGATTGTCCGAATGGCCTGCCGTTGCTCAAGGTGGACAATCTCCGGTTGCGCCAGATTTTACTCAACCTGATCGGCAACGCCGTGAAATTCTCCGAACAGGGAGGAATCACCCTTGCCGCCGACTTCCGCCCGGGCAGGGATGCGGCGCGGGGAACTCTTTTCATCCAGGTTCGCGATACCGGGATCGGCATCGCGGAGGAGGCCCGGCACCGGATCTTCAAACCCTTCGTGCAAAGCGATACGATCCGCGACACCCATGTTTATGGCGGCACCGGCCTGGGGCTGGCCATCTGCCACCGGCTGGCGGAGCGGATGAACGGTAAAATCATGCTTGAAAGCGAAGTCGGCAAAGGAAGCTGTTTTATCGTCCGGCTCGATGAGGTCGAACCGGTGACGGACAGCGGCGAACGGCCGGCGGCGGCGTGCGCGGAAGCGCCGACGGATTTGCAGAAGCTGCGCCTGCTTCTGGTCGATGATGTGCCCATGAACCTCAAAGTGCTTGCCGCTATGCTGCGTAAGCTTGATGTGGAAAGCGTCTGCGCCGGGTCCGGCGGGGAAGCATTGAATATCCTGCAGGACGACCGGAATTTCGAAGTCGTTCTGACCGATCTGTGGATGCCGGGGATGAACGGCGTGGAGCTGGCGAAAAAAATTCGTCAAAACCCGTTGACCGCCCGCCTTCCGGTGATTGCGGTCACCGCCGATGCCGAATCGCGGGACAATTTCGCCATCGAACATTTTGCCGGCCTCCTGCTGAAGCCGGTCACGCTGGAAAAACTCAATGAAATTCTCGATAAATTTCATAAAAAAGCAACGGAAGCCGTTCCGGGCGCCTGACGGAACTGCTGTTTTCGCTTTCGAATGGGAAACGGGCGGCAAACTTGCCGGTTGCGGGAGATGCCGGGATGAAACAGAGTCGGATGGCTCTGGTGGCCGCCCGGATTATTTCAAGCAGGTTCCCGCCAGCAGGATTCCGCCTGCGGCGGCGAGAATGCCGGTGACGTTCTGCAGGGAAACGTTCAAAGCGAATTTGATATACTGTTCGTTGAGCAGATAACGGGCGCTTTCGAGGGCGAAGGTGCTGAAGGTGGTAAATGCGCCGAAAAAGCCGATGAACAGGATGGGGAAATAAGCTTCGTAATGCTGAAATTTCGTCCGGCAGAGCACCAGGCAAAAGCCGGCCAGAAAGGCGCCGGCAACATTGACGGCAAGCGTTCCCCAGGGAAATCCGGGCAGTAAATGATTGATGGCGCGCGTACATCCGTACCGGATGACGGTTCCGGCAAAACCGGCCAGTCCGGCCAGCAGCAATATCTTCATACGGCCTCCCGAGAGGGGGCGGCAATGAAAAAGCCGACACCCTGTTTGTTTTATGGAAATCACCAGCCGCAACCGGCCGTTCGGCGTAACGCCGGAAGGAGAACTTCATTTCCCTGTGCGGGAATAATATACATGCCGGCCGGGGGGCGTTCAAGGATACGGTCGAATTTTCTACCGGCTCGGAAGGCGCATGGCTTGCCGTGATATTTCTTCCGGGCTTGTCAGGCGTTGTCGGCTGTGGCAAATAAATATTCATTATTTCGGCAAACCAGACCGGACGGATCGGCACGCCGGCAACTGGTCTGCAACTGCTGTAAATTCGGCATTCTCGACCTGAAATATACGAGCTGGGGAAATTTGGAAAGCCTGGGGATGGTAAACGGATCACTGAAAGCAAAGCGTTGCGGCGTGCCTGAGGCCGCCGGAGCGGACCAAGGAGGTTCCGGCGCGTTTCGCCGGCGTCAATGTCATCCCGGGGCTGCTTTATTGTGGTATTAGCAGGGGCGGAAGAGAAAAATCCGGCTTTTTTGCAGTTGCCTATTGACTTTTGCGTGGTTTTGTGGTATCATATCAATATGACAACATGGGGGTCGGACGATGGATCTGGTAGAATTGAACTATGAACGTGTCGCCAAAGAGCTGTTGCAGGAGGCCGCCAGCAGCCGGGCGGCGGCGTTCAGCCGTTTGCCTTCGGAACGGGATCTGGCCAGGAAATACAACTGCAGCCGGGTGACCATCCGCAAGGCGTTGGAGAGACTGAAGGCCGACGGCTGCGTTTCGACGGTCAAAGGGCAGGGGAATTTCTGGCTGGAACTGAAAAACGAGCCGAAAAAGGCCGATCGGGCCGAAAATCTCCATGTTGCCATCGTCGTGTTCAATTTCGGCATAGCCGACAGTTTTATGTGCTTTTTGAACGGCGTGCAGCACGCCGCCGAGGAAAATTGCCGCTGTCAATACAGCATTTATCACCTGGATGCCACGCTCGGCGATACGCCGGGGAAATATACGGCGCTGGAAAAAGCCGACGGTTATCTGGTCACCGGCGATTTCCGGCTGAGCGATTTGAGCTGGTTCATCAACACCCGCAAACCGATGGTGGTGCTCGGCCAGGCCAGCGACCAATCGATGCTGACCCTGCCCAATCGGCCTTTTTCGCTGGTCCGGCAGGATTCGTTGACCGGCTGGAGTCTGGCGGCGGCGCAACTGCTGGCGCGCGGCTGCCGCCGGCCGGCGGTGTTCGTCGCCAGCAACCACCAGGGGTATCGGGAACGGTTCCAGGGGGTGCAGCTGGCCTTGCGCAATGCCGGTTTGCCGGAGGAGAACGGCCGGCTGGTCGTCGCCGATACGATGGTCAGCACCAACGGCATTCCCGCCTTGCAACTGTTCGACGCGTTCGACCGGCTGTGGCAGGAAGCACCCGACTTCGACTGTCTGCTGACCACGGTGGAACCGTGGATGGTGGTGATGGCGGCACAGCGGCGCGGTATTGCCCGCGAACAACTTTTTCCGGTTATTTCGGAGTGCCTCTACCCGGATTTCGGCGCTCAGATCTTTGAAATCGATACCCTCTCCTACGATCAGTATGTGCTGGGCATGCAGTGCAGCAAATGTCTCGGCGACCTGTTCGACGGCCGCACCGGCTACACGGTGGTCAACGTCTGTCCGCTGTTCATCGACGGCCGGGCGCGTTCGGCGGCGGTCACCGATCCGCGCCACAATCACTAAAGAGAACGCTTGCCTGGGCGACGGCGGGTTGATAGGTTTGAATTTATAAAGTTCTAAGCAGTTATAAATAATAATTTGATAAAAGTTGGTGTGTCATGTGGAAAAAATGGTGTTCGATTTTCTGGATGCTGGGGTTCTGTCTCGGTGGAAACGGTATCGTGCTGGTCGAGAACGGAAAGTCCGGATATGTGATTTACAGCGCAGCCGATGCGACGGCGGTTGAAAAAAATGCCGCGGCGGAGCTGCAGGAATACGTTGAAAAGATCACCGGCTGCCGGCTGCCGGTCGTCGCGGCGGTGCCGGACGGGACGGCAAAGGTGGTTTTCGTCGGTGATTCGGCGGCGGCGCGGCGGGCCGTGCCGGAATATTGGCCGGAGGCGTGGCGCCAGGACGAGATTTTGATCGCGGTCGACCCGGCCGGACCGCTGGTGTTGGCCGGCGACGCGCAGCGCGGCGCGCTGTACGCGGTCGATACCTGGCTGGAGGATTGGTGCGGCGTGCGCTGGTGGACCTGGTACGAGACGGAGATTCCGTCGCTGCCGACGCTGGAGCTGGAGCCGCAGTGCCGCCGTTACGCTCCCGTCTTCAGCCTGATCCGTCAGGTATTCTATCCGGATGTCAACGAACATCCGCAATTTCTCGCTCACCTGAAGCTCGACGGCGCCCGTCACCACCCGCTGCCGCCGGAGTGGGGCGGCAGCAACAGCATTTTCTGCCATACCCAGTTGAGCGGCTGGCAGTTGGCGCCGGAGACCTACTTTGCCGATCACCCGGAGTGGTACGCCGAACGCGACGGCAAACGCGTTTCGGACGGCCAGCTCTGCCTGACCAATCCGGCAATGCGGCGGGAGATGATCCGGAAGGTGAAGGAGAATCTGCGGGCGCTCGACGGCGCGAAAGTCGTCGATTGCAGTCAGGCCGACAATCAGACTTTCTGCTGCTGCGCGACGTGCCGCGCTGCGGAGGAAGCGCTCGGCGGTCACAGCGGCCTGATGATCGACTTCATCAACGCAGTGGCGGCCGGCGTGGAGCAGGAGTTTCCCGCCGCGATCGTCTGCACGTTCGCTTACGAGTACACCCGCCGGCCGCCGGATAACCCGGCGGTCCGGCCGCGGCACAATGTGATGATCCGGCTCTGTCCGATCGAATGCAATCTGGCCCGGCCGTATGATTCCACCCCGGAACAGTGTGAAGTCAACAGCGAATTCGCTGCCGATTTGAAGCGCTGGAGCGAAATCGCGCCGCATCTGATGATCTGGGATTACTGGGCGAATTTCATCGATCCGTTGATTCCCAGTCCGCTGTGGGGAAACGTCGCCGGCAACTTGCGTTTCATGGCGGCAAATAAAGTGACGGCGGTACTCGCCGAACATTGGGCGCCGGCGTTCGGGGAGTTCACTGCCCTGCACCAGTGGGTCGGCGCCCATCTGTTGTGGAATCCCGACCTCGATGCGGCGGAATTGACCCGGGAGTTCGTCACCGGCTATTACGGCGGAGCCGCCGCGCCGTATATCCTCGACTATCTGGCGCTCCAGCAGCGGGAAATTGATTCGCATCCGAAATTTCATCTGTCGATCTTCACCGGCGGAACATCCGGCTGGCTGAGCCTGCCGGCGATCGAGCGGATGCGGAAATTGATGGCGGAAGCAGCGGAGGCGGTTGCCGCCGATCCGGTCCTTTCCCGGCGGGTGGCCAGGTTGAAAATTCCGGCCGACGTCGCCTATCTGACCCGGCCGGAATTCACCGTCTGGTCGGCGCTTCAGCGAATCGACCGGCGGACGCCGGAACAGCCGCCGGCGGAGCTGATCCGGGAGGTGGTGGACAATATCAAAGCCTGCATTGCCGAAACGAAGGCGCTGGGCCCTTGTGCCTGCAGCGGAACCGAGGATTGCGTCCTGGGCTATTCGCGCTCGGTCTGCCGGATGGGCATGGACGTCGAAGCATTTGCCGCCGCGTTGAAAGATTTATACCGGACCGAACCGCTGCCGCTGCCGTTGCCGCTGCCCGACGGATTGAAGGAGACGGAATGCGTGGTGGTGCCGGCGACGGATTTCTCCCGGAATGCCGATGCCGTCGCGGTCGAAGACCCGCCCGGCAGTCCGTTTCCGGTGTTGCGGATTGCCACCCGGAAGCTCAATTGGCTGACTTTCCGTTACGGCATCTTGCCGGAGACACCGGTCCGGCCCGGGTTGAGCTTTGACCTCTGGGCGTTGCTGCGCGTTGAAAAGGCGACGACCCGGCCGGTGCTCTGGTGCGGGATCTGGTATCCGCTGATCCGGCAGGAACTGGGGTTCCGGGTCGGTGTGGAGGGAACGCACTGGCAATGGGTGAAGCTGGGCAATATCCCGTTTCTGAACCGGGCCCAGCCGTTTCTGGCCGGCCTTGAAGTGCCGGAAGCGGAATATTTATACTGTGCGGCAATTGTTCTGGCGCCGCCGGCGGGACAGGAGAATTGACGATGACGGTTCTGGAAAATCAACAGGAGAGAATTGTTTTCGACTCCGGCACCGGCGCGGTGGCGGCGCTGGAACTGGCCGGATTTGCGTTGCTCAAGCCGCAAGAGGTGCTTTTCGAACTCGGCTTCCGCGACAACCGGAACGAGTTGAAGATTCTGTCCTCTTTGGATTTCGCTCTGACCGCCGAAGACTTGCCGTCCGGTGTCGAATTGACGTTTGCCGGACAGCGGAGTTATCCGGCGCTGCGGGTGACGATGACGGTTCGCCGGCTGGCGGGGGGCGGCTTCGGCTTCCATCCGGTTGTCGCCGGCATTCCGGACGGGTTGCGCCTGGAATGGATCGATCCGGTGTTTCTGCTGCTGAAAGATGCCGGGGGCCAGTTGTTCCAGCCGCGTCAGGAAGGCTGGCTGCCTCGCGACCCGATGAACGCCTGCTACGGCAAGCCGGACTATCCCTATTACAACCATTATCCCGGTTACATGCCGATGCAGTTCACCGCTTATTATTATCCGGAAGCGGGCGTTTATTTTGCCGCGCATGACTTTTCTCACGCGACCAAGGCGATCGAATGTGTGCCGACCGCCGGCGGCCCGCGGCTGGCGTTCCGGTTGTTCTGCGGCAGCGCCGGCGCCGCAGACTGGTATGACGGCGGGTTCGATTTCGTCGTTCGCCTGTTCCGGGGCGACTGGATGGACGCTTGTGAAATTTACCGCGACTGGGTCGAAGATGATCCGGCGCTGCCGCCGAAAGGACAGTTTCCGGCCTTTGTGGATGACTCGCCGGTCTGTGTCCTTTATCCAGTGCAGGGACACGGCGCCGATAAAGGCGAGATGGCGCCGAACGAATATTTTCCGTATTGCAACGCCTTGCCGGTCGTCCGGCGTTACGCGGAGGCGTTCGACAGCCGGATCATGGCATTGCTGATGCATTGGGAAGGAACCGCGCCGTGGGCGCCGCCTTACGTCTGGCCGCCGCTCGGTGGGGAGGCGCTGCTCGGCGAATATCGCGATGCGCTGCATCGCGAAGGGCATCTGCTGGGCGTTTACTGCTCCGGCACCGCCTGGACGCAGACCAGCAGCATCAACGCCTACAGCCGGGTCGAACAGTGCGAGCAGCAGGGGCTGGAACGTTACATGATTCGCGGACCGCACGGCGAATTGCGCGCCCATATCTGCAACGGCGAACACGAACAGCGCCTCGGCTATGACATGTGTGTCAGCGAACCGTGGGTGAAACGGACCTTGCGGGAAGAGGCCGTCAAACTGGCCCGGTTCGGCATCGACTATGCGCAGTTCTTCGACCAGAATCTCGGCGGCGCCTCCCATCTGTGCTGGGCGAAGCACCATGCGCATCCGGAAGTCCCCGGCGTCTGGCAGACGCGCAATATGGCGAAGCTGATGGGAGAGCTCAATGCGGCGATCCGGGCGGAACAGTGTTCGATGACGCTCGGCTGCGAATGCGCGGCGGCGGAGCCGTATTTGAAATATCTGCCGTTCAGCGACCTGCGTTTCTTCTGCTGGATGGGCAGGGACGGGCTTTCGGTGCCGGCCTACAGTTATGTTTTCCATGAGTACGTCAACAATTTCATGGGCAACCAGGGCGGCACGTTGCAGCAGTTGAACGCCGCGGAAAATCCGGACAATCTGCTCTACCGGCTCGCCTATGCTTTTACCGCCGGCGATCTGTTGAGCGTGGTACTGGGTTCCGGCGGCAATATCATCTGGTGTTGGGGTATCAGTTGGGATACCGCTTTGCCGGAGCAGCAGCCGGCGATCGATTTCATCCGCCATCTGACGGCTTTCCGCAGACGGCATGCCAAATTTCTGCAATACGGCCGCCGGCTGAAAACCCCGGCGGCGCTGGACGGGGAGCGCTGGAGCCTGAAGACGTTCAACGCGGTTTACGAGCTCGATGCGTTTCTGCATTCCGCCTGGCGCGCTCCCGACGGCGAAGAAGCGCTCGTCGTCGCTAATTTCCAGCGGCATTGCCAGACGATCCGGCTGACGCCGGCGGCGGCGGCGCTGGACGGCCGCTCCCGGCCGTGGGAGCTGGTTTTGGAGCCGTTGCAGGCCCGGCTGGTCCGCATCGTTCGGAAATAGCAAATTCAACTCTCGGAGAAACAGATTGTCAACCCAAACAGGAAAGGACAAAAAAATGTTGAAAAGAGTACGGTTTACATTGATTGAACTCTTGGTCGTGATTGCGATCATCGCCATTCTCGCCAGCATGTTGCTGCCGGCGCTGAGCAAGGCCAAGGCGATGGCGCAGCAGACCAGATGTCTGAACAATCTCAAACAGATCGGCTTGGCGGCGATGCTGTACGGCAATGATTTCGACGACCGGATCATCCCGGAATATCTCGGCTGGGGCGTTTCCGAGGTGTGGCCGGTGGAATTGACGATTGACGGTTATCTGTCGCAGGAGGTGCTGCTCTGCCCGATGTGGGGACTGGCGCGAACGGCGGTCGGGCTGCACGATCCCGACGCCGGGGCGTTGAGCGCCGGCGGCCGGGCGGCGACCGATTACGGCATCGCGATCATCAACGGCAGCGTCGGCAACGGTTTCGGGAACTGTTACAAATTCAGCGGTATCGACCGTCCGACCGAAGCCGGGTTGATGGTGGATAGCTGGAACACCACTTTTTTCTGGGAAGGCGCGCCGTGGCAGGCCGATCCGTTCGTCAATCAGGCCGGCAGCGGCACTACTCCGACATTGCATGGCGGTTGGACCGACTGGCGGCACCGCGGCGAATCGCTGAATTGCCTGCTGGTCGACGGGCATGTTGAAAACCGGCGGAGCAAGGAGCAGTTTTCACCCGATTCCGACAATTCGACCCAGTACTTCGGCAACTGGGGCAAATATTGAGCAACGCACTGCCGCGGACCGTCGCCGATCCGGTCCGCGGCGATTTTTTTGAGAATATGATCATGGAAACGCATTGTCCCGAGGAAAGTCTGATGCCGTTCTGGTTCTGGAATGGCGAAGTTACCGAAACGGAGCTCATCCGGCAGCTCGAACTCGCCGCCGCCTCCGGTGTCGACGGCCTGGTTATCCATGCCCGGCGCGGCAACCGGATTGCCTATTTGAGCGAACGATGGTTTGCGCTGTGGCGCTGTGCCTGCCTGGCGGCGCGCCGGCTGGGATTGACGCTGTGGATTTATGACGAAGAGGGCTTTCCCAGCGGCACCGTCAGCGGGCGGCTGCCGAAACTCGGCGAAGCGTTCCAGCAGAAATTCCTCTCGTTTCTGGAGATGACCGCCGGTGAGGCGCTGGCGGCCGGCAATGTCGTCCGTTTTTTCGACCGTGCCCGGCCGGACCGGCCGTTGAGCCGTGCGGAAATCCGGCCGGACATGACGTTGCTGGTCTTCCAGCGCGGTCTCAATCCGGCTTCGGTTGATTTTTTCCAGCCGTCACTGACCGAAAAGTTTCTCGAATTGACCCATGAACAGTACCGGCGCCATCTCGGCGAATTTTTCGGTACGACGATCACCGGCGTCTTCACCGACGACAGCCACCTGCTGGAGCCGGGCGGGCCGCGTTTGGCTTATAGCGATGATTTCGAGGCGGATTTTGCGGCCCGGCACGGTTACAGCCTGCTTGACAGCCTGGGCCGGCTGGTCGACAATCTGCCCGATTCCGGCCGGGTGCGCCGTGACTATTACCATTATTGCGCCGAACGTTTCGCCGCCGCGTTTCTGCGGCCGGTCCGGCGTTGGTGCGAGGCCAACTCACTGGCTTTTTACGGCCATTTATGCGGCGACGAAGGGCCGTTTCATGTCATTCTGCGCAAGAGCGCCGATCCGTCGCTTTACTATCGGGAATTTGCCGCGCCGGGCGTCGACGATTATCTGAGTTTTCATTTCGAAGGCCGTTATCTGCGCGACCCGGTCAATTCGCTGCAGGGCGGCGGCTGGTTTTGCCGGACGCCGGGTTTTTCCGCCGCCAATTTGATTCGGGCGGCAGTCAGCGTCTCCGCCCAGACCGGCAACGGCAACTGCATGGCTGAAGTCCTGGCCAGCCTCGGCTGGGGCGTGCCGCCGGAATTGCTGCGGGCGCATTTGAATTTTTTCCTGCTGCACGGCGCCAACCAGCTGGTGCCGCATTATTTCGGCTACTCGACATCCGGCGACACCAAACGCGACCATCCGGCCAGTTATTTTTTTCAGGAACCGTATTTTGCCGTCTCGAATGATCTGTTCCGGGATGTCCGGCGTTCGCGCCGGCTGCTCGGCTACGGCCGGCCGGCGGCCGGAGTGCTGGTCTGGCATCCGATCGATTCGGTTCAAACCGCGACCGACGGCGGTGTCATCGAAGAACCCGGTGCTTTCCAGCCGGTCCGGCCCGGCTGCCGGCGCGACTGCGCCTTTTACAGCGGCATGCTGGCGGAACTTGATTTGGCATTGAGCCGGCGGCAGGTGCCGTTTCACTTCGGTTTCGAGTCGATCGTCGCCGAGTGCGGTTCGGTGTGCGGCGATCTCCTCCAAATCGGTTCGGCCGCCTACCGGACGGTCATCTTGCCGTGGCTGGAGGCCTTGCGCCCGTCGACCGTCGAATTGCTGCGGCGCTTCCACGCCGGCGGCGGCCGGCTGTTGATTCTCGGTTCGCTGCCGGATGGCGTGGAATTGCCGGGCGAACGGTATGATTCGCTGGAGACGATGCTGCCGCAAATTCCGCCGGCATTTGACTTGCGGACGCCGGTTGACGCCGACGCGCGGGAAATCGCCGTCGGAATGCGCATTCACCGGGGGCGGATGTTCTGCAGCCTGGCCAATTTCAACGATCACGACTGCCAGGTTTCGATCGGCGGCGTGCCGCCGGATTGGCTGCTTTACGAACCGGTCGACGATGTTGTAGCGCCGCTTCCGGAATCGCTGAGGATCGGGCGTTTCCGGATGGTGCACCTGCTGCCGGCGGCGTTGGCGGAAACCCTGCTCGGTCCGGCCGGGCGGAACCGTTGCCGCCCGGAATTGGCGACCGGCCGTTTTCCGCTGCCGCGCGTCGGCTGGCGGATTGCGCGTACCCGGCCGAATGTCTGCCTGATCGACCGTTTCGGCGCGCCCGGCAGCGAGGTGGATTGCGTCGACAGTCAGGCGTTCAGCCGGTTGAGCGGGCCGACCGGCTTCCACCGGACGGTGGTTCTGCCTTGCCGGCTGCCGAAACTGACGTTCGGTTTCGAGCCGGAAGGGCTGGAACGGCTGCAGTTCAATTATCGCGATCTGCTGCATTTGCCGCGAACCGTCCACGACGCAACGCCTGATCTGGCGGAAGTCGATTTAACCGGCCTCCAGCAAACCGGCGTCAATCTGCTGCATCTGGTCAATCGCCGGCGGCGGCTGGAATATTGTTATTTGTTTGGCGATTTCCGGGTGGGTATCCGCGGCCGGGACGTGGAAGTGATGGCGGATGCGCCGCTTGATTTCGGCGATCTGGCCGCGCAGGGACTGCCGTTTTATTGGGGAAGCGTCCGCTATTGCCTGCAATTTGAATGGCCGGAAAAACCGCGGGGAAGCGAACAATTGGTATTGACCGGCGAATTGGCCGGGGTGGCGGTGACGCTGAACATGGTGGCGTTGCCGGCCGACAGCGGCGCTTCGGTCCGCATTCCGCTGCGGGCGGCATTGCGGCCGGGAACGAATCGGCTGACGATCGAGGTGTACAACACCGCGCAGAATTTTTTCGGTCCGCACCGGAAATTTGCCCAGTTGGAACAACGCACCGCCTGGTATCCGCAACCGTGCAGTGCGGATTTTGCCGGCAGCGACGCCTTTTCGTTGGCCGGGTTCGGTTTGTTCGACCTCCCGTACATCGAATATTGATGAAAAATTGGCCCGGCAAAATGGCGGTTTGCCATTTTGCCGGGTTGAACGGGGATGGTTTCAGGCCGGGGCGGCCTGCTTTTTTTGCCGGAGGGCCCGGTAGCGTCCCACCAGCTTTTTCACGCCGAAATAAGTCAGCGGCGTCATGATTGCCGTCAGCAGCAATCCGCCGAGGAAAAAGGCGATGACCAGTTCGCCGCCGATGCCCATCAGCGCCTGATAGCTCTGCTTTTCGAGCACTTCGGTGAAGGCCTGTTCGATCGAAGCCAAAGTGAGGCTGCCGCCCATCAGCCGGTTGCCCACCCAGCACTGCACCGGGTAGATGAGGAAGATCGTGAAGTGGTTCGTCAGCAGCGTGCCGAAGACGGCGCCGATCTTGCTGCCCTTGAGCAGAAAGGCGGTCGGGACCGACAGCAGCAATTGGAAGCCGAACGGAATCAGACAGCCGTAGAACATGCCGATGGCCCAGCCGCGGGCAATGTATTCGGCCGGCGCTTTTTCCTTGACCATCCGGACATAGAGGCGGACCAGGCTGCGCCGGAATCGTTGCATGAGAGTCATAAAATCACCTCCTGTCGGGTGGACGTTTTAGGTTCGGCGGCTGCCGGGACGGATTGTACGCGGATGGCCGGCACCCGTTCGATGATGTTGGTCAGGTGGCGGGAGACGGCGGTGAACTCGGTGAGGAGTTCGACGAAAATAATGCCGGTCACCGGTTGGCAGGTGCCTTTGTTCAGCCGGGCGATGTGATTGTCGGCGAATTTTTCCGCCAGGTGGAGAATCTCCGGCTCCCGGTCCTGAATCGGGCGCTCCCGGCGGTCGTCGATGGCCTGCAGGGCGGCGAACGCCTCCGCCGCCTGCCGGTTCAGCGCTTTGAAAATCTGCTTCAATTCCGCCGCGGCTTCCTTGCTTAAAGTGTTGCCGGATTCCTTGAGCCGCAAGGCCAGCCGGAACATGTTTCCCGCCCGGTCGGCGATCCGTTCGGCGTCGTTGGTGCAATGCATCAGCGGCGGAATGGCGGCGGACTGCGCCTCGGACAGTTCCCGCCGCATGATTTGCGAAAGGTACTCCATGATTTCCAACTGATAACGGTCGATGCGCCGCTCCTGCCGCTTGAGTGACGCGAATTGGCTTTTGTCGACCGCAAGCGGCAGGAAGTGTTCGAGGATGGTCCGCTGGACCATTTTCCAGGATTTCTTCAACATTTTCTGCAATGCGAGATCCGCCTGTTCAAGCGCCAGGGCCGGATTGTCCAGCAGGTGCGGCTCCAGCGACTGGTATTTGACTTTGCGGGTGCCGACCGGCAGCAGGTGCCGGCAGACGGCGGCCAGCGTGCCGACGAACGGCAGCAACAGGAGCGTGGTCAGCAGGTTGAACAGCGTATGGGCGTTGGCGATGTGGCGCGGCACGTTTTGCGGAAGGGCCGCGAAGGCGTCGCCGTTGGTCATCCAGTCGACCAGATAGAAGAAGACCGGGATGCCGCTGTCGCCCCAGCGGAACCAGAAGGTCGAGATGACGAGCAGGACGCCGAGGGTGTTGAACAGCGTATGGGCCAGCGCCGCCTGTTTGGCGACCCGGTTGGCCGGAATCGCCGCCAGTTGGGCGGTGATCGTCGTGCCGATATTCGAACCGAGCACCAGCGCCACCGCCGTATACAGATTGATCAGGCCGCTGGCGCCGAGGGCGATGATGACGCCGGTGGCGGCGGAACTGCTCTGAATGATCAGTGTGACCAATAAGCCGATGCCGATCGCTCCCAGCAGCGGGCCGAACGGGATGAACCCGTCGACCGGCGCACAGTCGAAGGTACGGAAAAATGCGATGAAAGACGGAAAGGTGCCGATTGATTTCAAATCGGCGCTCATCAGCGCCATGCCGAAAAAGAGCAGCCCGAAGCCGAGCACCGTGTCGCCCCAGCCGCGCAGCTTCTGCCAGGTGATGAACATCAGCAGCAGCCCGATGATGATCGCCGGCATCGCCAGGGCGCCGACGTCGAAGGCGACGATCTGGGCGGTGATCGTCGTGCCGATGTTGGCGCCGAAAATAATGCCGATCGACTGGGCCAGGCTGAGCAGTCCGGCGTTGACGAAACCGATCACCATCACCGTCGTCGCGCTCGAGGATTGAATGACCGCGGTGACCAGCGTGCCGGCCAGCACGGCGACGAAACGGTTGCCGGCGCAGAAATGCAGGATGCTGCGCATCCGTTCGCCGGCAATTTTGGTCAGGCCGTCGCTCATCAGTTTCATGCCGAAGACGAAAATCGCCAGGCCGCCCAGCACATTGATCAGCAGCGTGTAATAATTGATGGCAAGCACCCGGGCGGCGATGGAGCGCACCGGGTTGTCCAGTTCGCCGGTCGGCAGGTCGAAGCGGAGGGCTGCGGCGCCGGTGGTCGCCGGCAGGCGGAGTTCGGTGCTGGCTTCGCCGGTCTCGTCGGTCGTCAACGCCGTCACCTGCGGGTTTTCCGCCGTTCCGGTCGTCAGATAAACCGGCACGCCGGGCAGGGGGACGCCGGAAGCGTTGACCAGCTTGAGGCCGACCGGCTGCGGCAATAGGTTACCGGCCCGGCCTTCCTGTTCGACGCCGAGCAGTTGAACGCCGGTGACAAAGCGGACGGCGATGGCCTGCTCCGGGGCCGCTGCCGGAATGACCTTCAGATAATTGTCGCCGGTTTGGCGGCCGGCGGTGACGTCGAATCGGGCGAGCCCGCCGGCATCGGTCGTCGCTTCCGCTGCGGAAACCTGCAGATCGGAGCCGGCCGGGATTTCGATTTTCAGTTTCTGGCCGGCCAACGGAAGCGACCGGCCGTCATCGGCACGGATGTAGAGCGGTTGGGCGAACGGTTCTCCCGGCAGGGCGAACTGGTCGCCGCCGAGGAAAACCGTCAGATGCATCGATGCGGTTTTTGACTCCGAATTGCATCCGGCCGCGATCAGGCAGAGGATGAGAACGGGCCACGACCGGCGGATGAATTGCAGAAATCGGTTCATGCCGGGTTCTCCGGCGCCGCTTCGTAAAGCAGTTGTTCGACCTGGTCCAGCAGTTCGATGCTGCCCATCAGCATCAGGGTGTCGCCGCCGGCGAGGACGGTGTCACCCTGCGGCACCAGGAAACGGTCGTTGCGGCGGATCAGCAGGACCAGCGTGCCTTTGGGCAGGCCGATTTGGGCCAGTTCGATGTTTTCGGCCGGCGAACCCGGCGGAATGACGATTTCCCGGCTGACTTCGGAAAGGTTGCCGGTGTATTCGAATTGCAGCGGCAGCCGCGGCGTGCTTTTCAGCGGCGAATCCAGGTGCAGCAGCCGCGCCGCCGGCATCAGGCTCATCCCCTGGATGAAAACCGAAGTAAGCACGATGAAAAAGACGATGTGAAACATCAGATCGTCGTTGGCAATGCCGGCCATCAGCGGGAAGGTCGCCAGCATGATCGGTGCGCCGCCGCGCAGTCCGACCCAGGAGACCAGCGTCTTTTCCCGGATGGAATATTTGCTGCCGATCGTGCAGAGAAAGACCGCCAGCGGCCGGGCGATCAGCATCAGGAACACGGCGACGGCCAGTCCGATCCATTTGGCGCTCCACAATTTGGTTGGAAACGCCAGCAGGCCGAGCATCGTGAACAGCACCACCTGCATCAGCCAGGCGAGGCCGTCGTAAAAACGGCCGACGCCGTTGTGATAGATGAAATTTTTATTGCCCATCACCATGCCGGTGATGTAGACGGCCATGAAACCGTTGCCGTAGAGCAGTTCGGTCCCGGCAAAGGAAAACAATACCGTGGCCAGCGCGATGACATAGTAGAGGCCGTCGTATTCGAAATCGATTTTGTTGAACAGCCAGACCGCCAGCCGCCCGAAGAGATAGCCGAATCCGATGCCGAGCGACATTTTGAGCAGGAACATCGGCGCAATCACGGCGTAGCGCCAGAGTGGGGTCGGAATGCCGCTGGCCGCTTCGGCGGTGACGACGCCGAGCATGAAGATGGTTAAGAACGCGGCCATCGGGTCGTTGCTGCCCGATTCAAATTCGAGCAGCGGCTTGAGGTTGCCTTTCAAACTGACGCTGCGGGAGCGGAGGATGGAGAACACCGCCGCCGCGTCGGTCGAAGAGATGATCGAACCGAGCAGCAGGCACCAGGAGAGCGAGATGGCTTTGTCGGGAAACTGCCAGCGCAGAAAAAAGTAGGCGAAGATGCCGACGAAGAGGGCGGTGAGCAGTACGCCGAGGCTGGAGAGCAGGCCGCCGTAGCCCAGCACTTTTTTGACATTTTCCCATCGGGTGTCGAAGCCGCCGGAAAACAGGATGAACGCCATGGCGATGGAACCGACCACGTTGGCGAACGTGGCGTTGTCGAAGGCGATGCCGCCGATGCCTTCGGAACCGGCCAGCATGCCGATGCCGAGAAATACCAGCAGACAGGGCATGTTGATCCAGGACGACAGTTTACTGGCGCAGGCGCATAAGAAAATCAGGATACTCAGCACGGCCAGTGCATAATACATTTCCATTCAGAATTGTTCCTTTCGTAAGCCTGTCGACGGGCCTGCGGGGTTGCAGGAAAATCGCTTATCGGCAGGACGGCGGAGCCGCCGTCCGGAAGTCCGGCACGGAAAGTCGCCGGCGGTTCAGCATGAACCGGGACCCGCTCTGACCGGAATGCATTTATGCAGGGAAACGACATAACGCATCGCCTCCGAAGGAGGTCGGTGTCGGCCGCTTGCCGCAAGCGAAAAGGAAAAAAATGAGAAGATCAGTAAAGCGGAGAAAGTGAGATAAAACAGGAACGGATCGGACAGCTTGAACAAAGAACCGTGAAAATCGGATAGCCTCACCGCCGGCCGCAGCGACGGCAGGTAGGAGTGGAGCAGGCCGGGCCGGAGCGGTTCGCCGGTACCGGCAACCTCGAGTTGATTGCCGCCGGTGACGGCCTCCTCGACGGCCGGACCGGGAACAAGCGGCTCGCAATATCGGCAGATCCCCAGCATGGCGGCACCGCCGATGACGATGGCGGCCGCATACAGAATCAATGGAATAACTGAATTATGCCGCATGACAACTCCTCTTGAACGTTGTGCCGATATACCACGCCGCTGCCGCAAAGACCAATCCGGAACCTTGACTGGTACTGAAAAATCGGCAAGAAAACAACCAGGAATAAATGGCATCCCCACGGGGATTCGAACCCCGGTTGCCGGGATGAGAACCCGGTGTCCTAGGCCTCTAGACGATGGGGACCTGTTTTATACCGTTGCTCCTTTAAAATAGCCGAAAGGAAACAAAAGTCAATCGGTTCCGGCCGGAATTTCGTGAAAATTGACAATGTTCCGGATTTTGTGACGGGACGGGTGGTCTGACTCCGCCGCCGCGGTGCTTTTTTGATGTGCTTCCGGGGCGTACCCGGCCGCGGTCCGGCGGCGCGCGTTTGCAATTGGCCGCTTCGGAATGTAAATTACAGAATGATTATCGATCAGGGCCGCCAGAAAGGCCCGTCATGCTCCAATTACGAATCAGTCGAACAGGATAATGAATTGAAAATGAATGAAAACCCCGCCACCGTCCGCACCCGTTTCGCGCCCAGTCCTACCGGCTTCATGCACGTCGGCAATTTGCGTACCGCCCTTTACGCCTATCTGCTGGCCAGATCACAGGGCGGGCGTTTCGTCCTCCGGATTGAGGATACCGACCGGAACCGTTATATCGACGGTGCCGTGGAGGTCATTTTCGATACATTGCGCCAGGCCGGTCTGGAACATGACGAGGGGCCGGATGTCGGCGGCGAATATGGCCCTTATGTGCAGAGCGAACGCCAAAGCATCTACCGGCAGTATGCCGGGGAGCTGATTGCCAAAGGAGCGGCTTATTACTGTTTCTGCGAGAAAAATGAGCCGGAGGCCGCCGCCGGCCCGGAAGCGGTTTCCACCGGCTACGACGGCCGCTGCCGGAAGCTGTCCGCCGCCGAAGTCGAAGCCAATCTGGCGGCCGGCAAGCCCTGTGTCATCCGCCAGAAAATCGACCGGGAAGGCAGCACGACGTTCCACGACCTGGTTTTCGGCGAAATCACCATCGAAAACAAAGTGCTGGATGACCAGATCCTGCTGAAAAGCGACGGCATGCCGACGTACAATTTCGCCAATGTCGTCGACGATCATTTGATGCGCATCAGCCATGTCGTCCGCGGCGCGGAGTACCTGTCGTCCACGCCGAAATACAACTTGCTCTACCGGGCGTTCGGCTGGGAAATCCCGCAATATGTTCATCTGCCGCTGATCATGGGCAGAAATCCGGACGGGAGCATCGCCAAACTGTCCAAACGCCACGGTTCGGTCAGCTTTGAAAATCTGACGGCCGAAGGCTATCTGCCGGCGGCCATCGTCAACTACATTGCGCTGCTGGGCTGGTCGCCGAAAAATGACCGGGAACTCTTTTCGCTGGCGGAATTGCGGGAACTGTTCCAGGTCTCCGGTCTCAACAAGTCGCCGGCGGTGTTCGATTACGATAAATTGAAATGGATGAACGGCGAATACGTCAAAGCGCTGCCGTTCGAGGATTTCGTCCGGCTTGCCCGGCCGTATGCCCGGCTGGACGGCACCGTTCTCGCCGACCGCTGGCCGTCGATCGCCGGACTGCTGCATCAGCGGATCACCCTGTTCAGTGAAATTCCCGAAAAAATCCGTTTCCTGCTGGAAGTGCCGGAGTACGAGCTGGATTTGTACAACAATAAGAAGAGCAAATCCAATTGTGACGTCGCCCGGCGGTTGCTGCCGGAGCTGGTCGAACGGCTGGCGGCTTTGCCGGATTGGAATTACGAAGCGATTTCAGCGGCGATCGGCGAATATGCCGCCGCCAACGATTTGAAATTGAATCTGGTGATGTGGGCGCCGCGGATCGCGCTGGCCGGGCTGGCGGTGACGCCGGGAGGCGCGTTGGAAATCATGGAAATTCTCGGCCGTGAAGAGTCGCTGAAACGGCTGCGGTCCGGAATTGCCCGGCTGGAAAAAGCCTGATCGGGTTTGCGATTTTGGCGTCTTGCGCCGTGCACAAGTTTTTTTGCGTCAGCTATCCGTCCGCCGGGCCGCGTTAAGCCGCGGCCTGGCGGACAGTTTCTGAAAAATTTTCTTCTCAATTGTCCGAAGCGGCGGAATCAATGTTGAAAATAAGTTGTCTTAATCAACTTTGTGGTTTATTTTATAAACTTTATTTGGTTTTAAATGGACTTGGTTGTTGTGATACGGTTGACTGGCGGAGCTGTTGCAGTCTCGTTGGGTTGATCGGTAAAAAATTCCAATTTGCCATGGGAAAGGGGTTGTAAAAGTTTGATTGGGATATATATTTTACAAAAGGGATTATTATGATTTTATTTTGCGGGAAATCAAAGCTTTGGAGCGAGAAAGATGAATATTGCCACTCATACCCAGAACGGGATTGTCATTCTGGAAATCAATGGACGGTTGGACGCGGAACATGCGGAAATTCTGAAAAATGAATTTCGTAAACTGATTCCGGCCAATTCGAAGTTTATTCTGGATTTGTCCGGCATGGATTATCTGGACAGCACCGGGCTGGGCGCCATCGTTTTCTGCCTTAAAAGCTGCGGCGAGCACGGCGGCGTGCTGAAGTTGGCCAATCTGACCGACAAGCCCCGCATCATCTTTGAGATTACCCGGGCTTACAAAATTTTCGATATTTACGACAATCTGGATGCCGCTCTCGCCGCAATGTAATGCGGCGTGGGAAATGGCGGTGTCATGAAAATCAGCGTCGTAATTCGTTCCCACAATGATCAACGACATATTGCCGAAACCATGCGCCGGCTGCAAGCGCAGCAGGGTGTCGATTTTGAATTATACAATATTGACGATCATTCCACCGACGGCACCTTGGAGATCATCCGTTCGTTCAACGTTCCGGAGCGTATCGTCTGCTGGCCGGCGCCGTATGTGCCCGGCGCCGTTCTGAATGCCGCGGCGCGGCTGGTGCCGGGCGATGTCGTCGTCTTCAACAATGCCGACTGCCGGCCGCTGGACGACCGTTTCCTGGCCCGGCTGATGGCGCCGTTTCCGGCGACGGGCGAGTCGAAGCTCGCCGCCGTTTTTGCCAATCAGCGGCCGCGTCCCGACGCCCGGCCGCTGATCCGCAAAGATTACGAACGGGCTTTCGGCGATGGGAAAATCGCCGCTTCCTGGCGTCATTTTTTCTCACTGGCCGCGGCGGCGATGCCGCGGCAGTTGCTGCTCCATTACCCGTTCGACGAGACGTTGCAGTATTCCGAGGATATCGAATGGTCCTGGCGGTTGCGGCAGCGCGGTTTCGGGATCCGCTACGTGCCGGAGGCTCTGGTGGAGCATTCGCACAACTATACGTTGGCGGAATGCCGGAAACGTTTTTACAACGAGGGAGTGGCGGAATACCGCATTTTCGGTGAGCCGGCCCGTCTCTGGCGTTCCTGGCTGCTGCCCTGCGCTGGCGAGCTGCTTCGCGACTTCAGCTATCTGCTCCGGCATGGTCAATTGCATAAACTGCCTTATGAGTTCGGTTTCCGGCTGGTGCAGCGCCGGGCGGCTTATTGCGGCCGGCGCGACGCCGAACGCCGGGACAGGGGGTAGGAACGATGCGACCGGGCCGTATCCTCGTGCTTTCCGATATCGGCGGCTTTCACGGCGGCGTGGAGAACTTTATTTTTCGGGCGGCCAAGGCTTTGCGGCCGGCCGGTTTCGTCTTTGACGGCCTCTTTGGCCGGCCCGGACTGGAGCCGGAGCGTTTTGCCGGTGTTTTCGACCGGGTCGCCTATGGCGGCACTGCCGCCGGAGAACTGGCCGGCCGGGCCGATCTGCTGTGGGTGCACAAAACTTCCGATCACCGGCTCTGGCAATTTCTGCGGCGCCGGCTGCCGGATTTCGTCTACGTTCACGACCATGACTACTACTGCCTGCGGCGTCATAAATATTTTCCGTGGCGGAGCAATTGTCCGTTGCCGGCCAACCGGTTCCATTGTTACGCTTGCGCCCTGGCGGGCCGCCGGGCCGACGGCCGTTTCGGGCTGCCGGATTGGCGCGGTTTCCAGCAGCGCCTGCAGACTGCCGCCGCCGCCCGCCTGTTGCTGGCCGGTTCCGATTTTATGCTGGACAATTTGCGCCGCAACCATTTCCCGCCGCAAAAGCTCCATAAATTATCGCCGCTGGTCGATATCGGCGAGGGCGCGATGGATTGGAGCGGGCGCCGTCCGGATGGTATTCCGCTGATTTTGTATGTCGGCCAACTGTTGCGCGGCAAGGGGGTGGGGTTGCTGCTGGAGGCGGCCCGGTGGCTGCGGACGCCCTGCCGGTTGCGGCTGGTCGGCCGCGGCAACGCGCTGCCGCAGTTGCAGCAACTGGCCGCCGGAGTGCCGTCGCGCTGCCAGGTGGAATTTGTCGATTTTACCGCCGAATTGGCGCCGCACTATGCGGCCGCGACGGTGGCGGTATTTCCCTCCTGCTGGCCGGAACCGTTCGGCATGGCCGGCCCGGAAGCGATGGCGCACGGTTTACCGGTGGTCGCCTGCCGGGTCGGCGGCGTGCCGGAGTGGCTGCAGGACGGCCGCAACGGGCTGCTCGTGCCGCCGGGCCGGCCGCGGCTGTTGGCGGCCGCGCTCGACCGGCTGCTGGAAGATCCGGCGCTGGCCGGACAGTTGGGACGTCAGGCCGGCGAGGAGATGCGGCGATTTACGGCGGCCGGTTTTGCCGGGCGTTTTCTGGCGTTGCCCGAACCGCGAAGCCGGGAGGAGTGAAACGCATGGCGCGTCTTTTTTTCAGTGCCTGCGGTTTTGACGGCGGGCGTTCCGGCATTTCCGTTTATATGCAGCAGGTGTTGCTGCGTCTGGTTGAAAATCACCAGGTGACGGTGCTGGCGGATGCCGCCGATCTGCCGTTGCTGCCCCGGCACCCGCAACTGCATTACCGGCGGTTGCCGGCCGGCTGCCGGAGGCCGTTGTGGAATATGCTTTATCATCTGTTCTGGCTGCCGTGGCTGGTTTCGCCGCGGAAATACGATTGCCTGCTGCTGCCGGCCGCCAACCGCCGGGCTTGTTTTTTTCATCGCCTTTTCACCATTGCCGTCGTACACGACCTGTCGCAATACCATGTCGAGGCCAAATACGACTGCTTTCGGATGTTCTATATCAAATACCTGCTGCCTCATGCCGTTCGGCTGGCCGATGTCGTCGTTGCCATCAGCGGTTCCACCCGTGACGATCTGATCCGTTACTGGCGGGTAGCGCCGGCGGCCATCCGCGTCAATTACAACGGTTTTGACCGCCGGACGTTCCATGCCGGTATTTCGGCCCGAATGGTTGCCGATGCCAAGAGCGCCTGCGGCATCGATGGCGACTATCTGCTCTATATCTCCCGGATCGAACATCCCGGCAAAAATCACCTCCGGCTGATCCAGGCTTATGAAAAATTGCCGGCCGACTTGCGGGCGCGTTATTTGCTGGTGCTCGGCGGCGGCCGGTGGAACGGGGCCGACGCGGTTTTGGCGTATGCGGCGAACTCGCCGTGCCGCGATCGCATCCGGTTCATCGGCTTCGTGCCGAACGAAGCGTTGCCCGGCCTGTATCGCGGCGCGGCGTTGTATGTGTTTCCCTCGCTGTTCGAGGGGTTCGGTCTGTCGATTCCGGAAGCGATGGCCTGCGAAGTGCCGGTCGCCTGCTCCAACAATTCGTCGCTCGGTGAAATTGCCGGCGACGGCGCCCGGCAGTTCGATCCTTGCGATGTCGACGCGATTGCCGGGGCGATCCGGGAAGTCTTGTGCGATCAGAGCTTGCGTGAGCGTCTGCGCGACAATGCGGCGCGGCGTTTGGAGCTGTTCGACTGGGACCGGCATGTGCGGCTGCTGAATGAGCTGATCGAATTGCAGCGTTTGGCCGGGTCGGGAAAACCGGGCAACCGGTCGGCGGTAAAAACAAATAAGTTTATGGTAAGTAACCAAAAAAGTTATCGCTGGCGCCGATGCGTCGAAACGTTGCTGGCGGCATTTTTCTATCTGGTTCTGACCTTGCCGCTGGTGCTGCTGTTGAGCGTGCGCCGGCTGCTGACCGGCGAGGCTGTTTTCGAAACCCGCCATATTTTCGGCCGCAACGGAGTTCCGACCACCGTCCATTATCTGAGGTCCCGTTATCACTGGATTCATGCGGCCGGATTGTTCGGCAGCGTGCTGTGCGGCAAACTCAATTTATTCGGCGTTTCGATGCGCGATTGTCGGTCGGAAGAACGCACGCCGGGCGACGCGGTGCTGTTCGGCGAGGCGCCGGGCGTGTTCAATCTTTACTTCATCCGCCGCAGCAACCGCCTGACCCATGTCGACCGTCTGACGCTGGAGCAGGAGTATCTGCAGCACAAATCGTGGCGCAATGACTTCGGCTTGCTGGCCCGTTCTTTTCCGGCGTTGCTGTTTCGTTCCGGCGATGAACGGCTCGAAAACAGCAATCGCCTGCTCGGCATTCGCTATGATAATTTTTCCATGTCCGAGGCGCTGGAGGCGGTCACCCGGGCTATCGAACGGAAGCAGGCGGTCAAAATTGCCTTTGTCAATGCAGATTGTTTCAATCAGGCATGGAAAAATCAAAAGTACCATGCTATATTGTCAACCTATGAGTTTATTTTTCCAGATGGTATCGGTTTGGTGATCGCCGGAAAATTGATCCGGCGTCCGCTGAAGGCCAATATCAACGGGACGGATATGCTGCCGTTCCTCTGCCGATTGGCGGAGGAAAAAGGATTTTCTTTTTATTTTTTGGGAGCGGCCCCGGGAGTGGCAGAAAAGATGAGTGCAAATTTGCAGAAACAATATCCACGCTTGCGGATTGCCGGCTGGCGTGACGGCTTTTTCGCCGGTCCGGAGGCGGAAAAGGCGGCGGTGGCCGAAATAGCCCGTTGCCGGCCGGATTTGCTGCTGGTGGCGATGGGCGTGCCGCGCCAGGAAACGTTCATCGCCGCACATTGGCCGGAGTTGCATTGTCAGGTAGCGATGGGAGTGGGCGGTCTGTTCGACTTTTATTCCGGCAATATACCGCGGGCGCCGCTGTGGCTGCGGGAAATCGGTATGGAGTGGGCGTTCCGGCTCTATCAGGAGCCGTTCCGGCTGTTTAAACGGTATGTCATCGGCAACCCGTTGTTTTTGTGGCGGGTGGTCCGTTTCGGGGAAAAATATCATGACTGAATATCAACAACCCAATCATAAATTGCGAAAAGAACTGATCAATCTGTTGCTGGAGCGGGCCTCTTACGCCCAGGGCGACTATCCGCGCCGGAAAGTGAAATTATGGCACTTCACCGTCGGCAGCGCTTACCTGTTGAAACGGACCTTCGATCTGGTTCTGTGCATCGTCGGGTTGATCGTGCTGTCGCCGCTGCTGGCGGTCATCGCGTTGTGGATCAAACTGGATTCAGCCGGGCCGATCATTTACACCCAGACCCGGGTCGGCAAAAACGGCCGCCACTTTCATTTCTATAAATTCCGTTCGATGTATACCGACGCCGACCAGCGGCGGGCGGAACTGGCCGGCGCCAATGAATCGGCCGACGGGGTGCTTTTCAAGATGAAGAACGATCCGCGCATCACCCGTTCCGGCCGTTTCCTGCGGAAATTCAGCCTCGACGAACTGCCGCAGTTGTTCAACGTCATTCTTGGCGACATGAGTCTGGTCGGTCCGCGGCCGCCGCTGCCTTCGGAAGTGGCACTGTATACGCTTGAGGACCGCAAACGGCTGCATATCACGCCGGGGATCACCGGCTTATGGCAGGTGTCCGGCCGCAGTGATTTGCCGTTCAAACAGCAGGTGGAGTTGGACAAGGCCTACATTCAGAGTCAATCGTTCGGGCAGGATTTGCTGATTTTATTGAAAACCATTCCGGCGGTATTGACCGGCCGCGGCGCTTATTAGCCGGCAGCAGTGAAGAGGAGAGTTTATTGCGATGAAATGTCTGATCAATTGCCCGGCGGCCGCGGTTGCCTGGGTTGAACGTTTTTTTCCGGGCAGTCCGGCTTATCTGATCAAAATTGCCAATAAGCCGTATCTGGAATACCTGATTGACTTCTGCGTTTTCCTGGGGATCCGGGAAATCCGGATCATCACCGACGCGCCGGACCGCCGGATTCAGGAGTATTTCGGCGACGGTTTGCGCTGGAATGTCGCCATCCACTATGCGACGACCCAGAACGGCATGGATTTGTTGTCGATCAAACAGCAGAATCTCGGTATGGCCGGCACCGACTCGTTGCTGGTGCTGCACGGTTTTTTCTGGCTGAATTACGACAAACGGAATATTCAGCCGCTCGCCATTGCGCCGGACCGGGTGATGGCGGAGCAGTTGCCCGATGGGTTCGGCATGCGTCTGGTCGGCCGGCTGAACGATTCGGAGGCGTTCTGGCGGGCCGACCAGACGCCGGAGCCGTTGACCGGTTATGTCGAACCGCTGTCCTCCATCCAGGAATTCTACCGGCGCAACCTGGCGTTGGTCTACGGAGAGGCGGAACGTTACGTGATGCCGAGTTACAACAATACTCCGCAGATCTACATCGGCAGCAACGTCGCCATTCCGCGCAGCGCCGAACTGAGTGCGCCGTTGATGCTGGGCAGTTCCATTCAGCTCGGCGATGATGTCAAAATCGGACCGGGCGCGATCATCGGGGACAGCTCCTACATCGACAGCGACGCCCAGATCATCGACAGCATCGTCATGGGCAACTCCTATGTCGGTTACAATCTGGAGCTGAAAGGCAAAATCATCTATCGCAATCTGGTCATCGAGCCGGACAGTGAAAGTATTCTGGACATCGTCGATGAATTTCTGCTGACGCCGCTGGAGCCGAGCGAAAAACGGAAATTCTGCAGCCTGGTGCAGCGCGGAATCGCGTTGCTGTTGTTTCTGGTTCTGCTGCTGCCGTTCTGCCTGTTGCGTCCGTTTCTGAAGGTGCACAGCACGCCGACGGATTGTTTTTTCGACCGCAACCGGCGGAAAAAAATTCATCTGAGATTGTACGTCAAGCCGGCGCGGAGTTTTGCCGGGCGTTATTTCCGCAAGTTGAGTCTGGACCGCTTTCACCTGCTGCCGCTGGTCTGGCGGGGGGAATTGCGGTTGGTCGGCAATCGGATCTATGAGGCCAGTCCGGAGAATTTCCAGCGATTGCAGCAGTTTCCGGATTATGCGCCCGGCATTTTTTCCTTTTGCGAGATGCTGGACCACGAGCGGGACCCGATCCAGAGTGAAATCGACGAGCTTTATTATATTTATCATGCGTCGTTCCGGTTCAACTGGATGATTCTGCGGCGTACGCTGTTGCGGAATCTGTTGAAGAGGCAGTGAAAGACGAAGTGTTGTAACCTTGGAAATATGTACTAAATTGTAAACAAACAACATTGTATAGGGCCGGTTATGATTTTGAACAATGAAACAGCCGAAGTATCGCCGCCGCGTATTGAGTTCCGGATTGGCAATTTGACTTTTGACATGTTGAAACGCGACCCGCGCCTGTGGCTGCTGGCCCTGCGCCGCCGCTGGTGGCTGCTGTTGCTGCTGCCGGCCCTGACCACCACGCTGGCTTTGATTTATCTTTTGAGCCGGCCGCCGCAGTATGAAAGCCGCGCCGTGTTGCTGCGGCAGGCGCCGCGTGACTACAAGGACAACGGCCTGCCGGAAGGGTTCAGCCAGTTGCAGATGGTCGATATCATCAATCTGATCCGCCGTCACGGCAATATGACCAAAACGCTTTCGCGGTTGCAGTTGGACTGGTCGCTGCAGGCACTGTACCAGCACACCGAGGTCAGGCAGCCCGCCAAGCAGTCGAATATCATCTACCTGAGCGCCCAGGCCAGCTCGCCGGAGCTGGCGGCCAATATCGCCAATACGCTGACCAATGTCTTTCTCGACGACTACCGCGCCCTGCTGCGGAGCAACTTGATCGCGCTGCAGGAAGCCAACGCGGCGAACCGCCAGAAACTGCAGACGGCGCTGAGCGAGCAGCAGAATAGCTATCTGGCGCTGCTGCAGGAAAATAAGATGATCGCCTTCAGCGAAGTCTCGAACTCTTTGCAGCTCCAGATTCAGACGATCGAATCCACGCTGCTGCAGCAGGCTTCCCAGTATGAAACCTATGCCAGTCAATTGGCCATGCTGCAGCAGCGGCTGTCTGAGACGGAACCGCAGATCAAACGGACGGAAGAGGTCAGTACGGCGCAGCAGACCGAGCTGGAAGCGAAAAAGTTGGAGTTGGTCACCAAGCTCCAGACTTATACCGAGAAAAATCCGATCATCCAGAAATTGCGGGAGGAAATCCGGCTCAAAACGGAAGAGCTGGCCAAGAACGGCGATCAGACTTCGACGAAAATCATCTTCGGCGATAATCCGATCTATACGACACTGCTGGCGGAAGTCACCAAACTGGAAGCGGCGATTACCGGCAACCGGAAGAGCATGGAGTACTACCGGAAGGAGCTGGAGAAGTTGCAGAAACGCCGGGAAGAGTTGAGCAGGCTGCAGCCCCGGGTGATTGCGCTGGAAGACCAGATCGATGCGACCAAGCGTTCGCTGGACCGGCTGGACGAAGCGCAGCGGCTGCTGGATATGTTCCTGCAGCGTTCCTATTCGGATGTCAGCGTTACCGAGGACGCCATCGTTCCCGACCGTCCGGTCGGCCGGGGGCGGGTTTTTGCTGGCGATGTTCATTTTGCTGTTGATTGAGTTGTTCAATTTGACCATTCGCTCCAAGACGGATTTGAGTGAAGCGCTGCATTTGGAAGTGATCGGCGTCTTGCCGGAAAGGACGCCGAAGAACCGGGTTGACTTCTACAGTGCGCTGCAATCGATGGTCGCCAGTTGCGATGCGACGCTTGCCGGGGCCGAGCGCCCGGCGGTGGTGATGATCGGCACGTTGTCCCAGAAGGATTGGGATGAAGGATTGTTCAATGAAATTCTCGAAGTGCTGGCGATCAAGGACATCAATTTTCTCCGCATCCGTTCCGGCGAGGAGCCGTCCAGCACGGAATGCCGTTATTTGTTGAACGATTATCTGTACGGCCTGGCCGATACGCCGCCCCGCCCGGAAAAAACGCAGCATCTGTTCTTCAAACTGGACGATCTGGCGTTCATTGCGCCGCCGACGCCGGCCCGGCTGCTCGAGTTGCGCCGCGCTTTTCAGGATTACGACGTGATTCTGTGGGAGCTGTTCGAATATCAAAGCAATCCGCAGTTGTTCCAGCAGCTCAGCGCGGTGGCCGATCTGGTGGTGCTGCCGGCCACTTACGGCAAGACCGGCAAGATTGCCACCGCCGGCTGCCGCAATGCGCTGCAGAAGGCGGCGGAACACGCCGTCATCGGCGGTTTGCTCTACAACATTGAATCCAAATATTATCACTGGGTGAATTGAATGAAACTTTTGATCTTGACGTTGGGCCTGGCGTTGCTGGCGGCCGGTTGTGCGGACCCGGTATTCGGGCCGATGGCCATTCCGGCCGAATACGAAGTCGTCAGCGTCGCTCCGGAAGAACTGGCCGACCGGACCGAAGAACTCAAGCTGTTGCAGAATCTGGAAATGCCGCCTTACCGCATCTGTCCGCTGGACCGTTTCAATGTTTCCGTCTATGAACATCCGGAAGTGGATGTCAAGGATATCGTCGTCACGCCGGACGGCTTTCTGAGCCTGCCGCTGGTCGGGCCGGTCAAAGTCGGCGGCCTGACGCTGGACGAGGCCATCAAAGTGGTGCGGGACGCCTATGCGGTATTCATCCGCAATCCGAAGGCGGCGCTGATTCCGATCCATATCAACGGCTACGCCTTTACGATCACCGGCCGGGTGCAGACGCCGGGCCGGTTTCCGATAGCCGGCACGACCCGGCTGCTGGATGCGATCGCCATGGCGCGCGGACTGGACCAGGGCTTGTTCAACGGCGACACGGTGGAATCTGCCGATTTGGCCAATGCCTACATTTCCCGCGACGGCAGGTTGCTGCCGGTCGATTTCCGCAAGGCGCTGCTGGAGGGCGACGCGTTGCACAACATTCCGCTGCAGCACGGCGATTATATCTACATTCCTTCGATCATGAATACCACCGTCTGCGTGCTGGGTGAAGTGCGCAACCCGACTTATGTCGGATTCAAGGAGGGGATGACGCTGCTGAAAGCGCTGGCTTTCGCCCGCGGCCTGACCGACGAGCACAGCAGTTATGCGCAGATTATCCGCGGCGGCCTGCAGAATCCGACCTTGTACAACGTCAATGTCGACAAGATGCTTGCCGGCAAGACGATGGATTTTCCGCTGGAGCCCAACGACATCCTCTATTTCCCCAAAGGCGGTTTGTCGGAATACAACGTGCTGATCCGCAAGATCATGCCGACACTTCAATCGCTGAGTATGATGGCCGGACCGTTCGGCAATCCCTCTTCGGCATATCTGAACGATTGAGCGACGGATGCCTCCGATCATCAAAACTCTGCTCTTCGTCCTCATCCTGTGCGGGGTGATCCCGATCGGGGTTTTGTTGGCGCGCGCCAGGAGCTACTGGCGTGATTTTTTCTTTTTCGTCATGATTTTTTTCACCTGCTACGGTTATGCGGTGCACATCATGCCGTGGCCGGATTACACCGGCACTTCCCGCGGCTTCGCGTTGTCGATGGTGGATATTGCCGGCTGGGTTCTGCTGTTCAGCCTGTGGCCGAACAGCCGCGGCCGGTTCAACTGGTATCCGCCCGGCTGGAGTTTGTACTGGCTTTACGTCATCTTCAGCGCCATCTCGATCTTCAACGCCCAGCTCGTGTTGCCGGCCGGTTTCGAAGTCTGGAAAATGGTCAAAATGTACCTTATTTTCGTGGCGACCTACAATTATCTGGATTTGAAACGGAACTTCTGGCCGTTGGTGAACACCTTCGCGGTGGTGACATTTTTCATGTTGCTGGTGGGGCTTTATCAGAAGTATTTTACCAGTTATTATCAGATTCCGAGCACGATGCCGCACCAGAACAGCCTGGTGATGTACGCCACGATGTTCGGTACGGTCTTTCTGGGTACTTTGCTCAATGAGCGTTGTTCGAAGTTTCAGTATTTTGTCCTGCTCGCGGCGTTCGGCAGCGCATCGCTGCTGATTCTTTTCGCGCTGTCCCGGGGAGGATTGATCTGCTATATTTTCGGCGTCGCTTTAACTGCCGGCATTACGCTGCTGTTCAACGGTTTTACCCAGCAGCGGGTGCTGGTGCTCGGCAGCCTGGCGATTCTGGTGGCGATTCCGGCGATCATTTATGCGCCGCACCTCTACAACCGGTTTGTCAATGCGCCGGAAAGCTCCAAGCTGACCCGGATCAATCTGGCCAAGGCGGCCGTCCGGATGGCGAACAGCAACTTTTTCGGGATCGGCCTGAACAACTTCAGTGAGAAGTCGAGTCCGCGTTACGATTACAACAAAGAACAGAACAGCACGTTTTTCGTGGCCAGGGAGGACCAGGGGGCGATCGTCGAAACCACTTATCTGCTGGTGGCGGCCGAATGCGGCTGGGGGACGTTGCTCATTCTGCTGTGGTGGCTGTTCTATTATTTCCGGGTCAATTTCGGAAACCTGCTCGCTTACCGCCGTTTGCCGGGGTTCGGCATGACTGCCGGTTTGTTCGGCGGTCTGGCCGCCAATTATGTGCAGTCCGCGCTGGAATGGGTGTTGAAACAATATAACAATTACTACCAGTTGATGATAATGTTCGCCGTTGTGGCTCTGATGCTGACGGTGCGCAAGGTCAGCCGCGGCTGCCGGTAATCCGGTTGTGGCGGTAAAAAAATGGCCGGCTGAATGCCGGCCGTTTTTTTGGGCTTCCGCCGATCTGTCATTTGTTTTCGGCGGTTTCGGCCGGAGCGGCTGCGGCCGGTTCGGCCACGGTATTTTCCACGGTGACGTCCACCGGTTCCGCTACCGGCACGGCGGCGGGATTTTCCGCCGGCCCGGCCGATTCCGGCAGCAGCATGATCTGCAGGTTCGTCTCATCCAGGCTCCAGGCGCCGGAAGAGAACAGGCCGATCATCGGAAACAGGAAAATGGACCCCAGCGCGTCCAGAGTTCCGGTCCGGTTGAAATGATAGCCGATGACCCGGCTGTAAGGCACGTAGCCTTTGCGATAGACCGACAGCAGCAAATCGCGGTCGCGCGCCGCCTCGATGAAAATCGGCGAATAGTTGTAACGCATGCCGTTGGCAATCAGCGTCGCATCGGCCGGTTCCACGTTGATCGCCACGATCTGAGTCGAAGGCCGGAATGCCGAACACCCGCACAAGCCCAGCATCACCCCCGCCATTCCCGTCAATAGAATCCGTTTCATCTTCAATCCTCCGTCATTAAATGAAAGAAATCTCCAATCCATTCCGGCCGTTTGGCCGGAACATAATTGCTCAAAAAGCAGGCGGTCGACCCGGCATGTTCCGGTTCATACCCGTGCATGCCCGGCAGGGCCGCCCGTCCCATGTCCGACGGGGCGAACTGCCACCCCGGTTCCAGCAGATAGATTTCCTCGCCGTATTTCCGGTCGGGAAATGCGATCCCGAATGTCTGCTGTTCCTCCGCCGACAGCCAGCGTCCGTGGCCGAGCGCCGCCATCGTTTCCCGGATGGCCGGGCGGGCCGCCGGATCGGGAAACCAGAAGCGCGCCATCGTCGCGTCCAGAAAAGAGACGTATTCTTTTCCCCAACGCAACGGCAGACGCGCCAGCGCCGCGTTGCCGTCGACCGTGCCGGCCAGCGGCGTCATGCCGTGGTCGGAAATGACGGCGAATTCCACCGTCCGGTAATGTTGCCGGGCCGTTTCCAGCAGGGCGGCCACTTTGGCTTCATAGCGTTTCAGTTCCGCTTCGACGGCATCCGGTTCGGCGATATGCCGGTGGAGAAAACCGTCGAGGCTGCCGCAATAGAGAAAACCGTATTGCAGTTGTCCGGTTTTCAGCCGGGCGGTCATTTCGGCGAAATTGTCGTCGGACGAACACCGCCAATTGGAAATGCAGGCGTTCCGGCCGGCCCAGCAATCGGCCAGATTCTTTATCGGCGCCAGGCCGCCGGGAACGAACAGATCCCGCTTTTCACTGTAATCCAGCAGGGGCAGGCGTTCCCACGGGACGGCATACAATTCGAAATAGCCGGTATAACCATAATATTTTTTGATCAGCTTCGACAACCAGTGCCGTACCCGATGGCGGTCGAACAACGCTGCCGGCAGCAGACGCGCCGGCAGGAGGCGGAACAGCCGGAACGGCGAGGTTGCCGGTTGATAAAAGAAAAAGCTGAACTGACCGTGCTCCGCCGGCGGCCGGCCGGAGAGGATGGTCGGCACCGCCCCGGCTGAATAACCGAATTGAGTGCGCACCGGGCAGCGGACCGGCAGGAAACCGCCGCCGAAATTCCAATGTTCGGTCAGCGTCCAGCCCAGGGCGTCGATGAACACGAACAAGCGAACTTTTCCATCCTTCATCTCTTTGCTTCTACGCCTCTTCTGTTGCCGGTTTTATCGGATTGGCTGCCGACGGAATTCAACTCCACCCGTCATAATATAGTTGTGCGGCCGCTTTTTACAAACAGCGGAACAATGTCTGCTGCGCCGCCGCCCGGAAAAGAATAGCCGGTTGGCGTTCACTCGGTGAAAACGGCGGGCCGGATATACACCAGTTGGGCCGGATCGTTGTCGAACTGCTGATATGTGGCCCGCAGCAATGGCTGGCCGCTCAATTGTTCCAGATAGACGACCCGGGGACGTACCGGGGCGGGAAGCAGCGCTTCCAGCGGCGGCCGGTCATAGGCGAACGCCGCGAAGTAATTGCCGTCGTATGCCGCCAGACAGGAAGCCGCATCGCTCTGGTTCAAAACCCTTTCGATGCCGGTCGGCTGCCACTCCGCCTGGAATTCCACTTCGAAAAGCAGCAGTTCATGGTTGCGGCCGTCGAATAAAACGGCCGCCCGTTCACCCGGCTGCGGTGCCGTTGCCGCCTGGGCCGCCACCGCCACGGCGGTCGGCACGCAGCGCAGCCGCACCGTTTTCCGGCCGAAAGCCAGACCGGTGATCAATGCGGCGGCCAGCCGCATACCGGTAAAACTGCCGGGGCCGGCACCGATCGTCCAGCGGTCGATTGCGTCGACCGCGATCGATTCGGCTTCGAGCCGTTCCGACATCCACGGCAACAGGCCGGCCGCTTCGCGGCCGCGCATTGGAGATTGGGAATCGATCAGCATCCGGCCGTCGGCGTCGGCCACCGCCAATACTGCCGCCGGGCCGGACAAATCCATCGCCGCCTGATAAAACATCGTTTATTCGCTTTCTTTCATGATCTGGTCGATCAATTGCCGGTTGGTCAGCGCCTTCCGGACCAGCTTGGTCCGGCCGTTCAGGACCAGTACCTCCGCCGGCATCGGCCGCAGGTTGTAGACGCTTCCCATCGAATAGCAATACGCGCCGGCGTTGCGGATCGCCAACACATCCCCTTCGCGGATTTCCGGTATCGCGCGTTGTTCGGCGAACCGGTCGCCGGTCTCGCAGATATTGCCGCAGATATCGTAGGTCTGCGGCGTGCCGTCCGGATTGCTCAGATTGTCGATTCGGTGATAAGCGCCGTAAAGCACCGGCCGGATCAACTGCGGAAAGCCGGAGTTGCAGCCGGCGATACAGCGGGAACGATTTTTCTTCAAAGTATTCACTTCGGTCAGCAGACAGCCGGCTTCGGCCACGATATATTTGCCCGGCTCGAAGCACAGCGTCAGTTTCCGGCCGTAAGCATGGCAGAACGCTTCGAAAAGTTCAGCGATCGTCCGGCCCATGGCGACGTAATCGATGCGCGCTTCGTCCGGCCGGTAAGGCACCTTGAAGCCGCCGCCGAAATCCATGAACTCCAAATCCGGAAAACGTTGCGGCGTGACCAGCCCCATCAAATTCTTCATGCTCTGGAAAACCGATTCCGTCTGCTGCAGCCCGGAACCGGTGTGTTCGTGAAGGCCGGTCACTTTCAGCCGGTATTTCCGGGCGATTTCGGCGGCGGTGTCGACATCGTCCATCAGAATGCCGAATTTGGTCAGGTCGCCGGCGGTCATCGTCTTTTCACTGTCGCCGTCCCTGACATCCGGATTGAACCGCAGGCAGACCGGACTGCCGGGGTAGGCTTTGCCGAATTTTTCCAGCCGGGACAGCGAGCCGATGTTCATCAGCACGCCGAGATCATGCACCATCGCCACTTCGGCATCGGTCATGTTGTTGGCGGTATAGATGATGCGTTCTCTGCTGAAACCGGCCCGGAGTCCCAGCAATACCTCGGCCGGGCTGACCGTGTCCAGCGACGCGCCGGCCTGCTCCAGCAGCCGCAGCAGCGCCGGATTGTAATTCGCCTTCATCGCATAATGGATGCGCAGCTTCGAATAAGGGATGAAAGCGAAGAGATCCCGATAGCACTTCAACACCTGATCGCCATCGTAGACGTACAACGGCGTGCCGTATTCGGCCGCCAGCTTCAGCAGTAAATTCCGATCCAGACTCATGACTGCAGCAACTCTCCCCCCTGTAATATTAATTTGACGCCGGATAGCTGGAGATGACCGCGATCATCTCCAGCGGTTCGGTGCCGACGCATTTGATCGAATGGCCCGCTCCGTTGCCGGTGAGAATGGTATCGCCCGGCTGCAGCCGGACGGCGGCGCCGTTGTCGTCGGCTTCGGCGGTGCCTTTGACGATGACGAAAACTTCCTCCTCGCCCTCATGCCGGTGAAAACCGATGGAACAGCCCGGATTGAGCGTCAGGCGGGCGAACATCCGGTTCGGCGCCAGCATTTCGCTGCCCGCTTCCCAGAAATGTTCGATTTTCACTTCCCCGTTGCCGCCGCGCATTTCCCGGCGCCGGTCGACCCGGTATTCTCCCTCGCGTTTGATCATTGGTTTGCCTCCCTGGCGTTTGCCGACAACGGCCCGAAAATATTACCGTAACGGTTTTCATTCAAAGCTTCGATGTAAGCGCTGATTTTCGTGTAGGTGCTGCACGGGTCGATGGTCCGGTCCATGCAGTCGCCGTCCAGCACCAGCAGCGGTATTTCCGCTTTGTTCAGTTCTTCACGCAGGTGTTTGATGAAGGAGCTGTCGGACATCGAACAGCGGCCGAAGCCGTGGTTGTACAGGATGCAGCCGTTGAATTTCGCCTCGCGGGAGCGTTCAGTGATCACCTTGACCCGCTGGGTCGGGTCGAGGAAGCCGACCGTCAGCATTTTGCGGGCCAGCGAACGGTAGGGATCAGTCGGGTCCAGCGGCTCCCAGCCGATGAAGTTGACTTCTTCGAAGACGATCGGCGCATGGCATTCCATTTCGATGTAGTCCAGCAGCGAGCTGTCGTAGAACGGCGGCAGGTGCAGCCACAGGATGCGGTGCGTATCGTCGATGGCGATCGTGTCGCCGATTTCGTCGCGCCGTTCCTGTAATTCGCGGTACAGGGTCTTGTTGATCTCCACCAGATCCCGCTTGCCCCAGGACTGGGCGAAAATTGCCGCGTAATAAACCGCCTGGGTGCCGCGGATCAATGGCGGGCTGTTGAAACGCAGCTCATTGCACAGCTTGGAATAATAGCGCGCCTCGTTGGACAACTCGCATGCCTCGGCCAGCCGTTTGGAATCCATTTTGCGGCCGATGCGCTTTTCGATCATGCTGACGGCGGCTTCCAGTTCTTCGGCGACGTGTTCGACTGCATGGCTGCTGGTGCTCAACGGCGTATGCAGCGAAAAGAAATTCTCTTCGACATCATAGGTGCGCACCAGGTCGCGAAAGATGCGCTCGCCCTGCTGGCACGGCTGCGACGTGGAAACGCCGAAGACCGGCTTGGGCAGCTCAGTTCCCTCCAGCACCCGCAGGAACGAGCAGGTTTCGCCGGAAAATCCCTTGCAGGCGGCCCGGTCGAACGCTTTTTTGATCCGGCGCTGGCCGCGGGCGAACAATGCCGCATAGGTTTCCAGCGTCAGCATCCGGACGTCCAGGGCGTTGAGAATTTCCGCCGGAAAGAACAGATTGCGCCAGACCAGCGGCGCGTCGCTCGGCGACAGGAAGTCGGCCTTGGTGCTCTTGGCCCGCAGGGTCACTGATTTCAACTGTTTGGGCGATCCGAAGTAATCGATATTTTCCTTGAGCTTGCCTTTCAGCTCGGTGAATTGCCGGGCCAGGCAGGCGGAACCGAGGGCCCCCATGACGCTGTGAAATTCCGGGATGATGATGTTGTTGCCGGTAATTTCCTTCAGGAAATAGGCGACGGCCCGGTTGTAGGCGACGCCGCCCTGGAAGATGATGTCACCTTTGTAATTGAGAAAAAGTTCGCCGACGCCGGACATGATCGTCCGGGCCTGCGCCCGGCAGGCGCCGCCGATGATTTCGCTCAACGGATAACGGTTTTTGAATTTGTTGATCGACGTGGCGCTCAGCACCGCGCAAACCGAAGAGAATTCCAGGTCGCTGTCGTAGTTGGCGCGGTCGGCCATCTCTTCGACCGGGATGTTCAGCTTCCCGGCGACGCTGTCGAGAAACGCGCCGGTGCCGGCGGCGCAAATGCCGCTCATTTTGGAATTCCACATGTGCATTTTCGGATTGTAGATCATCGCCTTGCTGTCCTGGCCGCCGACGTCGAGAATGGCCCGGCAATCCGGATAATAATGGCGGGCGCCGGCCACATGCGCCGACACTTCGCTGACCCGGAAATCGTAGGGGATGAAACGTTTGGTGTCCTCGATGATCTGGCTGCCGGTGACCACAGTGCAACTGATTTTATCGAAACCGTCAACACCGGCTTCCGCCAGGAAGTCGTCGATGGTCTGCCGCAGCGCGCCGAAGTTGCAGGCGCCGCAACGGGAGCAGGCCCCCGAACAACGGATTTTGCCGGAGCCGACCGGCCGCGTCCGCTGATAGAGCGAGTGTTTGACCTTGCCGCGGCCGGTCAACAGGACCGCCTTCAACGTGGTAGAACCGATATCGATGCCCAAATACAATTTTTCCATAATCTGTGGTCCGCAAAATATTTTTATTCAATATAATCGAATCAATATACCACTTTTATCGATATTTTCCAGCGCGACAAGAAAACAGCGCTTTAAAAATGATAATTCTTCTTGAATATATCCGATCGCAGGATGCCGGGCGGAACCGCCGTCCCCGCGCAACATGCCGCGGGCGGTCCGGACCGCCCGCGGGGAGGAGAGGGCGGCGAGGAGGAAAAAGTTGGCCGCCGGCGCGTGGCATGTTAATTTTTATGACTGATTTGCGCCGGCGAAACGCCGGGCATGGATCATTTGACGAAATAAGTCTTCAGCGGCGGAAAGCCGTTGAATTCCACCGAGGAATAGCTGCTGGTATACGCGCCGGTGCTCAACCAGTAAATGCGGTCGCCGATCGCCAGGTCTTTCGGCAGCCGGTTGCGGAAATGTTCGTACATGACATCCTGGCTGTCGCAGGTCGGACCGGCGATGATGAAATCCTCGGTCAATTCGCCGGGGCGCTCGCAGTAGATCGGATATTTGATGCACTCGTCCCAGGTTTCGGTGAGCCCGTTGAATTTGCCGGCGTCGATGTATGCCCACCGGTCGACGCCCAGTTTCGTTTTGCGGGAAACCAGGATGACTTCGCTGACCAGCACGCCGGATTCGCCGACCATCGACCGGCCGGGTTCGAGAATGATTTCCGGAAAATCCTCGCCGAAATCCTCCTGCAGATAGCGGTTGATTTCATCGGCGTAAACGTTCATCGAATTGATCTTGGAGATGTAATTGGCCGGGAATCCGCCGCCCATGTTGATCATTTTCAGCTTGATGCCTTCTTCGGCCAGGTAGTCGAAAATATAACGGACTTTGGCGATGGCCGAATCCCAGGTGCCGATGTCGCGCTGTTGCGAACCGACGTGGAAGGAGATGCCGTAAGGCTCCAGCCCGAGTTCGCGGGCCAGCACGAGCAAATCAATGGCCATATCCGGATGGCAGCCGAATTTCCGCGACAACGGCCAGTCGGCGGTTTCGGCTCCCTCGGTCAGAATTCGCAGGAATACCCTGGAGCCCGGCGCCTCCTGGGCGAGCTGGCGGATATCGGCCTCGCTGTCGGAAGCGAACAGCCGGACGCCTTTTTCATAGAAATAACGGATGTCACGCGCCTTTTTGATCGTGTTGCCGTAGCTGAGCCGGGAGGGCTCGACGCCGAGCGACAACACCCGGTCCAGTTCATAAACCGACGCGATGTCGAAGTTGCTGCCCAGGTCCCGCAACAGTTCCAGCACCGGGATGCCGGGGTTGGCTTTGACGGCGTAATAGACTTTGGCGAACGGAAATTGGTGCATCAATTCGGCATATTGTCGGGCGACCACATTCAGGTTTACCACCAGAAACGGAGTTTCATGCCGATCGGCTTCTTCCCGGATCGCATTCCAATCGCATTTCGAATAATAATCCAGCGGGTGAACTCTCATTGTTGTGTACCTTTTGTTTTGAAGAGCATTTCCATTGCTCTTGAAAAAAAATTAACCATTGAAAAACCAATCACTCAAAGTCGGATTTGCCGCTGGTTTGAGAAAGCCGCCCCTTATGTTCGTCCGTTGCTCTTTTTTTTACTGAGTGATCCAATACACAAATCAACAATTTCAAACGATAAGTTGTGAAAATGCCGCAAATTCCGGATAATACAAATTATAAAATGAAAAAAACGTGAAAAAAACCGCATTTTCCTGAACTATTCATTTTTTTCCGGCCCGGTGGTTGAAAATCCCCCGAACGGGGTTCATTGTTATGGCGAAGGACAGCGGAGCGTGGCGGAAGCGATCCGTAATTTTATTTTTTTTCGAAGCTGGAAGCGGCTTGGTTTTGGAAACGCGGGAGGTATTGAAATATGGAAAAAATGGTGATTATCGGCAGCGGTCCGGCCGGGCTGACGGCCGGAATTTATGCGGCGCGGGCGGATTTGTCCCCGTTGCTGCTGGCCGGCACCTTGCCGGGCGGATTGTTGACCCAGACCAGTGAAGTGGAGAATTTTCCCGGCTTCCGGCAGGGCATCAACGGCTACGACCTGATGATTGAAATGCAGCAGCAGGCGGAGCGTTTCGGCACCCGGATCGAATATGAAGTGGTGGCCGGAGCGGCGCTGACCGACGGTTGCGTTCAGACCCTGACGCTGGAATCCGGCGAAAAGATCGAGACGAAAACCTTGATTATCGCCACCGGCGCTTCGCCGCGCTGGCTCGGCTTGCCCAATGAGGAACGGTTGAAAACGCACGGGGTGTCGGCCTGCGCCACCTGCGACGGCGCTTTTTTCAAGAATGTTCCGGTGGTGGTCATCGGCGGCGGCGATTCGGCGATGGAGGAAGCGAATTTCCTGACCCGTTTTGCCAGCGAAGTGATCGTCATCCACCGGCGCGATCAGTTGCGCGCTTCGAAAATCATGGCGGAACGTGCCCTGAACAACCCGAAAATCCGTTTCGTCTGGGACAGCAAAGTGGTCGATGTCCTCGGCGAAACGGAGGTGGACGGCGTGATCGTCGAAAACATCAAGACCGGCAAACAGAGCGAAATTGCCTGTAAAGGGTATTTCGCCGCGCTGGGACACGATCCGAACACCGGTTTGTTCCGCGGTCAGATCGATGTCGACAGCCATGGTTTCATCCTGTTGAAGGACGGCAAAAGCTGTACCAACCTGGCCGGGGTGTTTGCCGCCGGCGATTGTGCGGACAACGCCTATCGGCAGGCGATCACGGCGGCCGGCATGGGCTGCCGGGCGGCGATGGATGCCGAGCGTTATTTGGAAATGATGAAGCAGTAGTAAGCCGGCTCGGGTTTGATGGATGCACAAAATGCCGGGAGTGCCCGGCATTTTTTTTCCGCCCGGTTGCTTCAGCAGTATTCGACCGGGTAGGGGGGGATGGAGTCGAGGAAGATTTTGCCGTAGCGTTTGGAAACGATGCGCCGGTCGAGGATGACGATGATGCCGCGATCGGCCCGGCTGCGGATCAGCCGGCCGACGCCCTGGCGGAATTTCAACACCGCTTCCGGCAGGCTGTAATCCATGAAAGAGCTTTTGCCGGCGGCTTCCAGCCGTTCGCTGCGGGCGGCGATCAGCGGGTGCGACGGGACGGCGAACGGCAGTTTGGTGACGATGACGTTGCTCAACGCTTCGCCGGGCACATCGACGCCGGTCCAGAAGCTGTCGGTGCCGAAAATTACCGAATCGATGTCGCTTTTGAACTCTTTGAGCATCGCCGACCGCGACAATTGCTCGCCCTGGATCAGCAGTTGCAGTCCCTGGTCGAAGAAAAAGCTTTTCAACTGGTCGGCGCATTGCCGCAGCAATTGATAGCTGGTGAACAGCACGAACGCCTTGCCGTGGGTGCGTTCGATGAAACGCGGAATTTCCCGGAACAGCGCCTGCTGGTAAGCCGGTTGGGTCGGTTCCGGCATCTGGCGGGGGATGCACAGCCTGACCTGTTCGCTGCTGAACGGCGAGTCCAGTTGCAGTTCGGCGCCTTCACAGAACCCGACCCGGCTGCGGAAATAGTCGAAGCGGTTGCCGACCGTCAGCGTCGCGCTGCTCAGGATGACCGGAAAGGCCTGCCGGAACAACTGCTCTTCCAGCATCGCCGCCACATTCAACGGCGCCGCCAGCAAATTGATGCTGTCGCGCTGCCGCTCAATCCAATAGACGTGGTCCGGCAGCCCCATCTGAAGGAATTGGGTGATGCCGTCGATGAATTCGTCGCACCAGGCGACTTTGCTGGACAGCTCCGCCTTGTAATCCTTATCCTCCTGCAGCTCGATATAGTCGGCCAGTTGCTGGCGGAATTTGCCGAGCGCCGGCGTCAGATTGTCCGGAAACAGGTTGGGCTCCCGGAGCCGCAGGATGGTTTCGCCGGTTTCTTCCAGGCTCCGGGCGATGACGCCGAAGAAAAGGTTGATTTTCTCCCGGATCTCGGTGATTTCCCGGCGCAGTTCTAGCGCTTCCTCGCCGCCGCGCAGTAGCAATCCTTTGGCGTTGTCCGGATTGAACAGCCGGTTGAAAAAGCCGGTCAGACCGTTCTGGGAAATCGCCAGGCCGAGATGTTCGGCGGCATTGTTTTCCAGCGTGTGGGCTTCGTCGATGACCACCGCACTGTAGGCCGGCAGCAGCGAGGCGTCGGATTGCCGGCGGATTTTCAAATCGGTCAGGAACAGAGCGTGGTTGGCGACGATGATATCGGCCGCTTCCCATTCCAGCCGGGCGCGCCAGTAAAAGCAGCGGCGGTAATGGCCGCAGCGCTGGCCGCGGCAGTTGCCGCCTTCGCAGCAGACGTAACTCCAGGCCAGATTGTCCACCCGGTGCTGCAGCGAATCGCGGTTGCCGTCTTCGGTGGTCTCCGACCAGCGTTTCAAGCGGTCGATTTCCAGGGTCAGCGACGGCAGCGGCAGGAAGTGGTCGCGCTGGTCGCCGGTCAGCATGCTCAGGCGGCGCAGGCAGAGATAGTTGCCGCGTCCCTTGGCCAGCGCCGCCTTGAATTCCAGGCCAGACAGTTTCCGCAGCAGCGGCAGGTCTTTTTCGATCAACTGTTCCTGCAGATTGATGGTTTCGGTGCTGACGATGACCGGCTGCGGCGCCTGATGGGCGTAGAGCAGCGCCGGCACCAGGTAGGCGAAACTTTTACCGACGCCGGTCGGAGCCTCGACGCATAAGTTGTGGTTTTCGGCCAGTGCTTCGGCGGTTTTTTCGGCCATGATTCCCTGTTGGGCCCGGTATTCATAGGGCCGGCCGCCGAAAGCCGCCGCCTGTTTCAGCGGCCCGGTCGGGGCGAAGAACATCCGGGTGCCGCGCAGAATCAATGCACCGTCGATCGGCACCGGTTCCGGCGGTCTCAGCTCCTCCGGCAGATCCCCGGCCGGGATGTAGTAGTCTCCCAGATCAACCATGCGCCGTTCAACCTTCGGAACCTTTCTCCATGAAGGCGTTCAAGGCGGCGATCGCCTCTTCCTGGGTGACCGCCATCTCGTCGATCAGCTCGGCCAGCTCCTCCGCTTCGGACTCCTGCAAAGTGTTGCCCGGCGCATTGAGCAAATCCAGCAGGTTGCTCAGGTACAGCGCGCTCTCCGCCAGCCGGCGCATCTCACTCTCCGGCAAATGGTCGGTTTCCACTTCCAGCGCCTGCAGCGTGTCGAAAAAAGCGGTCCGCTCGTCGACGAGGTCGAGGATCTGGCTGCGGAGTTCCGCTTTCGCCTCATCTTCGTAGCGGTTATAGGTTTCACTGAGATTTTCCCAGCGCTCTTCCAACTGGTTCAGGAAGCTGACTTCCTGCGCCTCGTCGGCAAAGGCGAGTTTGCGGTCGCCGAAACAGCGGCTGAAAAAGCTGTCGAACGCCAGGTCGCGCCGGAAACATTGGTCGAGCATATAACTGTCGACTTCGGCGGCGGTCAGCGTCGTGCCGATGTCCCGCAGGATGTCGTTGAAATTCGAAACGTTGCCGCGGGAGATGCTCACTTCATCCGGGACCAGCAGTTCGTCGTCGCGGGCGAAATCCTTTTTGACCAGCACGGAATGGCCGGAATTTTCGACGTTGACGGCGATCGCTGAAGTGTTCTGGATATATTCGTCCAGCGAGGCCGAGGTGTTGCCGAACAATGCGGCGCCGCCCAGGAAATAGCCCCAGCGCAACTGGTCGGTAATTTCCAGATAATCATCGAAACGGTCGATGACCTGCTCCAGGGCCGTGTCGAACGCCTTGATCCATTGCTTGACCGCCTGATCCCGCCGTTCCAGGCTGCTCAGGTACTGGAAACGGAACACGCCGTCTTCCCAGTTTTCGACGGTCAGCAGCAAGGCGTCACCGCTGCTGAATTGATTCTGCCGGTAAAATTCGGTCAGGTCGAAGACATTCAGCTCCACCGTCTTGACCGGGGCGGCGTCATGGTTCAACAGCGCCGCGTTAGCCGGACTTTCGGCGATGAAAAAGTCGAACAGCTGCTCGGACCCGAGCAGCAGATGATAGTGGATGACTTCCGGCAGTCCGGCGTCAAAGCGCCGGGTTTCCAGCTCCCGGCCGGCGTTGCTGCTCAACAGCGTCACTTCCGACGGGAAGACGTCTTCGGCGCAGAAGGCGGCGAAACGGTGCCCCGGCACCAGAATGTTGTGTTCGATCTCATAGTCGTCCGGCGTGACGACGAAACATTGGCCGTTGAAGAAGCGTTCGCGCAGCGAATAACTGCCGTCGGCGAAATTGCGGAACAGGCGTTCATGGCCGTCCAGTTCGCGTTCGAGCCGTTCGAACAACTTTTCACGGTCTTCGTCGGTTTCCATCGCCGGCAGCAGGCCGGCGAGCTGGGCAACGGTGATTCGGCCGCCCGGCGCGGCGGCAAGCGCACCGTTCAGGACCTTTTCAATTTCTTTCGGAGTAATCATCGGCGCCATGGTCTTACCTCCACTAGTTGTCAAATTCGCCGCTGTAGGCGGCCATCTGCGTTGCCAAAAAATTCCGGATGCAGCGTTCGAGTTCCGGCTGTTCCCAGGTTTTGAGCGTCTCAAGCGGAATGGCGTCTTCCAGGCGGAACGGACCGCTCCGGAGGCGTCGCAAGCGGAACAGTGCGGCGCCGCAGCCGAGCCGGCGGCCGATGTCCGCGCATAAAGTCCGGATATAAGTGCCTTTCGAACACTGGACCGTGAAATCGCAGTAAGGCAGCTCGATTCGGGAAATTTCGATCGATGCGATGCGGATCGGTTTCGGTTCGCGGGAAACCTCCAGCCCCTGACGGGCCAGCTCGTAGAGCCGTTTGCCGTCTTTTTTGACGGCCGAAACCATCGGCGGCGTCTGCAGTTGATCGCCGATGAAACCGGCGATCGTCCGGCGGAGTTCCCCGGCGGTGACCGCTGAATAATCGTGTTCGGCGGTGATGTTGCCGTCCATGTCCTGCGAATCGGTTTCGGTGCCGAGCAGCAAGGTGGCCTGGTAGGTTTTGTCGTGGCCGCTGAGTTTCTGGCTCAGGCGGGTGAATTGATTCAGCACGACGACCAGCAGGCCGGTGGCGGCCGGGTCGAGCGTGCCGCAGTGGCCGACTTTCGGAATGTTGAACCGGCTGCGCAGGAAATTCACGACGTCGAAACTGGTCCATTCCGGCGGCTTGTCGATCAGCAACACCCCGTCGGTGAGAAACGGCGGGAAACGATGTTTGGTAAAACGGTGGCGCATCAAAACAATTCCTGAATGTGTGCTAGTAAAATTTGTTCGGCCGCCTCGAATGAGCCGGCTTCGATGGTGCAGCCGGCCGCCAGTTCGTGGCCGCCGCCGTTCAGGGCGCGGGCGACGGCGCCGACCGACAAGGCCCGGTCCTTGCTGCGCAGGGAAACTTTGTAGGACCCGTTGCGTTGGCTGAGCAGCGCGACAACCCGGGTGCCGGCGGTGGCGCGGACGGTGTCGATGACTCCTTCGGCATTTTTCAGGTCGATGCCGTGGCGCTCAAGCAGTTCCGGCGTGACGACGGCACAGGCGAACTGGCCGTTGCAGTGCAAATGCAGATGGTGCCGGATCAAATCCGCCTCCAACTGTTGCTGGTTCAACGGAATGTTGAAAAATAAATCGTTGACCACCTGCGAATAGTCGGCACCGAGTTCCAGCAGGCTGGCGGCGTGCCGCAGCGTATCCGGTTTGGTGTTTTCAAACCGGAAGCCGCCGGTGTCGCCGATCAGTCCGAGCATCAGCAGGGTGGCGGCCGCCGGCGTCAAGCGCCATTCCGGCAGTTCCCGGCTGATCCGGTAGATGATTTCCGCGCTGGCGGCCGCGGCGGCGTCCAGCAGAGTCGGCGCGAAAAGACGGTTGTCCGGATGGTGGTCGATGACCAGCAGCGGCCGGGCCGGGGCGCGCAGGTCCCAGCCGTCGGGAACCGCCGCCCGTTCCGGGTTCGGCGTGTCCAGCAGGACCCAGCCGTCGGCTTCGGCCAGATCTTCCGCCCCGGCCAGAGCTGCCCCGGCATAATAACGCCGGTACTGGCATCCCGGCGTCTCCTGAAAATAAACCGCGGCCCGGCGGCCGTTGTCGTTCAAAAAAGCGGCCAGCGCCAGGCTGGCGCCGACCGCGTCCGCGTCCGGCCGTTCGTGGGCGAAAATCAGCAGGCGGCGGTGCCGTTTCAGAAAATCGGCGGCGGCCGGGTAATCAATCTGTGCTTTCGCCATTCTTTTCTTCCTGCTCGTTCAGCAGTTCCAGTATGCGGTCGCCGGCGGCCAGCCGGTCGTCGAGCCGGAATTCCAGAACCGGCGTGTTCTTGAACGACAGGTTCGCCCCGATGTGGCGTTGGAATTCCTTCCGGTTGTCGGCCAGCTCCTGCTGGATATCGCGCCGGACGGCGGCGTCGCCGCCGAAGATGCTGACATAAACGACCGCGTGGCGCAAGTCCACCGAACATTTGACTTCGGTGACCGATACCAGAACAGCGCGGCCATTGGTCCTCAAATTCCGTTCAATCAGCCCGGCCAGTTCCCGCTTGAGCAGCGCGTTGACCCGGGTAAGACGGTCGACTGTTCCCATGGTTCACCTCGCGAAGTTACAGAGTTGCTTTTTTCAATTCGATTTCATAGGCTTCGATCAGGTCGTTTTCCAGGAAATCGGCGAAATTGTCCAGCCGGATGCCGCATTCCAGACCGTTCTTCACTTCCTTGACATCGTCCTGGAAACGGCGCAGCGACAGGATTTCACCGTTGTAGATCAATTGACGCTGACGGAACACCCGCGCTTTGGCGCCGACTTTGATGAAGCCGCTGTCGACGATACAGCCGCAGACTTTCGGACCTTTGCTCAATTCGAAGATCTGCAGGATCTTGGCGGTCCCGAGGATTTTTTCGCGTTTTTCCGGTTCGAGTTTGCCGGTCAGCGCGTCGGTGATGTCGTTCAGCAGTTCGTAAATGATGCTGTACAGCCGGATTTCGACGTTCTGTTTTTTGGCCAGATCGTTGACGCCGGGATTGACCCGGACGTGGAATCCGACGATGATCGCGTTGGAGGCCGCCGCCAGCATCACGTCGTTTTCGGTGATGGCGCCGACGCTGTTCATAATCACTTCGACTTTGATCTTGTCGGACGGCAGTTTGTTCAGGGAATCCTCGATCGCTTCGCCGGAGCCTTTGACGTCGGATTTGATGATCAACTGCAGGCTGTTGACGTTCTGGCTGTTCAAGCGGCTGAACAGGTCGTCGACATTGGCGATGGTATCCTGCGCCAGGCTGTTTTTGCGCCTGCTTTCCGTCCGGGCTTCCGCTTCCTGCCTGGCCTGTTTCTCGTTGCGGCAGACGACCAGCCTGGCGCCGGCTTCCGGTACGCCGGAAAGCCCGACCACCCGGACCGGCATGCTCGGACCGGCGGATTTCACCCGTTCGCCCTTGTCGTTGAAGAGCGCTTTGATTTTACCCATGAATTCACCGCACAGCGCGATATCGCCGACCTTCAGCGTCCCGTCCTGGACCAGAACACTGGCGGTGGAGCCGAGGCCCTGTTCGACCTGCGATTCGATGACGATCGCCTTGGCGGAGCGTTTCGGCGCCGCTTTCAGTTCGAGAATTTCCGCTTCCAGCAGGATGCGGTCCAGCAGGTTGTCGATCCCTTCGCCGGTCTTGGCGGAAACCCGTACCGTGCCGACTTCGCCGCCCCAGTCTTCGCTCATCAGGTTGTTCTGCTGCATTTGCAGCAGCACGCGGTCCGGATTGGCGTCCGGCAGATCGATTTTATTGATGGCGACGATAATCGGCACGCCGGCGGCTTTGGCGTGATTCAGCGCTTCGACCGTCTGCGGCTTGAAGCCGTCGTCGGCGGCGACGACCAGCACGACGATATCGGTGACGTTGGCGCCGCGCGAACGCATGTGGGTGAACGCCTCATGGCCGGGAGTGTCGATGAAGGTGATCGGGCGATTGTGGTAAACGATCGTCGACGCGCCGATGTGCTGGGTGATGCGGCCGGACTCCCCGGCGACGACGTTGGTGTGGCGCACTTTGTCCTGCAGCGAAGTTTTGCCGTGGTCGACGTGGCCCATAAATGTGACGATCGGCGGCCGCTCGCGCAAATTCTTCGGATTGGTTTCCGGCTCCGGATCAAGTTCGTAACCGTTGTCCTCCGGCGCGGAACCGGTGCCGCCATTGCCCGGCTGGGCTTTGGTTTTGGCGTCGACAACCAGTTCGACCCGGTAATTCCTGCAGAGTTTTTTCGCGATATTTTCCGGCAGCGCTTGGTTGATGCTGGCCAGTTCGCCGAGTTTCATCAGGTCGCTGATGATCTCGTTGGGCTTCCGGTTGAGCGCTTCCGCCAGATTTTTGACGATAATCGGGCTGTTGAGGTGAATTTTCGCCCCGCCGGCTTCTTCGTCTTTCTTTTTGGCGTCCTTGTCCTTGTTGCCGTAAAGACCTTCGAAATACTCTTCGACCAGATCGACCAGATCATTCGGAATATAACCGCTGGCATTTTCCAGCTCGATTCCCTGGGTGGCCAGTTCGTCGAGAATGGTTTTGGGCGACACCCCGTAACGTTCGGCAATGTTTTTTATTTTGATTTTCTTCATGCTTTGTCATTTCTCCTTAATCAGTTTTCGTCGGGGCGGGCCTTGGCGGCTCATTGGTCCAAACGGTCAAAGGCCGCTTCGATTTCGGCGGCATCGATGTCCGGAATTTCAAGTATCTGCGCCCGGCCTGCCGTTTTCACGCCTTCGACGGAAACATAGCCGTTGCAGACGAGCGTATAGGCCGTTTCCTCGCGGATGTCGAGCTCCTTGGCCAGCGCTTTGCTCGCCCGCCGGATTTTATCTTCCAGCGATTCGGTCGGTTTTTCGCCGGCGGTCTGAATGCTGATGTTCCAGCCCAGCAATTTTGAAGACAGGCGGACATTCTGCGCTTTCTTGCCGAACGCCAGCTTCGATTGTTCCGCCGTGACGTAAACGATCAGTTCGCGTTTGTCCGGGAAGGCTTCGACCGACTGCACCTTGGCCGGCTGCAGCGCATTGGCGGCGAATTTGCGGATGTCCTCGTCATACGGGATGATGTCGATGCGTTCGCCGTTGAGTTCGGAGGTGATGTTGCGCACCCGGATGCCGCGCAGGCCGACGCAGGCGCCGACCGGATCGACATGGGAATCGGTGCTGACTACCGCGATTTTCGTCCGGCTGCCGGCTTCCCGGGCGATCGCTTTGATCTGGACGACGCCGTCGTGAATTTCGGTGACCTCCCGTTCGAACAAACGCAGCACGAAATCCGGATGGGTCCGGGAGACGATCAGGCTCGGGCCGGCGCTCAGGATGTCGACCTTCAGCAGCAGCGCGTTGATCCGATCGCCGGGCATGTACTGTTCGCCGGCGATTTTTTCCCGGGAGCTCAGGATGCCTTCGGCCTTCTGGAAGTCGATGATGATGTTGCCGTTTTCGAAGCGGCGGACGATGCCGTTGATGATCTGGCCGACCCGGTCGGCGAATTCGTCGCGGACGATCTCCTTTTCGGCCTTGCGCAACTGCTGCATGATCGCCTGTTTGGCGGTCTGGGCGGCGATGCGGCCGAAATTGCGCGGCGTCACTTCCCATTCGACGATGTCGCCGACTTTGACGTCGGGCAGCTTCTCGCGGGCGCGTTCGATGACCAACTGGTCGTTGGTCGGATTGCTTTCGACCACTTCCAGCGTCGCCCAGGCGTGGATGGCGCCGGTGTTCGGGTCGACTTCGACCCGCAGTTTGCTGGCCGGATGGATGCTTTTGCGCGAAGCGGACAACAGCGCGCCTTCGACCGCTTTGACCAGAAGTTCACGGTTGAGGCCGCGTTCCTGTTCGATATATTCTAAAATAGTCAATAATTCGTTGCTCACTTTTCAACCCTTTCTCTGCTGCCGAAGCGGACAATTGTTGAGTAACTAAATTGTTCCGGCGAAACCGGAACAGCCGGACAACACAAAACAAAAAAAGCGGGTAAAACTCACCCACTTCCCTTGCTGAGTCTACAATTTTTCGTCGTCTTTACCAGAACTCAGGAGATAATATAATCAGGAAAGTGGAAGTATCAAGAGCATCAATCACTTTTTCCGGTGATTATTCCGTGATCCGGCCGGCAAAAACGGCGATATTTCGATTTTTTTGCCGGTAAAAAGTGATTTATGGCTTGAATATTACGAAAGTTGTGGCATTTTTACTGGCTTGTTAGAGATTGTCGGTCATGGTCCGAGCCGGTGTGGATTTTTTCGGACGAAAGACCGTGGCCAATGAATGTGAAGAATACACTTTTTTTAGAAGTAAAAACTCAAAAGCAAGGATGAATTGAAATGCCTCATTTGAAATCCGCCATCAAGCGGTTGCGGACCAGCAAGCTGGCCAATCAGCGCAACAAAGCCCGTACCAGCGCGTTGAAAACCTTTGAGAAGAAATTCCGCGCCGCCGTCAGTTCCGGCGATGCTGCCCAGGCGGCCGAACTGCTCAAAATGTGCTGCAGCAAACTCGACAAAGCGGCCAAAGTCGGTGTAATCCATCGCAATAAAGTGGCCAACAAGAAATCTCAGCTCGACAAACTGATGAATTCCCTGCAGGCAAATTAAAGCTGAGCTCTGCATCCATTAATTTTCAGTAACAAGGATTCAAAATGGGTAACCTTAAGAAGAAGCGTCGGAGAAAAATCGCCAAGCACAAGCGTAAAAAGCAGCTCAAGTCTTTGCGGCATAAGAACAAGTAAGTCCTGCCGGATTGCCGGGGCTTGGTTGTGGGATAAAAAGAGTCCGTTCAACGCTCTTCCGCTTGAATTTTCAATGGGAGAGCGTTATTTTTTTGTTCAGGCAAGGTGCCCGGCAGTCGGCCGGCGGCGCGGTCTGCGGTGGTGGTCTGTTTGGAATTAACAGCATAGGGAAAGACGGAATCATGCGACGATGGTGGAAATTCATCCTGGCCGGCAGTTTGCCGTGGATGGCCGGCGCCGGCGAGGTCGGTATCGACTGGTTGAACGCGGACGGCAGTGCGCCGCCGGCTGAAACGGCGGTTGCCGAAGCGGCCCCGAAAGCGCAGGCGTTAGCCGGGTTTGCGATGGCGCTGCTCGGTGAGGAGGGCGGCGATGAAAATTCCTGGCTGCTGCAGGCGCTGGCCAACGATGCCGATGCCCGGTTGCCGTTGAAACTTCTGCTGCAGCAGTTGCAGCAGAGTTATCCGATAGATGAAGCGGTGATCCGCCGGCTGTGCGAGATTGCCGAGGCCAATCCGCAGGCATTGATGCTGAACATGGTTGCCCTGGAATTAGGCAACGATCTGGAGCGGGAGCCATTGTCTTCCGAGCGGCAGTTGGCGATGGGATTGGCGGTCTGGAAGAGGTTGCCGCCGGACCGGAACTGGACGGATGCCGAATTGGCGGAGCAGTACGTCAAACTGATCGGCGGACTGGTGCTGCTCTATGCCAACCAAGGGCAATTCGAAGCCGGGGAAAAATTATTGACCGACGAACTGGAGCTGGTCGGCGGCAGCGGTTACCGGCATGAGCGGTTGCTGGAAAATGCGGCGATCTTCTACCGGCTGGGGGCGGAGCATGCCTCGGACGACCGGGGGTGGCTGGGCTGGCGGGACAGCCCGCGGCAGCGTTATCGGGAGCGGCTGGCGGCGACGTTGGAACAGTTGCTGGCGGAAGCCGATGAGCTGAAGGAGAACTCCGCCCTGCAGCGGCTGACGGTTTTTCGGAATCTCGGCTGCGACACGGAGTTCGAAACGCTGGTGGCCCGGTTGATCAAACGACCGGATATCGTCAGAAAGGCGGATCTGTATACGTTGCTGGCGGAGCAGCGGCAGCGGGCCGGCCGATTCCAGGAAGCCTGTGAATTGTGGAAAAAACTGTGCCGGCTCTTCCCGCTGGAGCGGGAATACCGGCTGAATCTGGGATATGCCGCCTTCCTCGGCGGCGATTATGAACTGGCGGCGGAACAATTCGAATGGATTTTGCTCCTGCTGCCGAAAAACGACGGCATCCGGCAGATGCTGATTCACTGCTGTCTGACCTTGGGCCAATACGACAAAGCCGCGCGGCTGAATAGAAAAATACAGGATGAATTCAACCGTAAATGCACTTCAATCGAAATTGCCTTGTGGCGAAAATCGCTGTCGAAGGCGCGGGAGCTGTTGACCGAACTGGAGGACGAGGCGGTGGCGGCGCCGGTCAACGAGGTTTTCTTTCAACGTCTGGAGCGGGTGTACAATTTATGGATGGCGCTGGCCGAGCTGCAGCATGATACCGGGTTGGCCATCAGGATTTGCTCTGAGATGGAGACGATGGGGCTGCTGGATGTGCCGCGGAATGCCAATAACATCGGTTATACGCTGGCGATTTTGGACATTGAACTGGACAAGGCGGAAAAATTAATCCGGTTGGCGCTGGCGGAGGACCGGGAGTTCGATGTATTGGACAGCATGGCGATGCTCTGCTTCCGGCGCGGCAGATACCGGGAAGCGGTCGATTATATCGAAGAGGCGCTGGCATTGCAGACGGAGCGGAAGGACGGCGTCATCTATGAGCATGCCGGCGACATTTACCTGGCGGTCGGCAAGCCGGACCTGGCGGCGGAATGTTATCGTCTGGCCCTGCAGTATGTGTCCTATGGTCTGGATACCGACGGCGTCAAAGCCAAGCTGCAGGCGCTGGAAGCCGGAAATTGATCTTGCCTTGATTTTCAAAAAAAATCAACCGCTCCGGATCGTGCCCGGACCTGCCGGAATCGGCTCTGCACGCTTCAATTGCGGCAAAACAGGCCGCTGGTCCACTCTTTTTCGGTGAAGCGGTCCAGCTCCCGGCCGCCGGCGTCGGTGAAAACCGCCGCCAGGGCGTCGAATTCGCTGTTGAGGATACCGGCCAGCGCCAGATAGCCGCCGGGCCTCACCCAGCCGACGATGCGGCGGGCATTGGCTTTCAAAATGTGGCCGAGGATGTTGACCAGCGCCAGATCGTAACCGCCTTCCGGCGCCTCGTAACCGACGGCATCTCCTTGGAACAGGCGGATCTGCCCGGTCAACTGATTGATCGCAATGTTTTCCGCGGCCACTTTGACCGCGTCCGGGTCGTAGTCGAAGGCGTCGATCGGCCGGTAGCCGAGTTTTCCGGCGGCGATCGCCAGGATGCCGGAACCGCAGCCGGCGTCGAGGACCGAACGGACTTCGGGCCGCCCGGCCAGCCGGGCGAGGGTTTTCAGGCAATAGGCGGTCGTGGCGTGCTGGCCGGTGCCGAAACTCATCCCCGGATCGATGTCGACGACCGCCTGGCCGGGTTTCGGTTCATAGGCCAGCCAGCTCGGCCGGATGACCAGGTTGTCGGCGATGTGGATGAGGTGGAAATATTTTTTCCAGACTTCCGACCAGTCCTCTTTGGGCAGTTCGAAATATTCCGGCGCCGAGAGGCGGATGCCGTATTCCGCCCACAGCGGCAGCAGTTGCTGCAATTGCGCCATCGCCGCCAGCGCGGCCGCCTTGTCCAGCGTATAAACGGTGTGCCAGACGGATTTTTCCTCGCGGTTTTCCCAGGTGCCGACATAGGCGTCCAGGGCGGACAGAAATTCGACCGTCTGATTGTAATCGTCGGACAGATCACGCATTTTACAGCAATAAAGCAACTCGCTCATTTTCCAGAAAATTCCTTGATTGGTTCGTTTTTCCTTAACCTGGCTTACTATACCGTCCGATTGCGGATTTTGCCAATCCGGCCGGGCGGGGAAAAGATTTTTGTTTTCGCGGGGGGCGTGCTTTAAAAAGCGATTTCCGGGAGTATAGTAATAACGAATGATTTTGAATGAAACCAACCTCTAACAGAATTGGGAAAGCGATGTCGCAAACTGTTGAGACAATTGTCGTACTGGACTTCGGTTCGCAATACAGCCAGCTCATTGCCCGGCGCATTCGCGAATGCAGCGTCTACAGCAAGATTCTGCCGTTCCACGCGTCGGCGGAACGGATTCTGGCGGAAAATCCGAAGGGCATTATTTTAAGCGGCGGACCGGCCAGCGTTTATCAGGAAAACGCGCCGAAGTGCGATCCGAAAATTTTTGAACTCGGCATTCCGGTGCTCGGTATCTGTTACGGACTGCAACTGCTGATCATGACCCTCGGCGGCCGGGTGGCGCCCGGCAAGGCGCGCGAATACGGCAAAGCGATGCTGAAGATCGCCGATTCCGGATCGCTGTTCAACGGCCTGTCCGGCGAAATCCAGGTGTGGATGTCGCACGGCGACAAAGTGACCGCGCCGCCGCCGGGCAAATTCAAGGTGCTGGCGACGACCGACAACTGCGAATATTGCGCGGTTACCGTCGAGGATCGCAATATTTTCGGCATTCAGTTCCACCCGGAGGTGGTTCACACGCCGCAGGGCAAACGGATTATCTGCAATTTCTGCCATGATATCTGCGGCTGTGCCGGCAATTGGACGATGGCGGGTTTTATCGAGCAATCGGTCAGTGAAATCCGGGAGACGGTCGGCCGGAACCGGGTGATTCTGGGGTTGTCCGGCGGCGTCGATTCCTCGGTGGCGGCGGCGTTGATCAACAAAGCGATCGGCGGGCAGTTGACCTGTATTTTCGTCAACAACGGCCTGTTGCGCAAAAACGAAGCGCAGCGGGTTCAGGATTTGTTCGGCCGCAATTTTCGGATGAAGCTGGTTTACGTCGACGCGACCGAACGGTTCATGACCAAACTCAAGGACGTCGCCGAGCCGGAACGCAAACGTAAAATCATCGGTCATGAATTCGTTCAGGTGTTCGACGAAGCGTCGTCGGCGATCGAGGATGCCGTTTTCCTGGCGCAGGGCACCACTTATCCGGACGTCATCGAGAGTGTGCCGATCGACGGCAATCCGGCGGCGATGATCAAAAGCCATCACAATGTCGGCGGTTTGCCGAAAGAGATGAAATTCAAATTGCTGGAGCCGTTGAGCCGCCTGTTCAAGGATGAAGTGCGGGAGGTCGGCCGGCAGCTCGGTCTGCCGGAGGATGTCGTCATGCGGCAGCCGTTCCCGGGGCCCGGTCTGGCGGTGCGCCATCTCGGGGCGGTTTCGACCGAAACGCTGGATATTCTGCGCGATGCCGACGAGATCGTCGTCGATGAAATCAAAAAGGCCGGTTTGTATTTCAAAATCTGGCAGACCTTCGCGGTATTCCTGCCGTTGCGTACCGTCGGGGTGATGGGCGACGAACGGACCTACGATTATGTGATTGCATTGCGGGCGGTCGAAAGCTGCGACGGCATGACCGCCGACTGGGTGAAATTGCCGTACGAATTGCTGGAAACGATTTCCAACCGGATCATCAACGAAGTGCGCGGCGTCAACCGGGTGGTCTACGACATCACCTCGAAGCCGCCGGGCACGATCGAATGGGAATAAGATGGCGATGCGGATCATCGGCGGGGTTGGACGGAGCCTGGTGCTGGAAGTGCCGGCTGGGTTGGCGGTGCGGCCGACGGCCGGTCGGGCCCGCGAAGCGCTGTTCAACAGCCTCGGTGATCTGACCGGCTTGACGGTGTTCGATCTGTGCGCCGGCAGCGGCGCGCTCGGGCTGGAAGCGGCCAGCCGGGGGGCGGCGCTGGTGGTGATGGTCGAGAAGGAACGGCGGCATTGTGCCGCGATCGAGCGCAATGTTGCCGCGTTGCGGAAAAGTGGCGTCGAAACGGAATGCCGGGTCGTCTGCGGCGATGTCGCGGCGGCGGCTTTTCAGTTTCAGTCTTCCGGTGCCGATTTGATTTTCAGCGACCCGCCTTACGACCGATCAATTGAATTATTTGAGACTTTGTTGGGCAACCGGCGTTTCGTCCAGTGGGCTGCCGGGGCGAAACTGGTCTGGGAAATTCCTGATGTGCCGGGGGCGGTCGGACCGTTCCTCGGCCGGCCGGCCGTGACGGCAACCGTTCGTAAATTCGGCGGCACCGACTTTCTGGTCGGCCGCTTCCAGGTCTCATGACGATAGCGCTGGAGAATTGGCGCTGGCATGGCGCCATCGGTCCGGCCGAGGCGGCCGGGTTCGTGCTGTCCGAAGCCAATTGCATCAAGCGCAATCCGGTGCGGCGGGTTTACCTGACCGGCGATTGCTACGTCAAGATCGAATTTCCGGCCGGTCGCCTGCGCCGGCTGGGCGCCGGCTGGCGGCCGAAGGCGGCGGCGGAATACGGCGCGGCGCGTCGGCTGGTCGCTGCCGGTATGCCGGTGGTTGAATATCTCGGCTGGGGACAGCGCGGCGGTCTTAATGCGGTCGTTTCCCGCCGCTGGCCGGACGGCGAAGATGTTCACTCCTATTTTTACCGCGAACTGGTCTACGGTGCCGAAAAAGCGCCGGAATTTTATGCGGCGCTGCTGGATTTTCTGGGCCGTTACCGGCACTGCGGCGTCAATCATCCCGATTTTCATCTCGGCAATGTCCTGTATCGGCCGGATGACCGGCAATTCACTCTGGTCGATGTTTACCGGGTTGGCCTGGGCGGCCGGGAAGGGGTGCGGCGGCGTCAACTGGGACATTTCCTGTTGGAATTGCGGGCGGCACAGCCGTTGGAACAACTGCTGGACTGGGGGGCGCAACTGGGACTGTCGGCTTCGCTGCTGCGGCAGGAGCTGGCGGACGCCCGGGTGGCGCTGCGGCGCGAACTGCCGCGCCGTCTGCGGCAATTGCTGGAGGGGTATCCGAAGTTTTCCGCGTGGAGTTCGGACGGAGAACGCCGGGTGCTGCTGATCAAGGACATGCTGCGCCGGCTGCCGGTTCCGGCGCAATTGGCCGGACCGGAAAAAACTGCGCCGGAGAGGATTGAAAAGTTGCTGGCGGACGAATTGTTCGGCCGGTTGGATGGCCGGAGCGAAACGGGCATGATCGCCGCTTGGGAGCCGCCGGATCTGGTTTACCGCCGGCAGCGCCCTCTGTAAGTTTTTTTTATAGAACAATGGATACCGTCGGCTGCTCTTCTCCGACCGGCACCGCCCCGGAACCAATCGTTTTGAATTCGGCTCTATTCTTGTAGAAACTCGAAATCGTAGCCTTTCAAATCCAGTTCGTCGACCAGGGCGCGGATGTTCTTCTGCAAGGCCGGATTGACCGGGACGCCTTCTTTCAAGCGCCGTTGATAATTCAGGTACTCCTTTTCTCCGGCGGTGTAGATGTGCGGCTGGCCGGGCGCCCGGCGCGAGGCGCGCAATTCGCGCAGAATATCGCCGGCGGTCTTTTTGAAACTGTCCAGGCCGGTGAAGCATTCGATGTTGATTGCCAGGAAGAAGTGTCCCAGGTGATAAGGCCGTTTGCTGCCGTCGGCGTTGAACCCGAGCAACCCCTTGAGGAAACTGCCCTGCTGCAGCGCCGCCGACAGGATTTCGACCACCGTCGCGTAACCGTAACCCTTGTAGCCGCCGTGTTCCTCGCCGATGCCGCCGAGCGGCGTCAACGCCGCTTTGCCCTTGACCAGGTCGATCAGGATCTGTTCGGTATCGGTGCGGGTTCGGCCGTCCTCGCCGATCACCCAGCCGGGCGGCAGTTCCCTGCCGGCGCGGGCGTACACTTCGATCTTGCCGCGCTGCGAAATGCTGGTGGCGCAGTCGAGCAGGAACGGAAACGGTTCATCGGTCGGCATGCCGAAGGTCAACGGGTTGGTGCCGAGCATGTTTTCGACGCCGAAAGTCGGGGCGATCGACGGCCGGGCGTTGGTGCCGGTCATGCCGATCATGCCGTGTTCGGCCGCCATCAATGCGTAATAGCCGGCGATGCCGTAATGGGTCGAATTGCGCACCGCCGTCATCCCCATGCCGTACTGTTTTGCTTTGTCGATCGCCAACTGCATCGCCTGTCTGGCGATGACCTGGCCCATGCCGTCGTGGCCGTCGATGACCGCGGTGGTCGGGCTTTCGCGGACGATTTCAAACCGGGTGACCGGCTGCTGTATGCCGGCTTTGATCCGGTCGTAATAGATCGGTTTGAGGCGGCCGATGCCGTGCGAATCGATGCCCAGCTTGTCCGCCGTGATCAATACGTCGGCGCAGATCGCCGCATCGGCGGCCGGGACGCCGCTCTTTTCGAAAACTTCACGCATGAAACGCTCCAGCGTCTCAAAGTCGATCCGGTAAATTTTTTCGGCGTCCATCGGCTTCCTCCTTATGACAGGGTTGATTGATTGTTCCGTTCCCGGCGCAATTTGACCGCCACGCTGCGGGTATGGGCAAGCGCTCCTGGTTTGTCGACGGTCACTTCGACCGCCATGACCGGCGCATGGCTTAGACAGAGTTCGGCCGTTGCCGCGGCGAAACGCTCGATCAGCCGAAAACGGCTGTCGGCCCCGAGTTGCAGAATCTGCCGTTCCAGCATCTGATAATTGACTGTCCGGGCCAGGTCATCGCCGGTGCCGGCTTCGTTCAGGTCGAGTTCCAGTTCGAGGTTGAGCAGCAGCTCCCGCTGCTGCCGGCGTTCGGCCGGCAGCGTGCCGATCGTCGTCACCACCCGCAGGTCGCGTAAAATGATTTTATCCATCGGTCAACCGCCTTTCCTTAACTGTGCATCACCAGCTCGGAACGCCGGTAGAGCAGCAGCGGGTCCAGCGAATGCTTGGCCTGACGCAAACCGGGATCGCCCAGGTCCTGTTCGCGGTTGATCAGCGCGGCCCGGCCGTTCAGCGTCGCCGCCATCTGCTGGGTGACGACCTGTCCGGCTCCCTTGTGGTGGTGATCGGCTTTTTCGAAATGGACGTCGAAGACGCCGTCGCCCAGCGGGCTGTAAAGCGAGAAGCCGACCGGGGCATCGCCGGCAAACAGCAGAATGCCTTCCAGTTGCAATTCCGGGCGGTCGAAAAATAGCCAGGTCCTTTCCAGTGCCAGATTTTCTTCCTCGATAAAACGCGATTGCTCCTGTTCGCCGTTCAATTGCCCGGCGAGACATCGCACCAGTTCAAGATTGGCCGTGGTGATCGGTTCGATACGGTGAACGGGGTATTCTTCATGGAATTGTTTGATCAGGTTGCGTTTTTTCCGCAGCCGGCTGCCGGTCAATTCGGTCAGGTGCCGGACCGAGTAGAGATAATCGGCGTAATCTTCCGAACCAGTCACTTTGAACAGCACGGCGACTTCGGGAAACTGCAGCAGATAGTCGTCCGGCACATCGTAGTAACCGTGCAGGGTATGGCCGGTTTCCTGGAGGATGCCGGCGATTTCGAGTAATTTTTCCGGCGGCAGGAAAGGGCCGAACGGAAACTGCAGGACCTGCTCCAGTTTGCTGTAGACGAACAGCCGTCCCTCGTATTCAAAGAAACAACTGTCGTAGACTTCTCCCCACAGGAAGAGGTTGGTGAAACTGCATTCGCAACTGACGCGCGGCTGTCGTCGCAAAGCTGCGCGGAACAACGCGGCGTCGGCCAGTTCGATGGGCCGCAAACCGGCCACGGCTTTTGAAATATTTTCGTTCATTTTTTTCGATTCGCTTCCAATCTGTATTTACTCCTCAAAAACTGTTTTTAATATAACACCGGAAGCGGCCAATAACAAAGCGGCCGTCCGACGTTTTCACGCCGGACGGCCAAAATATGTGAACTGCGGCGGTCCTCATGCCGCCGGCAGAGGCGTCACGCTTCGGTTTCGCCGCCCAGTTTCCTGCTTTTCATCCGCCGCCGCTCCAGATCGGTCAGATAGAATTTCCGCAGCCGGATGTTCAGCGGCGTCACTTCGACCAGTTCATCGTCCTCAATGTATTCCAGCGCCTGTTCCAGGCTCATTTTGCGGGCCGGGGCGATCTTCAGGTTGCGGTCGGAACCGGAGGCGCGCATATTGGTCAACTGTTTGGCTTTCTGGACGTTGACGTTCAGGTCGCCTTCTTTGCAGTGTTCACCGACAATCATTCCTTCGTAGGTTTCGGTCGTCGGGGTGATGAAGAAAAATCCGCGCTGCTGCAACGCGTCGATGGCGAAGGCTTCCGCCCGGCCCGAACCCATGCTGACCAGCGTGCCGACCGAGCGTTGCGGAATTTCGCCGCGGAACGGCGCGTATTTCAGAAAACGGTGTGAAACGATCGCTTCGCCGGCGCTGGCGGTCAATGCCTTGCTCCGGAAACCGATCAGGCCGCGGGTCGGGATGTTGAATTCCAGCAGTTGGCGGTTGCCGCGCGCTTCCATATGGAGCATTTCGCCTTTGCGCAGTCCGACCAGCTCGATGATCTTGCCGGCGAATTCATCCGGCACGTCGACGGTCAGCACTTCGAGCGGTTCGGACCGCACGCCGTCGATCACTTTGCAGATCACCTGCGGCTTGGCCACCGAAAGCTCATAGCCTTCCCGGCGCATCGTCTCGATCAGAATCGCCAGATGCAGCACGCCGCGGCCGCTGACTTTGAACGCCTCGCCGTTGACGTCCTCGACCCGCAGCGCCACGTCTTTTTCCATTTCGCGGAACAGCCGTTCGCGCAGATGGCGGCTGCTGACATATTTGCCTTCCTTGCCGTACAGCGGCGAATCGTTGACCCGGAACAGCATTGAAATGGTCGGCTCGTCGATGGCGATCGGCGGCATCTGCTCCGGATATTCCGCATCGGCGATCGTATCGCTGATATCGATGCCTTCGATGCCGACGATGGCGCAGAGATCGCCGCATTCGACGATGTCGGTTTCCCGGCGGCCGACGCCTTCGAAGGTGAACAACTGCTTGATGTGGGCCGGACTGCGGCTGCCGTCGCGCTTGATCAGGGTCAAGGCCTTGCGGGTGTCCAGCCGGCCGCGGTAAACCCGGCCGATGCCGATGCGGCCGACGAATTCGGAGTAATCCAGCGTCGCCACCTGCAACTGGACCGGGCCTTCGAGTTTTTTCGGCGCCGGAATGTGTTCCAGGATGGCATCCATCAGCGGGAAGATCGAGGTGCGCGGATCGTCGAGATTGCGTACCGCCCAGCCGTCGCGGCCGCTGGCGTACAGTACCGGAAATTCCAACTGTTCGTCGGAGGCATCCAGTTCGCAGAAGAGGTCGAATACCTTGTCGTGCACGACGTTCGGCCGGGCGTCCGGTTTGTCGATCTTGTTGATGACGACGATCGGATGCAGGTTGAGCTGCAGCGCCTTGTCGAGCACGAAGCGGGTCTGCGGCATCGGTCCTTCGGCCGAATCGACCAGCAGCAGCACGCCGTCGGCCAGTTTGAGCACCCGTTCGACCTGGCCGCCGAAGTCGCTGTGGCCGGGGGTGTCGAGGATATTGATCTTGACGTTCTTGTATTCGATGCTGACATTTTTGGCCAGGATGGTGATGCCGCGTTCGCGTTCGAGATCATTGTTGTCGAGGAAACATTCGGCCACTTCCTGATTGTCGCGGAAAATTTTGGCCTGCTTGAGGATTTCGTCCACCAGAGTGGTTTTGCCGTGGTCGACGTGGGCGATAATCGCTATGTTCCTAATTTCATGCATGGTGAATCTCAGTTTCGCTAAAGAATGGGTTGTTTTCCGAACCCGGCCGACTGTCCGACTGAGGTCCGCATTTTTTTTATTCCGTTTAATATACCCGATTTGTCCGGAAAAGCAATGTTTGAACGCGGTTTTTATGGGAATTTTGACCAGGATTGAGAATTTTGTCCACTTTGCAGCCGTGGCCGGTGCGGCCGGCGGCCAGCTCAAAAATACTATTTTTAGCACATAAATCATATTGTCAAAGCGGTTTATCCAGATTATATTGTCGGGACGATCGAATTTTTCAATCCTAATAACCAAATGGCAGGGATCTACCAGATGACGAAAATTACTTTCATGGGAGCGGGCAGCACGGTTTTCGCCAAGAATGTGCTTGGCGACACGATGTGTTACGAAGCGCTGCGGCATGCGCACATCGCGTTGTACGATATCGACGGCCAGCGGCTGAAAGAGTCCGAAAAAATGCTTCAGACTTTGAATGCCAATATCAACGACAACCGTTCGACGATCACCGCTCACCTCGGGGTGGAGAACCGCAAGGAGGCGCTGCGCGGCGCCGACTTCGTCGTCAATGCCATCCAGGTTGGCGGTTATGAACCTTCGACGGTCATCGATTTCGAGATTCCGAAGAAATACAATTTGCGCCAGACCATTGCCGACACGCTCGGCATCGGCGGTATTTTCCGTGGCCTGCGCACCATCCCGGTGATGCTGGATTTCGCCCGCGACATGGAAGCGGTCTGTCCGGACGCCTGGTTTTTGAATTACACCAACCCGATGTCGATTCTGACCGGCGCGATGCTGCGCGGTTCCGCCATCCGTACCGTCGGCCTGTGTCATTCGGTGCAGTGCGTTTCCGCCAGTTTGCTGGAAACGCTCGGTTTGCTGACCGATGAACGCCGGGCGGGCTTGAGCGACTGGGTGGCCGGCATCAACCACATGGGCTGGCTGCTGGATATCCGGGAGCACGGCAGGGATCTTTATCCGGAGATCAAAGCGCTGGCCGCGGAGAAGCTGGATGTCTGGCGCCGGGCCGACGGGAAGGCGGACAAGAGCACCAACATGGTCCGGCTGGAAATCATGCGGCGCTTCGGTTATTATGTCACCGAATCGAGCGAACACAGCGCCGAATACATGCCGTACTGGATCAAGCGCAATTATCCGGAGTTGATCGATGAATACAACATTCCGCTGGACGAGTATCCGCGCCGCTGCATCAGACAGATCGAGGACTGGAAGAGCCGGTACCGGGAGATTTGTGAAAATCCGCATTTGAGCCATGAAAAATCGCTGGAATACGGTTCCGGGATCATGAACGCCGTCACCACCAATACGCCGTATAAAATCGGCGGCAACGTGTTGAATCGCGGCCTGATCACCAATCTGCCGGACAACGCGGTGGTCGAGGTGCCGTGCCTGGTCGACGGCAACGGCGTCCAGGGCTGTTTCGTCGGCGCTCTGCCGCCGCAGTGCGCCGCGCTGAACATGACCCATATCAATGTTCACCTGCTGACGATCGAAGCGGCGCTGACGTTGAAGAAGGAGCATATCTACCAGGCCGCATTGCTGGATCCGCATACCTCCAGCGAGCTGTCGATCGATGAAATCGTCACGATGTGCGATGAGTTGATCGAGGCGCACGGCAATCTGCTGCCGAAATATCATTGATAAGAAAACCATCGCTCCGGCGGGACCGGAGCGAAACGGTTCACCGGGAAACGCCGGAATTCCGGCATTTGTCCTGACGGCAAAGCCCCAAGCGTTGGAGTAACGCAGGGGGCTTTGCTGTTTTCCGGCCGTTTCGGTGTGCTGCCGTATGGCGGTTCGGGGCGAGCCGTCTTTGAGTTTTTTCAAATAAAAAGACGAAAAATGCCGCGGAGGGGTTGACTTTTGCGGAAAAATTTACTATAATACACTTATAATACATTTAATACAGCATGGAAACAATTGTAAATGGAGCTTTATTGCAAGATTCAGAAGGATTTGAAAGCCGGCCGCTGGGGGCTGAAAGGGCAATTGCCGTCGTTCCGGTCGCTGGCCCGACATTACAATTGTTCGCTGACGGTGGTGCAGCAGGCGCTCCGGACGCTGGATGAAGAGGGATTGATCCGTTCCTGCCGCGGCAAAGGGACTTTCTGGGCCGATGCGCAGTTGAAACCGAATTTCCGGCAGAACAGGATCATCGGCATCACCTATCTGAACGGCTGCTTCAAGCAGGAATTGGAGGAGATCAAGAACGACTGGCTGGATGACGGCTGGTTTCTGGCCGGCTACAACGCCGACAAGCATCTGCAGGATCCGGCGATGGAACGGCGTTTCGTTCTGCAGGCGCGCCGGGAACACTTTACCGGCGTGGTGCTGTTGGCGACGCCGCTGCCGCCGACCAACCGTCATCTCTTCGCATCGATGCGGCTGGAAGGCATGAAAATCGCCCACCTGATGCCCTACCAGGACGATATGACCCAGGAAGCCTGTTTTTGCGTCGATTATCAGGCCGCCGGCCGGCTGGCGGTCGCGGAAGCGGCCCGCGCCGGCTACCGGCGCATCGTCTACTGGCGGGAAGGGGACAGTCCGGACCGTCGCCTCAATCAGCAGGGGATTCGGGAGATGGCGGCGGCGCTCGGCGTGGAGCTGTTGCCCGATCTGGACCAGGCGCGGACCTGGAACCAGGCGGAAGTGGACGCCTTTCTGGCCGGAAACCGCACTGTCGAACCGCCCTTTCTGGCCGAACTTCTGGCCTTGCCGGCCGACAGTTGCATCTGTAGCCAGCCGCCGGTGCTGCTCAACCAGGCCAGCCGGTTGCTGCGGCGCTATGGAAGGCCGGACCGGCGCATCGGACTGGTGGCGCTGGATGATTTCAATGGCCGGGATTTATCGGTCAGCACCATCGTTTTCGATCATAAGGCCCAGTTGCAGGCGGCCTTCGAATATATTGCCGATTCCCGGCAGGGCGCGATCGATACGGTGCAGAAAGTATTTCCGCCTCGATTCATGGCCCGTGAGACGTTGTAAACGGAACGGAATTGTCTGAATTCCGTTATTTTGTTCGCTAGATGAATTGTTTTCAAACTGGAAAGGAAAAGAAAAATGTCGACGCTGCGAAAATCATCATTCACACTTATTGAATTGCTGATTGTTATTGCTATTATAGCTATTTTAGCTTCGATGCTGCTGCCGGCTTTGAGCCGGGCCAAGGCGGCGGCCATGAAGACGCGATGCATCAGCAATTTCAAACAAATCGGCCTGGCGAATCACCTGTATGCCGATGAGAATGACGATTGTCTTGTGCCGACGGTGAATGCCGACGGGCTTTACTGGTTTGCGCTCGTGGCGGAATATTGTTCGGCGCCGGATGGCTTGTGGAGCAGGGATGAGCGGCTGGAAAAAACGGTTCTGGTCTGTCCGAGTTTCACTGCAAAAGAGTCGTGCTATCTCGGGCATAGCTATCTGCCCAACAGTCACGGTCATGTGAATCAGCTCTGGTCACCGGCCAGCAGGCTGCAGAAAGCCAGTGCGGTAAAAAGCCCGTCCGGTAAAATTTCATTTGCCGAAGGTGACGGCGCGAATCCGTGCTTTGATATTGGCTATTCGTCCGACAACGGCGCGGTAGCTTATTTCGAATATCGGCACCCCCGCTCGATGGTCATGTTGTATTTCGATGGTCATGTCGCTCCGACTGTCGGATTGCTGCCGGATATGCGCTGGGACGACAACGATCCGGTCTGGCCGGTATTCTGAGGTATTACATGTACAATCTTGCTTGGATTATAGTGTTGGCGGGTTGGATGGCGGTTGCCGCTGGCGAAACGGTTCCGGAGTACTATCGAATTCTGGCGGACGATTGTGAATTGGCCAATACGGGCGTGCTGCCGGGCCGGCCGGAACCGACCTTGTGGCAGCCCGTCCCGGAAGAATCGGCCAACGGCTTTGCCGCCGCCCTGGTGGATACCGAGGAAACGCCGTCGCCGCATTGGATCTGGCGGGAGACCAATCCGCGCCGGGAATTCCATTTCATCAGCCTGCTGGAAGAGTACCGGGCTCAACCGCTGGCGGTGAGGTGTTTGCGGCCGCTGGAGGCGCTGACGGTGGAAGGTTCGGACCTGGTCAATGCTGCCGGCGATCGAATCGGTCGGGAAAATTGGGATGTTCGCGTCGTCAAAAATCTTTATTTTCAATTGGAAAACGGTCCGCGGCAGGACAGCAATCTGCTGATGAAGGGTGGAGCGCGGGATTGGCCGGCGGATATCACCGTTTACTACTGGTTGACCATTTATACGCCGGCCGGAACCGCGCCGGGACTCTACTCCGGTACGGTAACGTTGCGTACGGCCGCCGGTGGTGAACAAATTTTGCCGGTGAAACTGCGGGTGCTGGAAAAAAACTACCGGCCGCCGGCCGGTGAATGGGGGATGTGGATTCCCGGCCATTTTTACCGGCCGAGCAAGGGATATTGCCGGAATTACGCGCCGGAGTGGTGGACTCCGGAACGGATCGTCGATTATTTCCGGTTCTGGAAAACCCGGGGTTTTACCAGTCCGACCTATTCCGGCTGGTATCCGCAGATCGCGCTGGTCGATGGTGAAATTCAAATCGATTTCGCTGAGATGGATCAATTGATTGCTGCACCTGCTCAGGCCGGTTTGACCGGTCAGGCCGTCATCGGCGATACCCTGCTGTTCGAATATTGGGCGCATGCGGCGGCGCTGCAGATTCAGAGTAGTCATCAAGGCGAAATTCCCCGCCGCGGAACATTGGGAATCCGTAGCGACGAAGCGTTGAGCTGTCTGAGTTCCGGCCAGCCGTACGGGCCGTTGGAAGCCGAATTGTTCACTGCGATTATGAAAAAAGTGATGGCGCACGGCCGGGAAGCCGGTTGGCCCCGGATGATCTTTTATCCGGAAGAGGAGATCGGCAATCAGCCGTTCAAAGTGGCCGGCTACGACTTTTTCATGCCGCTGTTGCGGAATGCGGTCGGCCCGGAGCATTGTATTACCATCGATAACAATATCGGCCATATGAACGACCGTCTGGACCGGGGCAAGCGCGATCACAGTCGTTACCGCGCTTACAACGCCTGGGATCAGCCGGCCATTGACGACGCGAAACAAGAATCGGCGGCGATCTGGACCTTCAACCGTGGTTTCCTGCGCTCCGCCTGGGGCCATTACCTGCAGCGCATCGGCGCGACCGGCTGCCATCAGTGGGCCGACAACTGGGACGGCGGAAGCTATGGCGTCTGGTTCAACAGCATTGCTGCCGGCGACGGCAAGGTGCTGACCTCGGTCAACTATGAACGTGCTGCGCTGGGGTTGCGTGATCTGGCGCTGTTGCGCGAACTGGCGGACCTGGGCGGCGGGTATGCCGCCGAACTGGCGCAGATCAATGCGGTCGTTCAACTGGATTTGTTGCAAGACCGGGCGCAAAAGTATTACCATGACCTCAAGGATAGCGATTTGGAAGCCCGGCGCTGGCAAACCCTGCTGGCATTGAGCCGTGCCGGCCGGTTGAAAATACCGCTGCTGCCGGCAGCGGCCCCGGCTCCAGCGCTGGTTTCCGCCGAATTGCTGACAAATCCCGTCAAATTCGACGCCGTGGAAGGGCCCTGGCTGGAAAGCTGCGAATCGACCGGAATGCGGTTGGACGGGCTGGCGACGGAAGCCGCCTACCGGAAACCGGAAGCGGTCGCTGCCGTGTTTCACTGGACGAAGGAGCAGGAGGCGCGTTATCGTTCGCAGGCGGCATCGGAGGAGGAGTATGCCCGCTACCGGCCGTCGCCGTACCGGGTGGCGGTAACCCATGACTGCCGGGGGATCTATTTTTATTTCGAAGCGGAGGACCCGGCGTTTTCGACACTGTCCCGGAACCGCCGGCATGACGATGTAGCGATGTGGGAAGACGACTGCTTCGATATTTTTCTGCAGCCGCCGGACGGTTCCGGCGTCTGGCAGGTGATTTTCAACACTGCCGGCCAGGTACTGCTGCTGCAGGACGAGTCGCAACCGGTTCCCGGCAGCGGCATCGAAGTGGCGACCGTGCCGAATGATGACGGCATCGGCTATCGGCAGGAAGTTTTCATCCCCTATGCTGCACTGCAACTGGACGGCATGCCGGCGGTCGGAACGGGCTGGAAATTAAATCTGGGACGTGAATTGCACCGGAGCGGTCAATATACCACCTGGAGCCAGGTGGTCCGCAATTTCGGTATCGGCGGGGGGCGGTTGACGTTTGTCGATCCGTCGCCTGAAATCAAACGGTTGAGCTGGGGAAACGGCCGGTATGGCCGGAACCGGTTGAGCGGGGAAGTGAAGGAGGCGGACGCGGCGGTTGTTCTGCGGAGCCCGTCCGGCGCGATTTACCGGACCGAGAGCGGTGCCGGCGGTGAATTCGAGTTGATCTTTCCGGTGTCGGCCGCTGATGCGGGGACGTGGCAATTGACGATTTCCGGAGCGGATGGCACGGTGTGGCGACAGCAGCCGTGGGAGGTGACGCCGCCGGAGGCGAGGGTGAAAGTGCTGGCGGTGTCGCCGGTGGCGATCTCCGGTGACCGGATTTATTGCGACGCGGAGTTTGCGTTGGGCAATGCCGAGGAAAATTTTGTCGTCCGGGCCCGGCTGCTGGATGGGAACGGCCGGGAATTTCCGGTGACGCCGTTGCGACTGACTCGGCCGGAAAAGCAGCGGCTCTACATCGCAACCACCGGTTTGCCGGCCGGGAAATACCAACTGGAGCTTTTCCTGGATGATTCGTCGTCGTCAGCGGTGTCAGAAGAAAGTTGCCGGATTCTGCCGGCAGCATGGTGAACGGAGGAGGACGTGGCATGAAGTACGGATGGTTAGGCATCGGTTTGTTGATGCTGGTGATGTCGGGGCGGGCGGAGCTGCCGGATTATTTCCGGATCTTGGCTGATGATTATCCGCTGCCGGGCGAGGCGTGCCGGCCGGGAACCGCGCCCGGCGGCTGGCAGCCGGCCGAATCGGACTGGACGGCCGGTTTCGGCTGCGGTCTGGCCGATGTGGAATTGTCGCCCCGGATGGATTGGGTATGGCCGGAAACGGCGCCGCGCCGGACGTTCCGGCTGATCGGGCAGCGCGGTGAAATCCGGGCGCAGTCATTTGTGGTCCGGACGTTGCGGGAGGTGAGCCGGCTGGAAATCGAAGCGACCGATTTGATTGGCCCGGACGGGGCGAAGATCGCCGCGGAAAATGTCGATGTCCGACGGGTCAAGTACCGGATTTATCAGAAAGACCGCGGCGAGGTGCAGGAAGGAAACCTGCTGCAGAAGGCGCTGCCGGGCGATTTCCCCGGCGGCTTGAGCCTTTGGCACTGGCTGTCGGTCTGGGTGCCGCCGAATGCTGCACCGGGGGTTTATCAGGGTAGTCTGCGGTTGCGCGGGGCGACGGGTACGGTACAGACGATGCCGGTCGTCCTGCGGGTGCTGGCAAAAGATTTTCCCGGTTACCCGGCCGGTTATTGGGGCGTATGGTTGCCCGGCCATTTCCACGGCAAGAGCGAAGGCGCCTGCCGGAATTATGCGCCGGAATGGTGGACGCCGGAGCGGATCGAAACTTTTTTCCGGTTTTTCCGGTCACGCGGCTTCAATTGTCCAGTCTATTCCGGCGTCTACAGCGAACTGTGGATGAGCGATGGCGAAATCCGGGCCGATTTCAGTGAAGTCAATCGCTTCGTGGCGGCGCAGCGCCGGGCCGGTGCGGATGCCGGACTGTTGCTGGATTCCATCGCTGTCGAACAGTGGGCGCACGCGACCAACCGTTGGATTGTCGAACGATACGACGGCGTGAAACCGGCCGGTTTCCTGGGAATCAGCATGAAGGACGGCCGGCACTGCACCCAGACCGGGGTGGCGTATAATGAACTGGATTCGGCATATTTTGCCGATGCGGTCCGGCTGCTGAAACGGAATGCGGAAACGAACAATTGGCCGCACTATTTCATCTATCCTGAAGAAGAAATCGACAACCGGCCGGAAAAAACCGCCGGCTATGAACACTTCATGCCGGTTTTGCGACGGATTGTCGGAGATGACCACTGCCTGGTGGTGGATAACAGCGTGGGGTATCCCTGGAGCAACCTTGACCGGGGACGGCGCGACCAGCTGCCGCACCGTTCTTACAATTTATGGGTGGAAACGGCTTTGCGCCAGGCGCGGGAAGACCGTGCTTCGGTCTGGACGTTCAACCGGGGCTGGGGGCGAACCGCCTGGGGGCTGTATCTGCAACGGATCGGCGCCGTCGGTGCCAACCAGTGGGCGGATGCCTGGGACGGCGGGAGTTACGGCGAGTGGTACAACGCTATTCCGACCGGAGATGGAACGGTGCTGACCTCGCTGAATTATGAACGGGCGGCGCTGGGCCTGCGGGATTTGGCGGTGCTGCGGGAATTGGCCGGCCTAGTCGGGGAACTGCGGGAAGCCGGCCGGGCCGGGGATGCCGATTTTTACCAAGCCAGGTTGGACGGTTTGAGTGCCTTTTTCCCGCTGGAAATGTTCTGTTGGGGGCTGGGGGAATACCAGGGTTCGGTCAAGGATGCCGAACTGGAAGCCAAGCGTTACCAGGCGCTGCAGGATATCGATGCGGCCGGACGTTTGCTGGGGCGGCCCGATTTTCTGGAAGCAACGGCGACGGCCGGCAAGCCGGCGCTGGCGGCCGCCGAAATTCCCGGAAGCCGCCGGACGGGGGCGGGTACGGCTGATCGATGGTTATTTCCGGACGGTCGGCCGACGACGGAATTTTCGTGGACCGGCAAATCGGAAACTTATCAGCGTTCCGTGGCGGTTTCCGAGCAGCAGTTTTATGAACTGTATCAGCCGCCGCCGGTGACGGTGGCCGCAGCCTGCCGGGACGACGGCCTGGAGTTGAGCTTTCGCGACCCGCGCCGGAAAATCACCGGGACTGAGGCTGTTTTGCCGGTCGAACAGGAAGACGGTTACCGGATTGTCCTGCAGCCACAGGGAAGTGAGGATACTTACCGGTTTGTGCTGGATGCCGCCGGCCGGACTGCAGTTCGGAAAAATGGGGCGCTCATTCCGGTGGAATTGCCGGCACCGCTGACGGCCGGAGCGGACGGGGTGACGCAGCGCGTCGTGCTGCCGTGGCGGCTTTTTGGCCGCGAAGCGGTGCCGGAGCAGGAGCGTTGGAGGTTCAACGCGGCGCGTTTCTATGCGGCCGGATCGTTGTACGCGACCTGGACCCCGACCCGAGACGGCGTGGAATGCAATGACGGCTATCTGGTGTTCGACCTCTCCGGCGTTCCGGCGGAATCGGTGGAGATCGGCAACGTTTATCCGGGACGCAACCGGTTGAGCGGCGTTTTGCCGGCGCCCGGTCTGCCGGTGATTTTGACGGCCCCGGATGGCGAACGATGGGAGACGCGGAGCGGTGAAGGCGGTGACTTCCTGCTGGAATACCGGATGACGAATACGTCGGCGGGTAATTGGCAATTGCGATTGGATACCCGCACGATACAATTTGCCGCGGCGGCGCGGCAAACTTATCTGACCGCTTTGATTCCCGGCGAAGCGGTGATTTCCGGAGAGCGGACGCCGATTGACGTCGAATTTTTCATCGGCAACGCCGAACGAGACTTTGAGCTTGGCGGCGCGGTGGTCGCCGATGACGGACGCCGTCTGGAATTGTCGCCGATGGCGGTGCCGGACCCGGCGCACCGGCGCCTCTATCTGGATACCGCCGGCATTCCGGCCGGGCGATGGACGGTGTTGTTGAATTTGAACGGGGTGGAACATCGGGCCGCGGGCTGCCTGAATGTTCTGGCGCCGGCTTGGTAATCTTTAGCCTGCACGGACGGTTTCGCCCGAATCCAACAGAAAAGGAGACGAAAGCCAATGATAACCCGATCGAGAATCATCGCGCCGGAGTGGCGGGTACTCGGCGGTTGGGCCGCCGTCTGCAACGGCGACTGGCGGTTGTGCGGCGCCGTATTGCGGCCGGATCAGCCTTGGGAACGGAACCGGCTCTTAAATTGTTTTCCCGGCACACCGATGCAGACTGAAACCGGCATCCGGCTCTACTATTCCCTGAGTACCCTTGCCGACGACGGTTACCGCCTTGCCGTCGCCGAGTTCGACGCCGACTGGAGAGTGCGAAAACACCCCTTGAGCGGCCGTCCGGCTGACGCCGCCTGTTTGGACGGGCTGCCGGCGGATTGTCTGGCGATCCAGCCCAACGTCCTGCGGCTGGACGAAGAACATTGGCGGATGTATTTCTGGATGCACCGGCGGGGCGCGGAACCGTTATGCCGGTTCATGACGGCGGAAAGCGGCGACGGTCTGCACTGGCGCCTGGCGCCGGAAGCCGTTCCGGTCCTCTATCAGTTCAACGACAGTGCGGTAAGCGCCGGCCGGGTGCCACCGGCATTGCGCTGCAATGATGCCACAACGGTGCTGCGCCGGCCGGACGGCGGTTGGGAACTCTACTCCGCTTCGCTCGTCGAAGTCGGCCGGCTGTCGCCCCGTTATATTCCGGCTGACCTTGCTGCCGGCAAAGTACGGATTATTCAGCGTTGGACCGGAGAGGACGGCCTCCGCTGGAACGCTCCGGAGGTGGTGATGACGCCGGATGAAAACGATGCCGCCGACCTGCAGTTCTATTACCTGCTACCCAGCGAGCTGCCGCGCGGCAGTTTTGCGTTGCTCGGCCGTTACGAAGCCGGCCGGCAGCGGCTGCGGATGGAAATGGCGTACAGTTTCGACCGGCGGCACTGGCAGCGCGGTCCCCGGGAGAACATTTTTCCGCTGCCGCCGGGCATCGGTTCGGTGGTGCCGGCCCAACGGCTGTTGCCGCTCGGCGGCAAACTGGTGCTTTTCTACAACAACAGCAACTTCGATCACAACTTCCGTACCGCCGACGGCAGCGCGCCGGCGGTGACGGTCGACCGGGCGGAAATCGACGTCGGGCGTGTGATCGGCCGCCATTTGCGCGGAGCGGCCGTATTGTCGCCGCCGCTGCGGCTGGTCGGCGATTCGGTTCGACTGTGGCTGGCGGAAGACGCGGCGCTGACCGTCGAATGGCGCGATGCGTTCGGCGACGGGATTGGAGTGCCGCCGGAAGCGTTACCGTCCGGCGGTTGCCGGATCATTCCGGTTCCGCGGCGGCTGGCCGGAGCGGTCGGTCGGCTTCGACTGACCGGCAATGGCCGATTTTTCGATCTGGAATATTGAAAAAAAGCCGTGGGAGGCGGAAATCCACCGTGCCGCGCCGACTGTTTTTCGGAATAATATCCGGTTTGGATACTTGAAGTCAACCGGATCGGCCGCTACAGTTATTCAGGTCCACAAATGTCAAGGAGGATATTATGAACCGTTTTTCTGTCAGGTTGTTGGCCGGTGCCGCGCTGGCCGGTTTCGGAGTGTTGGCCCAGGCGGCCGATATCGAATTGCCGGAACCGGAGAAAAGCGGCGGCATGCCGTTGATGGAAGCGCTCCAGTTGCGGCAGTCGACGCGCGCTTACAGTGCGGAACCGCTCTCCGAACAATTGCTGAGCAATCTGCTGTGGGCGGCCGACGGCGTATCCCGGCCGGACGGCAAGCGTACCGCGCCGAGCGCGATGAATCAGCAGACGATCGATCTTTATGTATTGCTGGCCGGCGGCACTTACCGTTATGATGCGGCGCGCAACCGGCTGATCGAAGTGACCGACGGCGATTTGCGTTCCAAAGCGGTGATGCAGGACTTTGCCCAGAAAGCGCCGCTGGTGTTGGTTTATGTCACCGATACGACGAAACGGCAGGGCGAGCAGGGGTTGTTTTACGGCGCGGTAGATTGCGGCTTCATCGGCCAGAATGTCTATCTGTTCTGTGCCGCCAACCGGCTCGGAACCGTTTTTCTCGGCAGTGTCAACGTCAAGGCGATGGAGACGGCGCTGAAGTTGCCGGAAAATCACAAAGTGATTTTCGCCCAGGCGGTCGGCCACCCGGCGGAAGAACAGCAGTAATCGCCGGCTGATTTTATCGCTTGGAACAGGAATCGGGCCAGCTCAGCGCAAGGTCGCGTGAAGCAGCCGAAAATGGTCGATCAGCCGCCGGGCGATGCTGCCGGGCGCCGGGATGGTCGGCAACGCATCGGCGGAGAACCAGCCCAGTTCGGTCAGCTCCGAGCCGTCCGGCCGGGCGTCGCCGCCGGCGTAACGGGCGGTGAAGCCGAGCATCAGGGCATTCGGGAACGGCCAGGTCTGGCTGCCGAAATATGCGATATGATCGACGGTGATGCCGGTCTCCTCGGCGAGTTCCCGGCGTACCGCCTGCTCCAGATTTTCGCCGGCTTCGACGAAGCCGGCGATCAGTCCGTAAAGGCCCGTTTTGAATTTCCGGTTGTGCGCCAGCAGAAGTTGGTCGCCGCGGGTTACCGCGACGATGATCGCCGGCGCCAGTTGCGGATAAAAGCGGCTGCCGCATTGCGGGCAAACCAGCGCGACATCTTCGGCGCAACCGACGGTCGGAGCGCCGCAACCGCCGCAGAAGCGGTGCTGTTTACGCCAGTAGAGCAGATGCTTGGCCCGGCTGGCGGCGAACTGGGCGTCATCGGGAAATTGCGCCAGCACCTGCCTGATTTCACAAACCTGCAATTGCGGCGGCAGCGCCGGCCATGCCGGTAATTCCAGCGCCAGACAGGACCGGCAATCAAATTGGCCGACGTTCAGCAGCGGGGTGGCGCCGGGCAGTTCGAGTTCCGCCGCAGTCGGGAAACCCCAGGCCCCATCGGTTGCCGTCAACAGAATTTCCCGGTCCCGGAAGACGATGACGGCGGCTTCCGGCCGGCATTGCTGCAGGGTGGTCGGATGCGGCGCCGGGGCTGGAATAAAGCCGGCGGCGCTCATCGGTCCTCCAGTTGAAAAAAGGCCCCGGCGTTGGCGGTGGTCTGCGCGGCGACGGCTTCCGGCGAACAGTGTCGTTCGGCGGCTACCCGTTTGGCGACTTCGACGACGTAAGCCGGGTGGTTGGTTTGGCCGCGGTACGGCACGGGCGCCAGGTAGGGGGCGTCGGTTTCCAGCAGCAGGCGGTCGGCCGGAATCAATTGCAGCACCTCCCGGATATTGGCGGCCCGGGGAAAGGTGACCATGCCGGTGACGCCCAGATAAGCGCCCAGCGCCAGGAAACGTTCCGCCCAGCCGGGCGTCCCGGCGAAGCAGTGGATGACACAGCTGCCGCCGGCGGCTGTGAAATCCCGGACCAGTTGGTAACATTCCCGGTAGGCGGCGTCGCTGTCGTCCTTGTCCCGGCAATGGATGATTGCCGGCAGGTGCCAGTCCAGCGCCAGCGCCAGAAATTTTTCGAAAACCTGGAATTGAAAGCGCCGGTCCGACTGATCGTAGAAGAAATCCAAACCGAGTTCGCCGATCGCTTTCAAACGCGGATGGCCGTTGAAGCCGTCGAATTCGGCAATCGAACCGGCGTACCGGTCGGCGGCGTGGGGATGCACGCCGGCGGCGAACCAGGCGAAATCGATCGCCTCGGCGAAACGCTGCGCCCGGCAGCTCTCTTCGAAATCGCCGCCGACCGCCATCAGTTTGAACCGGTAGCCGGCCGGCAGAAGCGAACAGAACGCTTCCGGCGATTCTTCGCCGTACCAATGAAAATGCGAGTCGAATAATTCCATAAATTTTAGCAATCCACTTGAAAAACGGACCGGTCGGCATTCCGTGAGTTATTGTCGTCTGAAAGAAGCGGCGACATCGTCGATGATCGTCGCGAGCGAACGCTCCGGCTGCCAGTTCAGCAGTTTCTGGATCGCCATGGTATCCGGTTTGCGGCGCGGCATGTCGTCGAATCCTTTGCCGTAGGCCAGATCGTAGGGAACCATTTCAATGCTGGAGCGGCTGTTCAGCTGGGCGATGACCTGCTGCGCCAGTTCCAGGATGGTGATGCTGTGCTGGCTGCCGATGTTGTAGATCTGGCCGCAGGAGGCCGGGCAGTCGATCAGTTGCCGCAGAGCCCGGATGGTATCCTGAACGTGGCAGAAGCAGCGCGATTGGGTGCCGGTGCCGAAGACCCGGAGCGGTTCGTTCCGCAGCGCCGCATGGACGAAGCGCGGCAGCACCATGCCGTATTGGCCGGTCTGGCGCGGGCCGACGGTATTGAAAAGACGGACGACGGTGCCGGGCAGTTGATGACTTTGATGCAGCGCCATCAGGTAAAATTCGTCGAGCAGTTTGCTGCAGGCGTAGCCCCAGCGGGAATGGGTCGGCGCGCCGATCAGCAGATTGTCCGCCTCGTGAAACAGCGGTTTGGAGGATTTGCCGTAAACTTCGCTGGTGGACGCTATGATGATCCGTTTGCCGTGCTCCGCCGCCGGCAGCAGGACATTCTCGGTGCCGTGCACGTTGGTGACGATGGTGCGGGCCGGCTGGTTGACGACCAGTTCGACTCCGACCGCGGCCGCTAGGTGGAAGATGACGTCGCTGGCGGCGATCAGCGGCCCGAGGCCGTCCATGGTGACGATATCGTCCTCGATGAACCGTAAATTCCGGTGGCCGGCGACCGCTTGCAGGTTGTCCCGCGAACCGGTCGACAAATTGTCGACGACGATGACTTCATGGCCATCGGCGAGCAGTTGCTCGGTCAAATGGCCGCCGATGAAGCCGGCACCGCCGGTGATGAGAAAACGCATAGAAAATTCCCCGAAAAAAGTTTATTCCACCGCGATCCGCCGGCGGATGAAATGCGGCCGCAGCAATTGATACAGCGCAATTGCCGGACCGGACAGGATGTACAGATTGACCAATGCCACCACGCCGTGAATTCGGAAAGCGAACAGGATGGCCAGCGCCAGCACGAACAACGCCAGCCGTTTCTTGTTGCGGCGGATGGAGAAGAACCACTTGCCCATGTGCGGATACGGGATGTTGCTGACCATCAGCAGGCCGAGCAGCGCGGCGTACACCGGCATGATGAAACCGGGATGGATGTGGGCCAGTTCGGTCGGCGGACGCTGGAAAAACAGCACGACGCTGCACAGCGCGGCGGCGCCGCCCGGTGAAGGCAGGCCGGAAAATTTTTCGGAACTTTTCTTTTCGAGGATGGCGTGGACGTTGTAGGTGGCCAGCCGCAGGGCGGCGCAGCCGAGGTAGATGCCGCAGAAAATATAAGTCATCAAATTCTGCCAGTAAGTCATTTCGGCGCGCAGGCAGTGGGTCATGATGGCGGCGATGGTGGCCGGGGCGACGCCGAAAGTGACCATGTCGGACAGCGAATCCATCTGCACGCCATGCATGCTCGCCGCATTGAAGAGCCGGGCGGCAAAGCCGTCCAGCGCGTCGAAAACCATCGCGAAAATGATGATCCAGGCGCTGACCGCGAACACGTCGATTTCATCCCGGGGATTTTCATAGACCTGCAGCGTATAAACGATGGCGACGAAGCCGCACAGGGAATTGCACAGCGTCAGCGCATTCGGCACCGCTTTCAGCCAGCGGTTATGCTGAATGAACTCCTTGAATTTTTTTTTCACGCGAGTCTCCCTCAGTTCCGGTCGGGAAGTGGTTGGTTGAGTCTGGCCATCACCGTTTCGCCGGCGTAAACCCGGTCGCCGACTTTGACCGTCACGGCGAAGTCGTCGTCGGCGGGGAGGTACAGTTCGGTGCGGGAACCGAATTTGATCATGCCGTAAATGGCGCCTTTGCGGTATTTGTTGCCCGGTTCGGCCGGGCAGACGATGCGCCGGGCGATGGCGCCGGATATCTGCCGGATCGCCAGCGGAAATTTCCGTTCTCCGGCCCGGGCCCAGCCGGCCAGGGTCATCGCTTCGTTTTCCCTGGCGCAATTCGGGTCGCGGGCGTCCAGGTAACGCCCTTCGCGGTAATGCTTGCTGACGACGCTCCAGTCGGCCGCGGCGCGGTTGACGTGCACATTGAATACCGACAGGAAAATGCCGATCCGCAACGCTCTGCCTTCAAACGGCTCCTGTTTGAAATCCTCGACCACCTCGATATCCTTGACGACGCCGTCGGCCGGGCTGACGATCAGGGCCGGGTCGGCCGGAATGGTCCGGGACGGGCTGCGGAAAAAGGCGGCCAGCGCCACATACAGAATCACGACGATTGCCGCCAGGATCGAACCGGTCCACGGCATCCAGCGCCAGGCGATATAGAGAAAAGCGGCCAGCAGAATCAGGGCGATCAAACCGCCGCCGCCCCATTCGCGTATGCCGTATCTGGTCAGGGTCATCATTTTTCGGAACTCCTCGTATCTGAATTCATTGCCGATGTCACAATTTCGGGTAACTCCCTATAATATACTCGTTCAATCGTTTTTCTCAACCGTGACTTCGCAAGAATCGCTCCGATTGTCTTTCAACGAATTACGGGCTTTTTTGCCGGCGAGGCGCTGTTGTTTGCGTATTTTGTGGCGCCGGATCAGGACAAGCGTGACGAAATAAGCCAGCACGCCGCCGATCAGGCCGAACAACAGCCCGCCGAAGAAAAAGGAAAGCGCCACATCGCCGCCCAGTTCCAGCAGCGCTTTGAAGGCGCTCAAAGTGCCGTTCTGGTGGTCGACGATGCCGGAAAAACGCTGCTTGAGTTCCGAATACCCCATGCCCCGGCCGAGCAGCCAGCCGCCGATATAGCATTGCAGCGGATAGATGAGAAAAATCGTAAAGTGGTTGGTGACGAAGGTGAACGCCACCGCCGGAATTTTGGCCGCCCTGCAGAGGATCGCCAGCGGCAGGACGACGACTACCTGCAGGCCGAACGGAACGAAGAAGCCGACAAATACCCCCAACCCGACGCCGCGGGCGGTATATTCCGCCGGCTTGTCCTGCTTCATCACTTTCAGATAGAACTGCAGCCACCACTTTTTCGTGAACAACCGTTTGAAATTGTGCCACTTCTGCAGCCAGCCGCCGCCGGGCTGCCCTTTGCCGATCTTCATCCGTCTCCCGTAGAGTTTGCCGGAACATCCGCATCCGGCATCATTTCGCCAAAAAATATCGGAAAACAATAGCATGGCAGGGATGATTTTTCCAATCATCGGCGCAAAAAAGTTTCACATCGCAGGCGAAATCGTGAAAATTATTTCTCTCCTCCGCTGGCATCGGTTCAGAAATGGGATATTTTATTTCACCGGCAGATGCCGGACGCTTCAGCCCGATCCGAAACAAGAAAGAGAGCCGTCAAGATGACATGGATTGCGTTTCTTCTGGTATTTTTTTCCGTTTTTCTGCACGCCGGCTGGAATTTTCTGAGCAAAAGCACGCGCCCGTCCGGCGCCTTTTTTTTACTCTCATCCTCGACGGCCGCGTTGTTGCTGCTGCCGATTTTCCTGGCTTCGGACTGGAGAGGGCTGGGGGTGCTGCCGTTCCGGTTCTGGCTGCTGCTGACCGGCAGCGGCTGTTTTGAAATTCTCTATTGCCTGGGGTTGGCCTACGCTTACCGGCGCTGTGATATTTCGCTGGCCTACCCGCTGGCCCGCGCGTTGCCGGTGCTGCTGGTGGCGGCGGTGACGGCGGTGTTCGGTATTGGCCGCTTTCCCGGCGTGGTCGCGCTGGCCGGCATGGCGGTGATCACCGCCGGCTGCCTTCTGCTGCCGTTGGACGGCCGTTTCCAATGGACCAATTATTGCAACCGCGCCGTGCTGTTCATCCTGCTGGCGGCGGCCGGAACGACCGGGTATACGATTGTCGACAGCGTGTCGATGGCATTGTTGCGGGAGAGTGCCGTTCAGTCGGCGCTGCGCAGTTCGCTGCAGTATATCTTCATGATCGAGTCGCTCATCGCCGTCGGGCTGGCGGTTTATGTCCAGTTGGTGCCGGTTGAACGCCGGGAGTTTCGCCGGCTGTTCCTCAAGTCGCCGTATCCGCTGATTTCCGGCGCCTGCAGCGCGTCGGCCTACCTGTTGATACTGATTGCGATGGGCCATGTTTCCAATGTCAGTTTCATCCAGGCGTTCCGGCAGATGAGTCTGCCGCTCGGCGTGCTGGCCGGCATCCTGCTTTTGAAGGAACGCTGCAGCCGGGAAAAATTATTCGGCGTCGCGTTGATCGTCATCGGATTGATGATGACCGCTTTCGGCCGGTGAGCCGAAGGCGCGGTTTCGCGGCTGTTTCGCTTGCCGCAAGGATTCTTCGCCGCAGATCAATTTGATGATTGCCAGCCGGGCGGTGACGGCACAGCCTAAGCCGGATGAGAATTCCGTTCGCAGTTCCGCCGGCGTCAGCGTCGTTCCCTGTAGAAAAATCGACAATTGAGTAGGAAAGTCGCGCTGAAAGCGTTCAGCCGTCCGGCAGCTCGGGCCGATCAGCAACAGCCGGAATCCGGTAAAAACCAGCAGCAGGCCGAACGCCAGCCGCCAGAAGGTCCAATGTCCGGCCGGGCAGGGCCGGAAACGCCAGTCGCGATCGGGCAGCAGAAGCGTCAGCCATAGCCCGAAGCTCAGCAGCAGACCGGCAAAATAACTGGAAAACAACAGATGATAAAGGGAAAAATTGTAATGTTGAAACGGGACCAGGTTCAACCGGATTTCCTCCATCGACTCTGCCGCCAGTGCCGTTTGCAGTTTGTTCAGATAGATATTCTGCAATTCCCTGGATTCCGGAGTCGTTCCGCAGGTACAGCAGAGGAATATGAAAAAAATGACCGCCAGGACCGCTCCGGCCAGCCATAACACCAGGAGCGAAGAATAATAATTGTATTTGGGGCGAAGCCGACGATAGACGACGCGCAGTTCGAGTGCTGCGACGATGGCGAGAACGAAATGGATGAGGAAGAACTGCAGGAAGGCCGACATGTTCAACGCCTCCTTTCAGAGGTTGGAGGTATTTGAGATTTCACTTTCAGCCGTTTGAATCGTTCACGATATTCCAACCGTTGGAAGAATCGGGACATTGCGCAGCCGGAAGGGGGCGAAATCCGTTTCTGCAACTCCTCCGGCGCCGGAATCATTGTCCGGCGGAAAGACGCGGACCGTTCCGGAATTCCCTGCTGACAATATGCCGCCAGCCGGCAACTGTCTCCGACGATGAAAAGCCGAAAGGCGAACAGCATGACGATCTCCTTGAATTGCTGGAAAACTTTACCGCCCGAAGCAGGAATAAGCAAATGGAATTGTCCGTAAAACCATGTCGAATTTGCCGGGAGCGACCGGGGATGAGCCGGCGTAGCTCCGCGGACCGGATCGGACTTGAAAAAACTGTCGTCACTTGCGGCGAACCAACTGTTCCGGCTCAATTGTCCAGTTCGAAATCCAGTACCAGCGGACGATGGTCGGACAATTCGGTATCCGGAATGGAGAAGTTCAGAATTTTGATCTGCGGCGAAACCAGGATGAAGTCCAGTTCTTTGCGGGGCCCCCAGGACGGATAGGTCGGCAGGTGTGCGGCATTGGCGCTGCGCAGATCGGCCGCGTCGCAGAACGCCTGAATTTCCGTCGAGCCGCGGAAGGTGTTGAAGTCGCCGGCGATGATCACCGGCAAGCCGGGCGGCACCAGCTCGGTCAGATGCCGGAGCTGTTTGCAGCGGGTCCGGTAATACAGCGACAGGTGCAGCAGCATGAAGTTGACGCCGCCGGACTCCCCGGTCAGCACCAGTTTTTTAACGCCGTGCGGCAGGAAGTGCTGAAACGGCTCGTGGATTTCGCCGGTGCTGAGCAGCGCGTTGGCTTGATATTGCAGATAGGGCAGGCGGCGCAGCAGCGAGTGGGGACCGTATTTGGCGGCGGCGAAGTGCTGGTACCGCAGATGCTCCGCCACCATTTCAACCTGGTTTACGCCGTCGGTGCGGGAGCTGCCCAGGTCGGTTTCGATCAAGCCGACGACATCGGGCGATTGCTGACGGATGAAACGGACGATCCGGGCCAGCCACAGCCGGGAGGTTTTCAGATAGCGGTGGGTGGTCAGCAGCCGGCCGCGTTCGCTGCCGGGACTGCCGGTCCCGTAAGCGATGTTATAAGTCAGGAAACGCATTGTCATTCCTCAAAACTTGATTTCAGCTCGATCGCCGGGATAGAAACGGGATTGGAAACTGAGGTGCATCCGGTCCTGACGGTCGGTAAAAGATTTCGAAGTGATACAATAAGGCCGGGCGGCGCAAAATCAATCCGGCTTGTCGTGGAAAAAAAAGATTTATGTATTATATTAGCTGGGCCGCGAAAAGTAGAAACAATGAATTTCGAGTAAAACATGAGTCGGCTGTGGAATTTGAACAGCGCCAGTGGGTATTCGGTGCCGTTTTCGGCGGCGCTCTTTTGCCTGGCCGGCGGCTGGTTCGGCTTGATTCCGGCCGGTGAGACGGTGACGCTGGTGCCGGTCAACGATGTGAATTATCCGGTTTATACCGCGACGATCCAACTGTTGATCTGGGGGAATGTGCTGATTTTTCTCGGGTTCGGGCCGTTGCTGATCTTTTCGGTCCGGGATATTCGTTTTCTATTGCTGGGCATGCCGCTGGTCTGCCTGGCGGCCGATATTCTGCTGATTTACCGGGTGCCGTATCCGGACGGCCGCTTTCAGCCCGATACCATCAAATACGCCATCGCCGAAATGATTCTGGCTCTGGTGCTGATGGTGGTGTCGACGCTGACCTGCGTCGTTTTCGCTTCGCTGCTGTATTATTTCCGCCGGGTGGGCCGCCGCCAGGCCGGCAATGCCCCGAAAGAGCCGCCGGACGCGCCTTGAGGTCAAAAATCCGGCCGGGCGGAGGCCGGCGCCGCCGTTTCGCCGGCATTGCCGGTCTGGAAAACGCCTTGGTCGATCAGCCGTTGATGAATATACTCAACCAGCTCGGCGAAGGTGGCGTGACGGAACAGGCCGTCCAGGTCCTTTTCCGGAAAAGTGAGCGAAAAGCTTTTCTCCAGGGCTTCCAGGAATTCTTCGCCATCAATGGTTTCATACTCCTGGTAGGTCAGTAACGGCACCGGATCGTTGGGATAGCACATCATCGTTGCGGGCCGTTCCCGGTATTCCACCGCCAGTTCCCGGATTTGCAACGCGATGGCGGCGCGCTTCCGGTCCGGCCAGTAGGAGACGAACAATTGACGGGACAGCGGCGGCCGCTGGGCGATGGCGGCTTGAAGAATCTTCTCATCCGGAGCCTGGAAGCCCGGCTGTCGAAATGCCTGCCAGGCTGCGGCCAAGTCCGGCAGCAGAGGCGGCGGGCATAATCTGACCGGCTGGATGACCAGATCGTTGTCCAGTTGGAATGGGGCGGATTTCCGCTCCCTTCGGCATGGATGGTGCTGCAGGGCTTGAGCCAGCCGGTTGACGATTTCATAAACTTTTCTGTCTTGGACGGAGGGCGGGAACGAAAAATGCCGCTCGATCTGCCGGTGAAACCGCAGCGGATCGGGACAGAGCAGCAGCCATTCGTCCTGCGGATAAAAGAAAAAATCCGCCTTGAAGAGCATCGCCAATTCCAAAGCGACCGCGGCGGCCGGAGGATGGCGGTAGAATTGAATGAACCGGTTGCGGCATTGCGGTTCGTCGAGCCGCAGCGGCGGGCGCGGATGGGCCGCCAGGAAAGCTTCCCGTTTTCCGGCGATCGCTTCGCTCGGGTCGGGCCAGGCTGAAAATGGGGAGCAGCGGCATTCCGTTGCCAGCTTGAAACGCCGGGACAGCCGGCGCAGCGGTTCGAGTGCCGGAAAGGCCAGCAGCATGATGAGCAGCGCGCCGGAAACCCCATGACGGTCGAGCAGGACGGCCGCAAACAGTGAAAAAAGGAAAAAGAAATTGAAGTATCTGGCGGAAGGGGGGCTGCCGATTGCCCAGCGGAGCCGGCGTTCGGTCTGCGCGGCCAATTCCGGGCAGAGGCGGAAGAACGGTCCTGCCGCCGTCGACGGCGGCGAATCAAACAGTAGGGGATTGGGAAAATAATGGAAACGGAATTGCCGCCGGCGGGCATTCCGCCGGAGCTGAATCAGCCGGAGCGGCAGTACTCCGGCCAGGTAGCTGCCGGTCCACCAGTTGCCGGTTCCGTAACAGACGACAATTGAAGCGATGAGGCAGATTGTAACTGGCAAACCGTTCATGCGTGTTGTCCTGAAATAAGTTGAAAACACAATAGAGGCCCATTCGAACCTTGTCAAGTGCGCCCTGCCGATATTTTTCTTTGAAAAAAGGCGAAAAAAACGAAAAGGGGATTGACATTTTTTTAGAAATGTGATATACTTAGATTGTGAAAGATAGTTATGAAACATAATAAAGCGGAGCAGCCGATGGAATCGTTGAAGGAACAGGACGTATTGAAGCCGCGTTACCAGCAGGTGAGCGATGATTTGTTGCGGCAGATCCGCGAAGGGAAATATCCGCTGGGCAGCCGGATCCCGAAAGAGCAGGAGCTGATCGTCGCGTATGAAAGCAGCATCACGACCATCCGGAAGGCGGTCCAGCAACTGTGCGATGCCGGTATCTTGAGCAAACGGCGGGCGTTGGGTACCTTCGTGGTCGGCCTGCCCGGCCAGGGCGACCGGTCGCGGCAGTTGTCGAAGCATTCGCCGGCGTTGCGGCTCGGGGTGCTGATGCCCGATCTGACGGCGGTGGCGCCGGAAGTGGATGCGCGGCACTGGCAGTTGAATGCGCGGCGTTTGAACGGAATTTACCAGGCGGTAGGGGAGCGTGGCTGTTCGGTGCGGGTGTTCGATCTGTCGGAGGCGGCGCCGTGGGAAGAACTGGACGGGGTGATCATCGTGCGCTGGTGGGAACTGGAGGATGACGACCGCTTCGACGCGCTGACCCGTCAACTGGATGAACGCTTGATTGCCTGGGTGGCGTTGTCGGAGTACCGGTTGCATTTGAGCTGCCGCTGGTGGGTGGCGGAAAATCTGGAAATGGAATTTTTTGAAGCGTACCGTTATCTGGCCCGGAACGGCGTAAAGAGGCTGCTGATCGTCGGCCCCGGCTACTTTGAAGCGAATCCGCGGCTGTCGGCGGCGCGTTACGCGGCGCAACTGTTTTCGTTCGACTTCGAGTGGTTGAGCAATGACGCTTCCGACCGGGAAAGCGCTTACCGGGCGCTGCAGGCCTACGCGGCCGACGGCGTTGAACCGTTGCGGAGCTTCGATACGATTTTCTGTACGACCGATCTGCAGGCGCTGGGGGTGATGGATTACCTGCTGGAACGGGGCGTCCGGATTCCGGAGGAATTGAATCTGATGGGCTGCGACAACATCCGGGAAGCGGCGGAAGCGGCGGTGCCGTTGACGACGATCGAGTTTTCCGGCGCCGAAGTCGGCCGGTTGGCGGTGGAGCAGTTGTTGAAAGCCTGGCAGCATCCGCAGGCGACCGGCGAAACGATTTTCAGCCGCGGCAAAATCGTCCAGCGGCAGAGCGTGCAGCGGCGGCTTTAAGCCCGTTGCTTGATTCAGGCGATCGGTCAAAAAATGGCCGGGCCGGGCAGCCGGGGCGAAGCGATTCCGTCCCGGCCGGCAGAAAATGATCGGAGACCTCGCTCGAAGAGCGGAACAATAATAGAAGAACTTATCATCTGAAACCAGAAAGGAAAACAAGATGAGCAAGAAATTTACGCTGATAGAATTGTTGGTTGTAATCGCTATTATAGCAATACTTGCTTCGATGCTGCTGCCGGCGCTGGGAAAAGCGAAAGCGGCGGCGCAGTCGGCGAGTTGTGTGAGCAACCTGCGGCAATGGGGGCTGGCCGGACAGATGTACGCCAACGACTACGACGATTATTGTCCGCCGGTGTGGCGCGGGACGCCGGTGGTGGCGTGGTGGTCGGCGCTGGAAGCGTATGTCGCCGGCCCGAACGAGGTGGACTGGTGGCTGCGTCCGCAGCCGGCGCTGGTGGAGTGTCCGGCGGCGACCTATGCGAACAAGAGCAATCCGGTGCGGGCGTACAGCTTGCACGGCGGGATGGGCGGCGTCTGGGATACGGCGATGGAAAAGGTGACGTCGTGCGTGTTTCCGAGCGACCTGATCATGATCGGCGATGCGACGCAGGCGTACGACGGCGTCGGACATGCCGACGCGCCGCTGACTTGCGACGCCTGGTGGACGGTGAGCGCGACGGCGAACCGCGACATCGCCGACGACCTGATAGGGTTGGATTTCGCATCGCACCAGGTTGATGCGACGAACAGCGGGACGCATGCCGGCTGGCTGCGCTATCGCCACAACAACAGTGCCAACGCGGTCTGTTTCGACGGCCATGTCGCTAGTTTCAAGCTGGCCAATGGCGGCGGCATCGCCTATAAGAATCTCGTTCACCTCTGGAATCATTGAGGCACCGGCCGGGGGAAGTAGCGGCCGCGGCTGCCGGAGGAGTGTTTCCCGACAACGATTTGATGGATTCCGCCATCCGGGAGGAGGGCGGGAGACTGCAAATTTGATTCCGGCAGCCGCGGCTGATTTATATTATTCTGCGTTCCAACGGATTGGAAGCCGTTTCAAACTTCCGCCGCGGCTGGCGGCCATTCCGGTTGTCGGCGGATTTGTCCACAAATTCGACGTTTTTTTATACTTGTGAGGACGGTTCCGAGCGATTATTGTTAAAAAAGCGCGCGATGACCTGGGGAATTCGGGCGACAATTTTTGAATTCAGGACAGGAGAAGAATGGTGACCGACTGGAAAAAAATCACGGGATTGCTGGGTTTGCTGCTGGTGGGGGTGCTGGCCGGCGCTGATGACGTGCCGGAATTGCGGCCGTGTCTGCATTTGACGGCGGAAAATTTGCCGCTTGGCGAATTGACGGTCTGGAAGGCGGAAAATGGTAATGCGCGGTTCAGCGCGCCGGCCGGCAGAGGGCCGGCAGTGGCCGCATCGGCGATCGGCCGGAAAAAAGGAGTTGTTTTCGCTGGCGGCAACTGGCTGGAGGGAATGGCTGTGCTGCCGGAGAATACCCGCAACTATACGCTGGCTGCCGTCTGGCAGCGGCATGCGCGCAGCGGCAGCGAGGTGATTGTGGAGCAGGCGGCGCCGGGCAGCGGCCGTCGGGCGGCGTTGCTGACCGTCGGGCGGCGTTATGGCTATAACGGCGAGAACAATGACGCCCACGGTCTGGCCGAATACCAGGCCGGGGAGCCGGTAGTCAGCGTGCTGCGGGTAACCGGTGACGGACGCGTTGCGCTTTGGCACAACGGGATGCCGTTTTACGGCGGAATCAGTGCCGAGCTGATGAATTTGGGGGCGGAACAGTTCCGGATCGGCATGCGCGGTTCCGGAGCGGAGGGGCTGCATGGCGCCATCGGCGAAATTCTGATTTTCGACCGGGCGCTCGACGACCGGGAGGCGGAAGCGCTTTCGGAGCGGTTGATTCGACGCTGGGCGATCTTCGATCAGCCGGACCTGGCGGTGGCGAATGGCGATTTCGAGGACGGCGGGCTTGAACCCTGGCGGCCGGAGGGGGAGGCGTTCCGGGTGGTGCGCGGCGATGCGCTGGGGACGCCGGCTGGACAGCATGGCCGTTACTGGGTGTCGAGTTTCGGGGAAAAAGACGGCGACGCGGCGACCGGCCGGTTGCTCTCGCCGCCGTTCCGGGTGGAAAAAGGTTATCTGAATTTTTTGATTGCCGGCGGCCGGTTGCCGGAGACTTTGAAATTGGCGGTGGAAGTTGACGGCGAAACGGTTGCCGCGGCGACCGGCGACGATTCGGAGTTGCTGCGGCCGGCCGCCTTCGATCTGCGGCCCTGGTTGGGAAAAGAGGCGCGGATTGTGCTGGAAGATCGCGAAACCGGTTCCTGGGGGCATTTGAATGCGGATTGCTTCCGGTTGACCGACGAGCCGCTGGTGATGGTTGATTTCCGCCATGAATTGCCGATCGACCGGCGTTATTTGCTGCTGCCGGTTTCGCCGGCGGCCGAGTTCGCCCGTTTGCAGTTGCAGGTTGACGGCGAAAGGGTGGCGGAATTCGAAGCGCAGTTGACCGATGGCCGGGAGCCGTGCCGGTACGCCGTTTACGACTTGGCGAACTGGCGCGGCAAACGGTTGGTCATCACCGGCGACGGTTTGACGCCGCGTCAGGCCGGGGCGGTAGAGGCGCTTCGAATTGCCGACGCGGTGCCGGATGAGGAAAATGATTATGCTTTGCCTTACCGCAATCAGTTTCATTTCTCGGTCCGGCGCGGTTGGAACAACGATCCGAATGGCCTGGTGTACAACCGGGGGCGCTGGAACCTTTATTACCAGTACAATCCGGTCTTCCACGGCTTCAACGGCCAGAACTGGGGGTATGCCCATTCCGATGATCTGGTGCACTGGCGGGAGGAGGGAATTGTCCTGCCGGTGCGTTCGCTCAGGGATCAGGCCTATTCCGGCGGCGGCTTTCTGGATTTCAACAACACGCTCGGCCTGAATCGGGACGACCGGGTGGCTCAGGTGGCCGCGTTCACATCGACCGGGCGCGGCGAATCACTCGCCTACAGCCTGGACGGCGGCCGTTCGTTCACCGAAATCGACGGTAATCCGGTGTTGCGGCAGCCGGGCCGCGATCCGCGGATTTTCTTTCACCGTCCAACCGGCAAATGGGTGATGATCGTCTACAACGAGACCGACGGCGTACAGCCGGAGGCGCGGCCGGACCAGCAGAACCGCCGCAACAGCAATTTTTCGATCTTTTCCAGCCCGGATCTGCGTAACTGGACGCTGGAGAGCCGCTTCACTTCGCCGATGCGGATCGCCACTTACGAATGTCCGGATTTGTATGAACTGCCGATCGAAGGAAAAGACGGCGAGACGCGCTGGGTGGTGTCCGGGGTGTTCAACTACTACCACATCGGCCGGTTCGACGGCCGGGTGTTTACACCGGAAGTCGGGCCGCTGCAGGTGGAATTCGGCAATGTCGCCGCCTCGCAGAGCTTCAGCGACAATCCGGACGGCCGCCGCATCCAGATCGGCTGGAACCAGTATCAATACGGCGACCCGCTGGTCCGTTTTTCGCAGGGGTTCACGCTGCCGCATGAAATGACGCTGCGGGAGACGCCGGAGGGATTGCGCTTGTTCAGCAATCCGGTTCGGGAACTGAAGGCGCTTCGCTGCGGGGAACCGGTCCGGCTCGATCGGCCGACGCTGGCTGCTGCCGACCGGGCGTTGCGGGATGTCGGCGGGGAGCTGCTGGAAATTGCGCTGCGCTGGCGGCTGGCCGCCGGCGCCGAATTATTGTTGACGGTCAACGGCATGGAATATCCGCTGACCGGAACCGGGTCGTTGCGGCTCTATGACGACCGGGCTGTCGCCGAAATTTTTTATGACGATGGCGCGAAGGTGGTGGTGCGCAATAAACCGGACGCCTTGATTGGCGATACCCGCTGCAGTCTGACTGCCGAAGGGGAGGTCGAACTGTTGGGATTGGACATTTACCGGCTCAAATCGATCTGGCCGCCTCGGCCGTAAAACCGGGGCCGGCGGCGGCAGTGCGTTTGGGCGAAGTTTTGCTAAAAATCCCGATGTTTTTTGCTTTTTTATTTGCATCGCGTTAAAAAAGCTCTATTTTTGACGCGACGCCATGGGATTGTCTCATAATCCGGCTTGGCTGGCGATTTTCCGGCCAAGCCGTTATCATTTTAGCTAAAACTGACGGAATTTTGGAGAAATGCTTTATCTGCTCGAGAATGTCGACCTCTTCGGTTTTTCACTGCGGTTGTTCGGTTATGTCACCTTCCGGGCCGGCGGCGCGGCGCTGACGGCGATGCTGTTCGTCATGTTGTTCGGTCCCTTTACCGTGCGGCTGCTGAAGCGTTACCGGGCGCTGGCGATGGACCGCTACAAGGATGTGCTGCCGGAGGGATTCATCGACAAACGGAAAAATGCGACGCCGAGTATGGGCGGGCTGCTGATGCTGGCCGGCGTCGCGCTGGCGACGGTGTTGTGGACCGAATTGTTCAATCCGACCGTGCTGGCTTTGCTGTTCTGTACCGTGCTGATGGGGCTCATCGGTTTCGCCGACGACTATGTCAAAGTGACGCGCAATCCGAAGGGAATTTCGGCCCGGGCCAAGTTCCTGGCGCAATGCCTGGTGGCGGCCGGAACCATATTGTTCCTCTACTGGCAGCCGTTCCAGCCGGAACTGGCGGAACAGATGAATAAGCTGTTCGTCCCGTTCGTCAAGGAACCGGTGCTGCAGAGTCAATGGGTGCTGCTGCTGGAAATGGTCGTCATCGTCGGCGCGTCCAACGCGGTCAATCTGACCGACGGCAAGGACGGCTTGGCGACCGGCAGCGTCATCTTCTGCGCTTTGACTTATGCGGTGATCGCCTACGTCTGCGGCCACCGGGTCTTTGCGGAATATTTGAACGTGCCGGGCATTCCGGGCGCCAGCGAAGGCGTGGTGTTCGCCGCGGCGGTCATCGGCGCCTGCATCGGTTTTTTGTGGCACAACTGCTACCCGGCCTCGATGTTCATGGGCGATACCGGCAGCCTGGCGCTCGGCGGCGCCATCGGTTTGCTGGCGGTGCTGGTGCGGCAGGAGTTGCTGCTGGTGCTGACCGGCGGCGTCTTTGTCATGGAGGCGCTGTCGGTGGTCATTCAGGTCGCTTCGTTCAAGCTGACCGGCAAACGGGTGTTTCTCTGTGCGCCGATCCATCACCATTTCGAGCGCCGGGGCTGGACCGAGACGCAGATTGTCGTGCGGTTCTGGATTCTGGCCGGCATTTTCGCGCTGCTGTCGCTGGCGTCATTGAAACTGCGCTAGCCTGAATGTTGCATGAAACTTTCGAATCGTCGAGAAATGTTCAGAAGATTCGGAAGTTTTTATTTTCAGAGTCGGATATTGTCGTTTTTTTGCAAATTGAGCATATTCCCCCTTTCCCCCGTTGTTGTTCGGCGAGCCGGTGACAGCTCTCCAAGGTTTTATTCCCAAGCGATGATTTTCGCAGCGATCAAGCGGAGGAGTTCCTGATTTGGACAAGCACTTGAAAGAGCAACATAAATTTTTCTGGTATTCCGCCGAATAATGGCACCGATTTTCACCAGGTATAAGCGAATGCTGCCGCAGGTAGCCTCGGCAAATTGAGTTCCTGTCAACAACAATGCCCGAAACCGTTCCATGAGAATATAAGCCAAACTTGAAAGCAGAAGCCGGAATTGATTTGCCGCAAAGTCATGGCAGCTCGTCCGATCAGCGAAAAGATCCAGCTGCTGTTCCTTGATCCTGTTTTCCATCTCACCTCGGGCGCAATAGACTTTTTCATAAAGATATTGTCCATCATCATCAAGATTGGTGACGATAAAACGATTATTCGGTCCGGGGGAGTTGAATTCCGCTTTGGCAATCACCCGGCGCGGGTATTTCCAAGTTCCTGCCGCATATTCGAACTGAGTAAACAGTTTTGCTTTTTCATGTGTTTCGTTGTAAAGTGCTTCCGCTTTCACTTGAAGATCTTTTGATAATTCCAGCAAACGTGGATTTTTCGCCAATCCGACAATATATTTGACCTCATTTTTATCACACCAGTTCAGCATTTTCTGCCGACAAAAGCCACTGTCTCCCCGGAAAATAATCTTAACCTTCGGCCATTTCTGCCGAAAGCGCTTTACCAGTAGCGAGAGAATCGCCCAAGCATGCTTGGCCGCATCAATTTTTGATGGACGCAAATAAGCCACAAGCAATTGATCCCCGCAGAAAACATACAACGGCAAAAAGCAATAGTGGTCATAATAGCCATGAAAAAAGCGATTTTCCTGCATCCCGTAAGTGAGGTCATCGGTAGCATCGAAATCAAGAATCAATTCTCGAGGCGGCGTGGAAAAACTTTCGATAAAGAATTCGACAAACAATCGGCTCAAATCTACGCAAGCACGACGATCGATTCCATTTTCGAATCGACATAAAGTGCTTGGAGTGGCGAGTTGACGATCACGACCGACAACAGTTTGAATCAGCGGATCAGTTCGCAATTCATGATGGTCATTGAGATCTTCATGGCCGGCAACCAAACCAAAAACTCGTTGACGAAGCATGCTCAGATAGGAATGCTCAACTTTTCCGGGCTGTCGAAGATCAAAAGAATCCAGCAGGTTACCGGCGCGCCGGGTCAAACCGAGTTTGCGGTCGAATTCTTTCACAAAAAGCAACCCGCCGTCACTGCTGATATCTCCACCGGCGAAATTGAATTCAATTTTTCTGCTTTTCGGACCTTGAAAGACCGGAATCGAAACATTACATTTTGTCATTGGCAGACCTCGGCGTTATATTGTGATGTAAGATATTACAATATAATACGTTAGTCGAGAATCTGCCTCTTTGTTTTTGAAAATTTACGCAATATTCAGGCTAGGAATGGGTGATGGAATCGGAATGTTGAATTATAGAAGAAAATATTACGAGAAAAAACTGAAAATTTTGGCAATAGATAATTCTCCCGATGGTAGTATTATTGATAGTCGAGCTTTTGGGGATATATGGACAGGAATTGATCCGGAACATGTTCTTCGTTTTGCAACTTCTGCTGAATTGATAGAAAAATTGAAAAATAAAATTAAGAATTATGATTCTGAAGGCGAATGTGGACAATGTATCAAAAAACTTACTATTGTTGCGCATGGTTGGGAAGCTACGGGATATATTGCTGAAGTTGCCGTGACGCACAGTATACTTACAGCGCCACCAATGCTTCGTCAAAGAGATGTAATTAAAGTTCTTGATGATATAAAAGGATTATTATGCCGAGATGCTACAATAAATTTTGCGATGTGTTATACTGGTGATGGTGAAGAAGGAGATAAATTGGGGCAGGCACTTGCTAATTATTTTGATAGTGCTATTGTATTGCAACAAGGACAAAGAAGTTCTATTTTGGTATATTCTATTTGGAATATATTCTATAAATATCCTTTTAAAATAAAATTTTTTACTCCAATAGGAAAGAATGAAAATAAATGAAATATAAAAAAACAATACTAGTAATCTTCTTTTTTTTGATCTTTTTAATAATTCTAACTACTCTATGTCGGAATAAACCACCAGAATATATTTCTGGTTTTGTAAATTTCTATTTCAATGGAAAAAATTATGATCTGAGTCTCTATAATGAGAAAGCTTATTTGATATCAGAAGGATTTGTAGGAGCTACCGAAGCTAGTGAGCTAGGGCTAAATGGAAAAGCAATTTTTGGTCACATTCAGCTGGAAGATGATGACCGCAAACTGACTTGTTATATGGCTAACGATGAAATCTTTATTGTAATACGTCGGGGAGAGGCGGGGGGTATTTATAAATTAACCTCAACTTCTTTGATGGCAGAAATAATAAAAAACGTATTTTATAAAGTTGTTCCTGATTCTTTAGAGACAGATGGAATTAGTCAAAAAGATTTATAATTAGTAAGTAACGCTCATAAATTATAACTTTGATATAATTACTGGCTGGGAGTTACCGATGATTGAGTCTGCAGAAGAATTTGTTCGTTTAAGAGAAAGCGAAATTGAAGAAGAATATGAACGGGCTGCAACTGATGAGTTGCCTTTAAATGTTTGCTTGGATATAATTGCTCGTTTTCCACATAAGAAACAATGGGTTGTTATCAACAAAACAGTGCCAATTGAAATTTTAGAATTATTAGCCGATGATGAAGATGTTCGTTTTGAGGTTGCGACAAAACGTAAATTAACGAGGGATTTATTCCTAAAACTATCCAAAGATCCTGATGCAACGGTGCGGGAAAGGATTGCTTGTAATGCAAAAACTCCAATTGACATTTTAAGAGGAATGTATCCGGATGAATGGGATTATATTAATGAAACTTTAGAGGAGCGCATAAAAGCTTATGAAGAAAAGAAAAATAATTTAATTGGAAGATAGTAACTTGCATCGCACAAGGAAAATCGAGCGTAAATCTGTTGTGTTTTTGTTCTGCTATTAAATGCTGATAGAACCTTGTGCGAATATGAGAATATCTATGACTATCTGAACTTTCGGAGCAAGCAGAAGGTGATCCTGAAATCGGGCGCGACCGGCCAGACGCGGTCGGAGGTTGCTTACGTCTACGACGGCTGGAATGTGGTGGGAGTCTACGACACCACGACGGCGGCGCCGACTTCCTTGAAAGGGTATCTGTGGGGCGAAGACCTCTCCGGCAGTTTACAGGGCGCCGGCGGGGTCGGCGGACTGCTGTCGGAGAAGCGCGGCGGGCAGACTTATCTGCCGGTCTATGACGGCAATGGCAATATCATGAGTTACCTGAACGCGCCGACCAAGGCTTCGGTGGCGGAGTACATCTACGACGCCTTCGGCCGTACCATATCTTCGAGCGGCGCGGAGGCCGACAACTTCACCTACCGGTTCAGCACGAAGTCGATGGACGGTAACGGCCTCTACTACTACGGTTACCGTTATTACGATCCGCAGCATGGAAGATGGATCAGCCGCGATCCGATCGAGGAAAATGGCGGCGTGAACTTGTATGGAATGGTAGAAAATTGTACCATTAATAAATTTGATATTAATGGCTTAGCTTGGAAAATTGAACGTGATAAAAAATCGTGGGCTAACGCAACTAGAGAATTTCTTGAAGATGATTTTAAAATATTATCTGAATTGGTTAAATTAGAGCATTCTGAGCTAAAGAAATGGTTAAAAAATGAAGATGGTTCTGAGGTATCTGATAAAGACTTAGAAACAAAATGTAATTTTAAAGTTCCCAATACGATGATCGTTTATACGACTAAATCTCAATGGGGAGATGGTTGGCTTGCTTTTGTAACACAATTAAAATTAATGGCTGTAAAATCGGGAAATAATTATAGAAAAAAGAATTATTTAGTTATTGAACATAAATGGGCTAGCTCTGAATCATTGTTTATTTCGCTATGGGAAACTGATGGAATTGTCGCTTTTGCATTTGCTGGGCATGGTTCTACGGCAGGTTTTAATTCTGAACCGACTAGTATTCATGAAGTTAATACAAGTTCTTGGGATGTGAATCCTCCATATAAGCTTCAAGCGATAGGAGCCTATACTTGCTTCAGTTCAACGCGACATTTTGCGGGTATAAATGCAGATGGTACTCCTATTGATCGAAGCTGGAAGGATTTGATTTCTTCTTTAGGAACTTTTTTAGGTTTTAGTGGCGCTGTTAATTATTTTACTGCGTCATATTATCTAGAGGCAATAAATATAGGGTATGATAATATTCCGTAAAAATTGGAGGTTAAGTAAATAATATGATTAGCATGAGTAAAATCAAAGTGTTTTTTAAAATAATTGATCTAGTATTATTAATTGTTACACTCAATTGTATTGCAGAATATTACTATAAAAAAATAGTTATAAATGAAGTCGAGAAAATAATCTACAATGTCTATAAAGAGAAAGCAAGTCATGAATCACAGGAAATAATTTTTACTCCGGAAATTTTACAAATATTGGAAAGTGTAAATAATATATCCGGTAAATATCATGGTGCAAGTCTATTAATATACGAAATCACTGTACTGATGATTATCTATCTAATATCAATTTATTCACGAAGGAAATTACTATGTCGTGTTTCTACAAATAGGTACAATAACTACAAGGATATCTAATACAAAGTTTCAGACTTTAAGATATTTGATGCTGAGTGATGCGTCATATAGCTACACCTTGAACATCAAGGACCAGCGGATCAAGACGACGCTGGCGGACGGCAGTTACTGGGATTACGCGTATGACAACTATGGACAGGTGATCAACGCGGTGCGTAAAAACGCTTCCGGAGGGATCGCCGGGCAGTCGTTCGATTACAGCTTCGACCAGGTCGGCAACCGTCAGTCCGCCTTCCAGGGAACGACCGGCAGTGATTCCCAGTGGAGCTATACGGTGAATGCGGTGAATCAGTATTCGCTGATCACCGAGCCGAATGGCACCACTTACGCACAGGTGCATGATGCGGACGGCAACCTGACCGGCAGTTATACGACGCAATATACATACGATGCCGAGAACCGTCTGAAAACGGCGGATGTCGGGACTTATCGTTATGAATATACTTACGACTATTTAAGCCGGCGGATCAGGCAGAAGGTGATTCTGAAATCGGGCGCGACCGGCCAGACGCAGTCAGAGGTCGCTTACGTCTACGACGGCTGGAATGTAGTAGGCGTCTACGACACCACGACGGCGACGCCGACTTTCCAGAAGGGGTATTTGTGGGGCGAAGACCTCTCCGGCAGTCTGCAAGGCGCCGGCGGGGTCGGCGGGCTGCTGGCGGAAAAGCGCGGCGGACAGACCTATCTGCCGGTCTATGACGGCAACGGCAATATCATGAGCTNCCAGAAGGGGTATTTGTGGGGCGAAGACCTCTCCGGCAGTCTGCAAGGCGCCGGCGGGGTCGGCGGGCTGCTGGCGGAAAAGCGCGGCGGACAGACCTATCTGCCGGTCTATGACGGCAACGGCAATATCATGAGCTGCCTGAACGCGTCGACCAAGGCTTCGGTGGCGGAGTACGTCTACGACGCCTTCGGCCGCATGGTGTCATCGAGCGGCGCGGAGGCCGACAACTTCACCTACCGGTTCAGCACGAAGCCGATGGATGGCAGTGGCTTGTACTACTACGGTTACCGTTACTACGATCCGCAGCACGGCCGATGGATCAGCCGCGACCCGATTGAGGAAAATGGCGGCGTGAATCTATATGGATTTATCGGAAATAATGGCATTATATTTATTGATGTTCTTGGTTTGACTAAAGCCCCAACAATAAATCCTGATGGGACTGTAACTCCTGGGGATTCTGATTGGTATAATATGCATTCCAATCCAACGGTTGCAGCTCGTAAANTCGGAAATAATGGCATTATATTTATTGATGTTCTTGGTTTGACTAAAGCCCCAACAATAAATCCTGATGGGACTGTAACTCCTGGGGATTCTGATTGGTATAATATGCATTCCAATCCAACGGTTGCAGCTCGTAAAAGAAGTAGATATATTAATCCTCGTTCGAAAAGAGAAAACCTAGAATATTGTGGCTATGTCTGTAAAAAGTGTGTTAATGGTGAAAATAAATATTTCACTACCCAAGTAGTTGGTACGATAGCAGGTTGTAGGCCAAGTGATGCTCCATGTCCAACCGATTCTACTATTGTTGCGTATTGGCATACACATGGAGGAGTAGATCCCAATTATAATAATGAGGATTGGTCAAATGCTGACTTGGATTTTGCTGATCGTTACGGAATTGATGGCTACCTTGCTACTCCAGGAAATAAGTTTCATCAATATATTCCGGATAGAAGTCATCCTAGCGGCAGAGGGACAATTATTGACAGAGGAAATTTGTAAATGAATATCTTAACCTGAATATTGCGTAAATTTTCAAAAACAAAGAGGCAGATTCTCGACTAACGTATTATATTGTAATATCTTACATCACAATATAACGCCGAGGTCTGCCAATGACAAAATGTAATGTTTCGATTCCGGTCTTTCAAGGTCCGAAAAGCAGAAAAATTGAATTCAATTTCGCCGGTGGAGATATCAGCAGTGACGGCGGGTTGCTTTTTGTGAAAGAATTCGACCGCAAACTCGGTTTGACCCGGCGCGCCGGTAACCTGCTGGATTCTTTTGATATTCGACAGCCCGGAAAAGTTGAACATTCCTATCTGAGCATGCTTCGTCAACGAGTTTTTGGTTTGGTTGCCGGCCATGAAGATCTCAATGACCATCATGAATTGCGAACTGATCCGCTGATTCAAACTGTTGTCGGTCGTGATCGTCAACTCGCCACTCCAAGCACTTTATGTCGATTCGAAAATGGAATCGATCGTCGTGCTTGCGTAGATTTGAGCCGATTGTTTGTCGAATTCTTTATCGAAAGTTTTTCCACGCCGCCTCGAGAATTGATTCTTGATTTCGATGCTACCGATGACCTCACTTACGGGATGCAGGAAAATCGCTTTTTTCATGGCTATTATGACCACTATTGCTTTTTGCCGTTGTATGTTTTCTGCGGGGATCAATTGCTTGTGGCTTATTTGCGTCCATCAAAAATTGATGCGGCCAAGCATGCCTGGGCGATTCTCTCGCTACTGGTAAAGCGCTTTCGGCAGAAATGGCCGAAGGTTAAGATTATTTTCCGGGGAGACAGTGGCTTTTGCCGGCAGAAAATGCTGAATTGGTGTGATAAAAATGAGGTCAAATATATTGTCGGATTGGCGAAAAATCCACGTTTGCTGGAATTATCAAAAGATCTTCAAGTGAAAGCGGAAGCACTTTACAACGAAACACATGAAAAAGCAAAACTGTTTACTCAGTTCGAATATGCGGCAGGAACTTGGAAATACCCGCGGCAGGAGATTGCCAAAGCGGAATTCAACTCCCCCGGACCGAATAATCGTTTTATCGTCACCAATCTTGATGATGATGATGGACAATATCTTTATGAAAAAGTCTATTGCGCCCGAGGTGAGATGGAAAACAGGATCAAGGAACAGCAGCTGGATCTTTTCGCTGATCGGACGAGCTGCCATGACTTTGCGGCAAATCAATTCCGGCTTCTGCTTTCAAGTTTGGCTTATATTCTCATGGAACGGTTTCGGGCATTGTTGTTGACAGGAACTCAATTTGCCGAGGCTACCTGCGGCAGCATTCGCTTATACCTGGTGAAAATCGGTGCCATTATTCGGCGGAATACCAGAAAAATTTATGTTGCTCTTTCAAGTGCTTGTCCAAATCAGGAACTCCTCCGCTTGATCGCTGCGAAAATCATCGCTTGGGAATAAAACCTTGGAGAGCTGTCACCGGCTCGCCGAACAACAACGGGGGAAAGGGGGAATATGCTCAATTTGCAAAAAAACGACAATATCCGACTCTGAAAATAAAAACTTCCGAATCTTCTGAACATTTCTCGACGATTCGAAAGTTTCATGCAACATTCAGGCTANCGCCGAACAACAACGGGGGAAAGGGGGAATATGCTCAATTTGCAAAAAAACGACAATATCCGACTCTGAAAATAAAAACTTCCGAATCTTCTGAACATTTCTCGACGATTCGAAAGTTTCATGCAACATTCAGGCTAACATAATCCAATAGGCGATCAGCCATAGCTCAAAGCGCTTGGGGGGTTCGAGATGGATTTTGGTTGTAAACCGCAGGCCGATACAGAGTATATGATGAGGATTTACGGCAGAAATCGGCTCGAAAGCACAAGCGGTGAATCGATGAATGTGAGCGAACCAGTATTACACTGGAAACAGCACGATGCAAAACCAAATATCAAAAAACAGGGTATCGGATTCATCAGTCAAGCCGATTTTCGGGCGATTTGAAGGCAACTTCCATGAATAAAAGTTACTTTTTCAATGAGTCGGCCGCTGATTCCTCCTCAGGATAATCTGCAGTTTTTCCAACGTGATCGGCTTCAAAAGAACATCCTGAAATTCTTCCGCCCCGTCCCCGGATATCTGCGAATCCGCCGTGACCACGACAATCGGAATTCCGGCAGTGGCCGGATTCGCGTGGATTTTTCGGGCCAGCTCCGTGCCGTTCATTCCCGGCATCCAGAGGTCGGTCAGGATCAGGGTGAAATCCCGATCCTCCGCCAGCAGTCGCAGCGCTTCCGGTCCGGAGTTCGCCATAATGCATCCGATCTGCAATTTACGCAGCATCGCTTCAAGCACTTTCAAATTCATCATCACATCGTCCACCAGCAATACACGGGGATTACGGAGCGTTTCAGGCGGCATGATGCGCTTTTCTTCCGGAGATATGTGTTCAGCAACTGCAATTTCGACATTTTTGAGCACAAGGGTAAAACAGCTCCCGCGACCGACCTGGCTTTCCAATGTGATTTCCCCGTTCATGCGTTCCGCAAGTCGCCGGGAAATCGCCAGCCCGAGGCCGGTTCCGCCATGAATATGGGTGTCGCGTATCACATCGCTCTGCTCAAACGGGTTGAAAATCTTTTTCTGCACCGCAGCGGGAATACCGGCGCCGGTATCCAGAACGCTGACGGTCAGCATTCCGGCGGAACAATCGGCGGCCGGGCTGAATTCAGTATTGACGGCGATGCCGCCTCTCTCCGTGAATTTCACCGCGTTGCCGACCAGGTTCAACAGGATCTGGCGCAGCCGGAGGCTATCCAGCTTGAATAATGGCAGGTTTCCCGGGCAGTCCAGCCGGAAAAAAATGTTCTTCTGCTGCGCTTTGTATTGAAAAATCGCCTGCACTTCCCGCAACAGTTTCATCAGGTCGGTCGGTTGCGGCGTCAACACCGTCTGCTCCGCTTCCAGCCGGGAAAGGTCGAGTACGTCGTTGATCAGCTGCAATAACGAATTTCCGGCCAGACTGATTGAATTGAGGTACTCAAGCTGTTCCTCCGCCGAAAGCCCGCCATCCTTCAACAATTCCGAAAATCCGATCACCGCGTTCAGCGGCGTCCGGATTTCATGGCTTATGCTGGCGATGAAGTAGCTTTTCGCCCGATTGGCGGCTTGTTCAGCCTGAAAGCCTTTCTCCAGCTGCCGCTTGCTTTCATTGATTTCAGTGACATCGACGGCACTTTCGATAATATTGCGGATTTCGCCGTTTTCATCCAGGACGGGTTCCGCTTTGATCACATATTCCCGGCCATTGAGACAGATTTCAATCTGATTGTCTTTGCCGTTCTTCAGCGCCTGCCGTACCGGACACCAGGCCGGTTCCCGGGCTTGGCGGCAGAAAGTGCCATGACACGGTTCCGCCAGGATTTCCGCTTCGCTCTTATGAACCATATTGCAAACCGCCGGATTCACCCTGGTAAGCTTGACCGTCCGATCGAAAAACATGATCGGCATACTGATATTGCGGAAGATCGCTTCCCGGTCGCTGATTGCTTCCTTCAGTTCCCGGTGCCTGGCATCCCGCTGCAGGCCCAACGAAATAATCTGCGCCACGGAACGGATCATGTTTTCATCGAATTCGGAAATATTCCGCCGATGCCGGATGAAACCCAATCCGACAATCCCATGCAATCTCTGGTTGACCGCAACCGGAGCGCACAACAGGGTCCGGCAGCCGGGTTCCCGCAGCACTTCCGCATAGCGGGAATTTCTGATGTCCGGAATCTCCAGAAGTTCATTGTTCTGAAATCGCCGGCGCCAAATGCTGAATTGTTCTTTGAAACGGGGATCGCGGACTTCAAGCAGGGAGGATACTCCGGCATTGAGCCACTCATGCGTGATTTCATAGCTTCCGTCCGGTTCGTAGCGGCCATAATAGGCCCGGTCGCTGTCCAGCTGCTTGGCCAGGGTTTTCAGGATATGATTGATGTTCAGGTCGAAGTTTTCATCCTGTACCAGCTGTGTCAGACAGGCGTTGATGATCTTTTCATTTTCCACATAAGCTTTTTGCTTCAAAATCAAGTCGTTTTTCTCCGCCGTCGCCTTCACTGCTTCCGTAACGTCCTGTAAAATACCGAGATAGATATCATCCCGGCGGCTGTAAGCGGTGGCGTACAATTGATAAGTCCGGATTTCTCCGGATACGGCGGTCGCGCGGCAAACGAATTCCAGCACCTCCTTGCGGCCTTCCACCAACGCTTTTTTCTCTTCCAGAAAAGCCGGCCGGTCTTCGGCCAGGAGCCATTCCACAAATTCGCCGTTGTCCTTCAATGTCCCCGCATTCCTGAGGTTGCCGCCCAGCAAGCTGACTTTTCCGGCCGCATTGCCTTTGAAATAGATGATTTCGGCAATTTCCCCGGCACGCTTCAGAAACACATTGGTAACCTCCTGCTCTTGCTTCTGCTTGAAGAGGTCCGTGATATCCAACGCATTCTCCAGAGCGCCGGTCAATTGCCGATCCCGATTGAAAATCGGTTGGAGCGTGACCTGATAATGGTGATCGCCATGGCCGTGAAAATTGATCCGGTGAGACTGGTGGTCTTCCAACATCAGTCGCATCGGGCACCATTCCGGCGGAGCGTCATGACCGCAGAGCGCATGATAACATTTCCGTCCCAGCAATTCTCCCGGCTGTCTGCCGATGGTGTGGCAGGAAGCCGGATTGACGACCGTAATGTTATAATCGAGGTCGAACATCACGATCGGAATCGCGACGCTGTCGAAGATCTGTTTCTGAAGAAAGGCGCCGTCGGAAATTTCCCGCATCTGCCGGCGGCGTTCGCGGGCCAGCAAAAACAGGTTGACCGCGTTATCCAGCAGCTTCCGGTCGCTTTCGGAAAAGCTGTGAAACGACCGGACGAAATCCATCCCCATGAATCCCCATAATTTCCCCTGTTCCCAAATTCCGCACAGGCGGACCGACCGCACCTCCTGGGTCAGAATAAAATCGGCGATGTTCCGCAGTTCGGTCGCCGGCTGGCGGGTGTCGGCAATTTCCATGGAGCGCTTTTCCTGAAAAATATTTTGCAGCAGTGGAAACTCATTCATATCCACATGCCGCAGCCGATCGATCTGCGGGGAGATCCCCGGAGCTGTCCATTCATAAATATTTTCAACGAACCGGCCGTCGCGATATTGAAAAATGTAAGCGCGATCGGCGCCGATATGGGAGCCGGTCGCCCCAAGCATCCTCCTGACCGCCTCGCCGGAATCTTCGGCGATGATGATTTGCTGCAGGCATTGATTGATGATTTGTTCGTTGCCTACGTGATTGTCCAGCCTGGCGATCAGCGATTCCTGCTCTTCCCGCATCCGGCGGCTTATGCGCCGGAAACGGATATGGATAATGACCAGCGCCGCGACCAACGCAGTCAGCAGGAAAAGGGCGGCGGCGGCGGCGGCGACCGCTTCACGGTGGGATTCCCACAACGGAATATCGCGATTGACGGTCAGGGTTCCCGCCGGCAATCGCGACGCCGGCAGATTGAATTTTTTCATAACGGCCATATCCGCGACGAATTCACCGTTGTCGTGGACAAAGGGGATGGCCGCGGCATGGTTGTTTTTCAGAATCCGCCGGATGAGCTGAGCCATTTCCCGCCCGCCGGTAGCGCCGCGCGACATGCAGCCCCCCAGGGCCCCCTGGCCGAGCAGAACATCGGTGATGACCAGATAAGGCCGGCCGGTTTTTTCGAGTTCCCTGCCGACGTTGAGCAAAGAAGAATACCCGTCCCGGGCATAATTGCGCCAGGGACAGAACACGACGAAGGATTTTTCCGGCATCGAACGCACCGCTTCGAGCATCTGCGAGGTGGAGTATTGCGCGCCGTTGATCAAAGTGAGCCTGCAGCGCTTGAAATCGGCGGCTTCCGCCTGCAGCCGTTGATGAATCTGCATCCCGGAAGGAAAATCATCGGTTACCACGGCGATTTCCTCGGTATCCGGCATCAGCGCCAGGCCCATTTCAATGGTTTTCAGCACCTGGAAATCGACCGCGACCCCGGTGATATTGGGGTGAAGCCGGGTAAATCCGGGAATCAGCTCCTGATAACCGCAGAACACAATCGGCTGGTCGGGCGGAACGGAATCGAGATTTTTGATCAGAAGATTGATCGCGTCGTCGAGGATTGCCACCACCAGGTCATATTTACGTTCCCGGATGGCCCGGCGATAGGGCTCGAATTTGCCGATGAAATCCGAACTCCGGTTGCGGACGGCATTCAATTCCAGATAATCGACGATCGGCGTTTCCGGCATTTGGTCCAGTTCCCGGATGATGGCGTTATTGACCTCCGACGTCCATTTATGAGAAAGGTGGAATGAAGAAATCAGCAGGATTTTCGGCACGGCCTGCGGTTCCGCGGGAACTTGCCCGGCGCGGACGCCGGATACCGGCGCCAGCAGACAGAACCATATCAGAACTGTTCCGGCGAATGTCGCCAGTCGGTCTGTTTTCCGTCCGGTCATATCGCCGGCCCGCATTCGGAAGCTTCGCGAGTCCGCGGCGTCATCGCCGGAAGGAAGAACGGCAATGAAAAGTTTGAAATGAAAAAGCGTAATTGCCGTATCATGGTAATTCTCCTGAAAGAATGGTAAGGGGGGCCAAAAGAGAACAGTGTCCGGCGAATCGCATCGGCCGGAGCACAGTTGGAATTATTTGCGAAAAGCGGCGGAGTTGTTGAAAAAAATCGACGGGAACTGTTAGTGAACATGGTAACAGGGAGTCTTGGAGGCGGATTGGGGAAAAATTTTTCCTGTTGCATGCGCTGCAACGATCCCGCATTGTTTCCTTCTCCTGGTCAAATGCGTCTGTCCGGACGGGATAACTTCGTTATCGACAACAGACCATCCTATATAATAATACATCCATGAGTTTTGTCAAGCGTCGGAGAACACAAATAATTTCTTTTATTTTTTCCTCATTCCTGCGATTTGCTGATGGTTTGTGCCGAAATACCAAAGAAAAGGAGTTGATTTCAGGAAACCTGTGGAATATAATATAAAGGAGATGGTATGATAAATAACTGACGTTCGCGGAATCAGCTTTCTGCGTGTAATTTATGGCGATTAACTTACACGTTTGGAAGCGGACAGGTTGCAGACTGAATGTTTCAATGAGGCGCATCAGAAACGATGACGACCCCGGAAAGGAGATTAGTCAGATCTGTAAACCAGAGCGCCACCGTAGAGAGCGACTGATTAATCGACTACTCTGTATGGGAGGATGGTGAGGCCGTGACAGCAGTTCCGCTTCGATTCGTGAAAAACGAATGGAGGCAGAGAATGATGACAAGTTTTGTTGGAGTGGATTTGCACCGGAACAATTTTACTTATTGCATCCGGGTAAATGGGGAAGAACGGAAAATCGGCAAGTGTGAGATTACCGAACTGAAGGGCTTTGCCGCAATGCTCGGTCCGAACACGGCGATGGCGGTGGAGGCGACCGGAAATACGTTCATGTTTTGCAGCTCGCTGAAAGCTCATGTCGGGCGACTGGTGGTGGTGAATCCATCACAGTTCAAAGTCATCAGCATGTCCACCAAAAAGACGGACAAACATGACGCAAAAGTGTTGGCGGAGTTCCTGGAAAAGGATATGCTTCCGGAGGTAAGAGTGAAAGACGATTTGCAGGCGAAAATTTCAAGTCTGACGCAGACCAGGGAAAAACTGGTTCAGTTGCGTACCGTATTGAAAAACAAAGTCAACAATCTGTTAGCAGCTAACTTCATCGTGCTGAAACGGGAAGAACTGTCCACGGAGAAAGGGCTTTTGAAAGCATTGAGTTATCACTTCGACCCGATCACCGACACGGAAATGCTGGTGGTTGTCGAACAGATTCGCAGTCTGAACAAAAGCATTGAAAAACTGGATAAGGCGATTGAGGATCACGGCAGCAAGATGGACGGCTTCGACAACCTGAAATCCATCAAGGGAATCGGCTCGAAAGGTGCGGCGATCCTGTTGGCAACCATCGGCAATATCGCTGATTTCCGATCGGCAAAGCAGTTGGCCGCTTATATCGGAATCGTCCCCAGAGTGAGCAATTCAAATGACACGGTTTGCCACGGAAGAATCACGAAGAGCGGCAGCAAGATCGCCAGAACCGCTTTGGTGCAATGCGCTTTGATCGCCAAACGCTACAGCCCGTATCTCAATGCCTTTCATGAATCGGTAAAAAGTCGGCGGGGAGGTGCGAAAGCCAATATCGCCTTGGCTCGCAAATTCCTCGATATCGTGTATAGAACATTAAAAAACAATTGGATGTTTGAGAATTTTACTCAATTCAAGCTCGTAAAAAATTGAGTTTTTCTCGACATCGAAGTGGAAATTTATCATGGGAGGCGGTAAGATATGACAAAGAGCTGTATAAGTTGAGGCATTGGGGAGAAAATGCATTTTTGACATGAAAGCGTTGGCGCGGAATTGCAACCCGATATGCCAAGAACACTGCTGCATTTCTCGCAGCGGTACAAATCAGGTGCATCGCTGCTTGGACTCTAAACTATTGACGACACTGTCGGCAGGAAGAGGGGGCGGCGCCAAAGATCTTTTTATAATGGCGATAAAAAGTCGATGTGCCGTCATAACCGACCGCCTCCGCCGCTTCGGCAATCGAACGATTTTCCTGCCGGATCAGATAGTTTCCGAGCCGGATGCGGTAGGTGATCAAATATTCCACCGGCGATTTGCCGAAAACTTCCTGGAATAACTTGTAAAACAGACTGACGCTCATGCCGCAGGCGGCCGCCAGCCCGGAGACGGTCAATTTTTCACCGCAGCGATGTGAAATGAGGCTCAACGCCGGCGAGAGCCGCCGGATTTTTTCCGCCCGCCCCCGCCAGCGGCGGCCGCCGCGCCGGGCGTCGGCGACCAGAAGTTCCAGCGCGGCTTTCAGCATGGTCCGGGCTGTATGGTCCGGCTGGTTGTCATGCGCCGCCAGCCAATCGCCGAGCAGCAGCAACTGGCGGCTCAGAAACGGATCTTTCTTCCGGTTGCAATACTCCGGCCCGGCCAGGGAGTGATCGGCCGGAAACAGAAGCCCGTCCCCATCGGCCGCCGCCGGAAAAAACGGCTTGAAATGAAAGAAATACCAGTCGGCATAAGCGCAATTGGTGATTTTCGCCCGGTGAAATTCCGCGTCGGTCACGGCAATGACATCACCGGCGGTGAAGTCCATGACCTTGTCTTCGACGATGAAAATTCCCGTGCCGGAAAGGCAAACGCCCAGCTCCATCGAGTCATGGATATGCAGGTCCTCGATCTGTAATTGGCACATCCGGAACCGGAGGGCGCGCAGGAAAAAACAATCCGCCCGGTTGCCGGTCGACTCGAAATGACAAGGCAAGTCTTTGTAACGATTGTGCACGATAATATCCCGATTCCGCATCCCGCCATTATTTGCTATCAATTGCTTCGGCATCGAAATTATAGCATGATCGATCAAAAAAAGCAAGGAAATTCAGGTCCGGGTCGATCAAAAAAATTATCGGGCACCCTACAACCAGACAGGAGGTACTCATGACGTTGGACAAAGCATCCCGGCAGTCGGAAATTCGCCGGCTGGTCGAACTTGAAAATCGCGGCGATGTCCATTTCTTTCTCGGCGATCCGCAATCCGATACCGGCGACAAGACCACTGTCGAACGGGGCAACGTCTTTTCGCCCGGCCTTTGGAGTGCCGGAATTTCGACTGTCCGGATCCTGGAGGACAAACTTATTTCGGTGGAGGAACTGCCGTCGGAGGAGATCGCCTGGAGTTTCATGGCGACGGAAAATGCGCTGCCGATTTCAAAAAGTTCGTTTCGGATAGCCGGAATGCAGTTTTGGACGGAACTGTTTTTCCTGGGTGGCCCCGGCTCGGGGGGAAGTGATTTCCTGCGGGTCCGTTGCCTGGCGCCGAGTTCCGGCTGGGGAATCTTGGTCCGGAGCTGCGGACCGGCCGGCCGGCGGATCGACCGGATGACGGCGGTGGAAAATGGCGTGTGTTTCGGCGAAGGTACGGCGGTTCAATTGCTGAACGGAAATTGCGAGGTTCTGATTTTCACGCCGGAAGAAACCGGCGGCGGTTTTGCTGCCCTGCTGGTGCCGGCGGCCCCCGATCACCGGTATGACTTCCGGATCGCTCACGCCGGTCCGCCGGCGTTCTTGACGGAGCGGAACCGGCGGATTCGAACGATGTCGCTGGACGGGGCCCGGGAGGTGTTGCACCAGGACTGCCGGGGGCGGCAACTGCCGAAAATCGCTTGTCCGGATCGGCGTTTGAATATCGCCTGGCAATGTCTGGCATATCACCTGCTTGCCGCCATGGAGTGCGGGTCACCCCGGATCGGCGTGGCGAATTATCCTTTTGTCTGGCTGCGCGACGGGGTGGCCATGTTGGAAGCGTTGGACTATCTGGGCTTGAGCGAATTGGCGGCCCGCGGCGTCCGGGAGGTGGCCGCGCTGGACTTTTGCGGCGGTTTCGGCGCCGAATCCGATGCGCCCGGCGAGGGAATTCACGCCATTGTTTTTCATACTTTCTTCCAGCGTAACCGGGACTTGCTGGAGGAATGTTTTCCGGCAATCGAACGAAAAGTCGGTTGCCTGTTGGAAATGCTGACCGCCCGGGATATCCGGTTTCTGGCTGCGCCGGGGAAGAATCTGGCGCATTTGCGGTCGCCCGGTGCCAATCTCCTTTGTTTTCCGGCCCGGCATGGCTGGATTCACGGACGAATGGATGGTCACTCGCCGGATTTCTATATCAACGCCTGGGCGTGGCGCGGCCTTGACGCGGCGGTGGCGGCGGCCGGTTGGCTGGGGCGGCCCAAAGAGGCGGAAGCCTGGTCCGGAATACGGGAAAAACTGGCCGGGGCCATTCGGAAAAATTGGCCGGCAGAAGCGTCGAATGAGCGGGATTTGATCATCTTTCCTCACCCGACCGGCCTCTTTGGTTCCGACGGTTGCCGGCCGGCGGCCCAGGCGCGTTTCCTGAGACAATTCCGGCACAAGTACCTGACCGGCCGAAACGAACGGATTCCGGAGAAACTCTGGCCGTATTTCGAAGTTGCCGCCGCGCACAACGCGTTGCTGCTCGGTGCCGGAGAAGAGGCCTGGATTCTGTTGAACGGCCTGCTGGAAGAGATGGGCGAATGCGGTATTTATACCGAAGGACCGCCGAATGGCAATGAAATGCTGCCGTTCGGCAATTACCCGGCGGAAATGGCCGGCTGGCTTTCGCCGGAACGCGCCGTCGCCGGTAATATGCCGCACAACTGGACCAATGCGGAGATGATCGCCTTGCTCCGGGCGTTGCTGATTGCGGAAACGCCGGATGGCCTGCTCTGGGGCAGGGGGCTTCCGGCGGCCTGGGCGCGAAAGGATGCCGTCGTCCGGCTGGAAGCGATGCCGACCGCGTTCGGCCGGGTTTCCGGTTCATTGCGGTTCACCGGCCGGGAGTGGCGGCTGGAAGATTACCAGGGGCCGCCGCTCTGCCATCGCGTTGCCGGTTGCCCGGCCGGCGGTTGAAAACTTCGCGTTCAGGCATCATATTCCGTACGGTCGATGAGCTCCTGCTGTTCGGCTGGGGAAAGGGCGACGAAAAATTCGGAAAAGCCGGTTTTGCGGACCAGCAGGGTACGGTATTGCTCCGGATGCCGGCGCGCCGCTTCAAGGGTTTGCCGGTCGGCGAACGTAAAACCGATATGCAGGCCGCCGATGGCGAAAAAGCTGCGGATCAGGGCGGCCAGTTGGTCTGCGGCCGGACGGCTGCCGAATTTCAGGTTCAGGCCGCCGCAAATACAGCGGTCGAGCGGCAGGGCCGCCACGCTGGCCAGCAGGGCGGTCGGGCTGTTCCGGTCGGCGCCGTGTTCGGGGGATTGGTTTTCGCTGACGCTTTCGCCGCTTCGCCGCCCGTCCGGTGTCGCGCCGATTTCAGCCCCGAATTCGGCATGGAGCGTCAGGGAGTAAAACGACGGCATCATCAGGAAGCCCTCACGCCGGCCGGCCTCTTCGGCGGCATCGATCAGGGCATTGGCTGCCGCGGCGGCGAGTGAATCGACTTCCCGGTCGGCGTTGCCGTATCTGGGGAAACGGTTGACGATTTCCTGGCGCAGCGCCTGGTGATCGGCGTAATCGTCGGCGAGGATGGCGACCAGCCCGGAGAGAGTGTAACGCTTTTCATCGTCGACCAGCCGTTTGACGGCGATGAGACTGTCGGCCATATTGGCGATGCCGGAGAACATCCGGTGCATCCAGCGGTAGTTTTCGGCGCCCATCCGGTAAATGTCGCGGCAACTCTGTCGGCAACTGGCGAAAAAAAGCGATTCAAAATGAAAACAAAACCGTTCGCTATAAAGGGAAAGCCGGTTGTTTTGGATATCCGATCGGATTTTTTCTACGGCAATCCGGCGCAGCGCGGCAAGAACCGCTTCGACGGCCGGGCCTTCTTGCGGCGCGGCGGCAAGCAATGCTTCGCGGAACCAGGCGAAACTGTTGTCGAAGACATCGATGCGGCGCATGATATTGTACAGCCGGCCCGGCAGATCGACCCGGTTGCAGGCCGTGAAGGCGTAATTCCAGGCATCTGCCGGGAGGATGCCGGAATTCAGCAATTTGTTGACGATCAAACGGTCGTTGAAAAAATTGCTCTGAGCATCAAGATTACAGGCGGCTCTTTCGACCAGTTGCCAGGCGGTTTCCGGCATGGCGTCGCCGAGGCGGAAGTTCAAGGTCGGCTGCGGCAGTTTGACCAGTTCGGCGGCCGCGACGAACAGTTCGGATAATTCATTGAAGACCCATTCGCCGGCCGGATTGCGCCCGCCGAGGGTCAGGTATTGTTTGCTGGCGTGGCATGGAATCGGTTTGATTGCGAAGTTGTCGGTGGCGGTGCCGGTGATTTCGTTGAATTTGACGAGAAAGAAAGCAATCAGTTCCAACGCCTTGTCCCGATCCGGTTCCGCCTGGAAAAATGGCAGCAGGTATTGGTCGATCCGTCCCGGCGCAAAGTCGCGCGCGCCGCAAACCGTGCTGGTGAGAAATTGCATGAACCAGATGGATTGCAGGGCCGAAAAAAGATCGTAGGCGCCTTCGTACGGGACGCGTCGCAATGCTTCTGCCGCTTCCGTTTTGCCGACTTTTTCCGCCGCGTCGGCATAACGGAAGCTGTAACGGCGGATCGCGTCGATGCAACCGAGCGCCTGGCGTTCGAAGTAGGCGGCTTCCGGCGAGGCGATCCGGGCGGCATGGACGGAAATTTCCGCCGCGATGCCGGAAAGTCCATGAGTCAGCACTGCCGGCATCGGCAGGGTGATATGCCCTTCGCTGCTGAGGCCGCCCGGAAGGCGGGTGAACGGTTCCGGGCCGGGCCAGCGTGCTTCCGCCATCCGGCCGAGGAAGCGGTCATCCGGATCGATTGGCGTGGAGAGGTGGTCGAGCAGCAATTCAAATTCAAAGCGATAACGTTCCTCCTCCGGCAACGCCTGCGTTTGTGCTGCATGATTGTGCAGCAGCAGTTCCCGCTCGATAAAACATGCGCTGTTATCCGAAACCAAAATCTTTTCCCGCAGGCGTTCCAGAGCTTGGTGGTCCATTTTTACAGTCGCTTTCCGATTGTTTGAAAGAGTTTTTGTTTTAAAAATAAAATATTGTTCTTTATTTAAAGAATAACGGAGGCGGCTGATTTTTCAAGCGGAGTTTTGAAAAAATCGAAAACTCCGCTTTTTCCACCGGAGACATCCGGACTGCGACGGTTTTGTTGCGGCCGCTGCGACGGTATCGTATTGGATCGAGCGGAAAGTGAATGGGAGTGAAAAAAGGTTGAAACTGTCGGGACGGGAAATTTACCCGATTGTCCCCGGATGCGGGGATTGCCGGTACGGCTCCGGTCCGGTCGGGATGGGAATGGGCAGGCCTGCCGACCGCAGTCGAGGGGGGATGGCCGGCAGGCGCTGGAGTTGAGCTTGGAACATGGTTTCATCCGGTCGGAGTTGGCATGCGTCGCCGCCAATACGCGGCGGCCGAACCGGGCGGCCGGAATAACCGGATGAGCGCCGTGGCCGTTCGCGGCGCTTCCGAGAATCAGTGCTGTTCCGGTTTACGGCATGGGCGGTAGGGATGTTGTTCCGCCAGCAGTGCAAAGACGGGTCTCAGCAGGCTCGGACGGCAGATGAAATAACAGTGCTGGGTGCTTTGCAGCCGGTAGTCGATCAAACCGGCCTCTTTCAAGACCTGCAGATGCCGGGAAAGATTCGGCTGGGAAATGCCCAGTTTGACACAGGGCAGCGTGGCGCAGCAGGGGCCGTTGTGCAGAAACCGGAGAATGGCGATCCGGGTCGGATTAGCCAGAGCCCGGAACACTTGCAACTGCCGGTCCGGATCGTTCAAATCGATGGGCGGATTTTTTTCTTCAACCATAAGATGCCTTTGCATGATTAGTGAATTGCGCCGAAAAGGTCGTTCAGACTCTCGGCCATGGTCGGGTGAGTGTAGATCTGGTCGCGCAGCACGGCATAGGGCAATCCGGCATCCATCGCCAGTTTGATCAGATTGATCAGCTCATGGGATTCGGCGCAGAACAGCATCGCGCCGAGAATACGGTCCGTCCTGGTGTCGATTACCGTTTTCAGCAGCCCGTCGGTTTCCCGCAATACCTGCGCTTTCGGAATCGCCGCCGCCGGAATGCTGCCGATTTTGATCTCGTAACCCTGCTGGCGGGCTTCGCGTTCGTTGAGCCCGACCCGGGAGAATGGCGGCGAGAGGAACACACTGTAGGGAATGTTGCGCCCGCTGGCGGTTCGGGAGGCTTCCAGGCCGAAGAGTTGCGCCCGGACGATCCGGTGGTCGTCGAAGGAGACATAGGTGAACTGCGGTCCACCGGTGACGTCGCCGATTGCCCAGACGCCGGGGATATTGGTGCGCAGGTATTCGTCGACGGCGATGGCGCCGCGCGGAGTCACGGCCAATCCGGCTGCTTCCGGCTGCAAGGCGGCGGTGTTGGGCCGGCGGCCGGCGGCAACTAGAACGGCATCGCCGCTCCATTGACGGTTCCGGCCGCCGGCATCCCGGCCGGTGAGAACGGCGTTTCCGGCTTCCGACGCGAGGGCGGTCGGTTCACAACCGGTCTGGATGGTGACGCCGGCGGCGGTCAGTACTTCAGCGATCGCCCCGGCCACCTCTTCATCCTCTTTGGGCAGGAAGCGCGGACCGTGTTGCACCAGGGTGACCCGGCTGCCGAAATTGGCGTAGATGGAAGCGAACTCCACGCCGATATAACCGCCGCCGACGATGATCAAATGCTCCGGCAGGCGTTCCAGCTCCAATAATGTTTCGCTGGTATAAACCGGCGGATTGGGCTGCATGCCGTCGATGGCAGGCAGCACCGCCTGCGAACCGGTATCGATGACGATCCGCCGGCCGGAAATGGTTTCCCGGAGGCTGGCGCCGGTCACTTGAACTTCGCGGGCGGCAGTAAAACTGCCGACGCCGTTGAAAATTTCAACATTTTTGAAATCGTGAAGTTTTTCATACATTTTACGGCGCAACATCGTTACCAGGCGGCGCTTTTCGGCAATCGCTCCGGCATAAAACCGGGCGCGCTCGCCGAAGGAGCCGAATGCCATCGTTTTGGCCTGCGCCGCGCTGGTCACCAGGGATTTGCTCGGAATGCAGCCGACGTTGATGCAGGTGCCGCCATACATCCGGCTGGATTGTTCAACCATTGCGACGGTTTCGCCACGCGCCGCCGCTTCCGCCGCCAGTGTTTTACCGCCTTTGCCCCAACCGATGACGATCAAATCGAATGTTCTCATGATCGGCGGCCTTCTTATTTCAACAGCGATTCGAGATGCTTGAGGTAATTGGTCGCGCCACCCGCTTGATAACCGGTGCGGGCAATTTCGCGACCGTCGGGCGAGAGCAGCACCACGGTTGGAAAGCCTTCAACCTGATATTGTTCCGCCAGCTTGCTGTTCTGCTTTTCCAATGCGGCGCTCTGCGGAATGTTCTGCGGAAAATCGGCACTGAACAGAACGGCGTTCTGTTTGGCCCAGTCGATAAATTCCGGTTGACTGAACACTTCTTTGTCCAGTTTGATACACCAGCCGCACCAGTCGGACCCGTGAAACAGCAGCAGCAATGGTTTATTTTCCTGTTTGGCCCGGACCTGAGCTGCTGGAAAATCGGTAAGCCAGAATGCCTCGGCATCAATTGTTTGCGGCGGAACGTCCGTCGCTGTCGCATTGGGTGCTGCTGGTTTGCAGAGAGCGAACGGGCATTTGCCGGTCATCGCCGACCAGGAGAGAATGCCGAGAACGATCACTGCGCCGACCGCCCAGCCGATGGTCCGGCCAGTTTTCTGCCAATTGAATTTTGCTTCCATCGTCGACCTCCATAAAATAATAGGTTTGGGGTATCAAATATTCATGGTTTGTTATATTCTATTTTTATTATATATCAATAATTGAATATAGCAAGGCGTTTTTGGAAAAAACTGGAAAATAGTTCAATATCGAGGGAGTTTTCGAAACGATCAATAATTTCAGAATGACAAGATCAGGGGAAAAAATTGGCAAAGACTCGACAGGACGATAAGGAAAGTGAATGGCCAGAAGGTCCGGTTGCCGATGGCCAAGAAGGGTTGCCCCCGGGTGATATCGAATCCCAACCGCCGTTTGCGGTCCTGGTCGAATTATTGGCCGGACGCGGCGAAGACCGGCAGCAGGTCCGGCAGCGGCTCCTGGAACATACTGCCCGGGAGTTGCGTTGGGATTACAGCGAGCTGCTGGCGGCCTTCGGGGTGCCGTTTGAAACGGTTGAGCCGTTGATCCGGCGGCGTTATCAGGCGGAGTACACCGTCTATCCGGACATGATTGCCGCGATTGGAGCGTTGCGGTGATCGTTATGAAGGCGGCGCCAGCAGTATTTACAGCGGTTGGACCAATGCGCCGATCGGTTTGGCTTTATTGAGCCTGTTATGGCCGGAAAATGGAGACAAATAATGCGCTGACTGATGAACTCCACTGATGGAATCATTGCAACGGATTTCCTGTCGTTTTATATTTGACTATTAATGCGCAATTTGCCTTGTAAAAGGAGGCAAGTGATGATATTTATACGAAAGAGTTGAATCACGTTTATACAACCAGCGGCTCAAAGGGAAGTTACAACGGATTGAATCCCGGTACGGTCAATTTTTGTACCTGTAGTTACGACCGATACAGCCGCTTGAATAAAGCGACTGCCGGGGCCGGCGTATTCAATTATATTTTCCCTGCCGATAGTGGTCCGACCGTTATTGTTCCTGTTCTTCCAGCTCTGGACGTGTGGTATTATGGGGGGCCAACCTTTCTAAAGACTGTTTCCTTTATGTCGTGTGCGCTAATATGGTGGCAAATATGTGGGATAACTTGGGACTGTTAAATTGCAGCAAATAACGGGAAGATACCCTCGATAACGATCAGATGATGGATAATTACCGTGATAGAATCAAGAAAGCTTTGAATGACAGCGGATGCATAGGAACTTCATTGTTAGGTGCGTATCAAGGATTTTCGTCTGGAGATACAATTGAAGGTTTATCCCCAACAGGGGAGGCTATTGTTGGTATGGCAGGTATATTTTTCCCGCCATTGGGACTTGCAGTTAGTCTTGAAGCTACGGGCAGAGCTGCCATTAATACTGGCTATGGTGTATATATTGCACATCACTGCTGTCCGGTAAAAAATTCAGCATAGAAACTCGTTGAAAAGTTCGAGTTGTTCGGGAGCATTCCAATCCGGCGGCTTCGTAATGGTTTTGCGGTTCAGAGCGAGGACTTCGAGCAGGGAAAGATTCTGCATAAGCGTCTCGCGGATTCGGTTCGTTAATTCCGAGAGGCTGAGCTTGAATCCATGCAGGAATTTGATGTATGCGACCAAAAGATAATGGATAAGCGCGACATAGATTTGCGTCATGACGGCGTTTTCACTGGTTCCAAGAAAGCTCTTGATTTTGAGATTTTGCTTGATCCATTTGAAGAAGATTTCGATCTGCCAACGCTGTTTATAAATTCCGGCAATGCTCGCTGCCGCCAGTTTGAAGTTGTTGGTAATGAAGCGGTATGTTTTTCCGGTCGATTCATCCAGGAACTCAATCAGCCTCAGTTCTCCGGGATATTTTCTTGCTGATTGATATCCGGTAAACCACACGGCTTCATCCCGCAAAACCCCACGTTTTTCATTTGCCTCCCGATGCTGTCCGAGAAACTCAATTTTTGCATTGTCTTTCAGTCTCGTGACAAAATAAGCCTCGCTGTCCGCAATGTGTTGAAACCAGTTCAGATCATAGTATCCTTTGTCAAAGGTGTAGATGCTGTCCGGAACGATGATAATGTTCTCTCGTGCCGCTCGAATATCTGCTATTTTCCCGTTGCTCAGCATCACAAAGCAGGGCAGATTTCCGGATAGATCAAGCTCGGTATGAAGTTTGATAGCACCCTTGTTTTTACGATAATGCGCCCAATCGTAAAGATTTAGGCACAGATCAATCGTCGTGCTGTCAATCGCGTACAGCGGATTGTGGAATCGGAACTTGTGCGAGGGCGCACATTTCAAAGCCCGGTCAAGAATTTCCTCAAACAACGCCTTGAATATCTCCGGATCACGTCGATTCATCGCTTCGGACAAGGTCGATTTTGGAACAACCTCCATGCCGAGGTGATACAGCCGATCATGGTTTGCAAGAAGACCGTTTTCAATTTCTCGCAAGGAGTCTTTGCCCGTAATTTGCGCGTAAAGGCACGTCAAAAACTGCCGCCATGCGGTAAAATGTTTGCAATAGCGGTCGCCGGATAAGTTTTCTACGGATTTCTCAAAACGATGTCTCGGTATGAAATTGAAAAGCTGCTGAAAGATGCTACTGTAATGCATTGTCGGGACTTTCTTGTTCAATATTATGGGTTTGAGCTCTTCTAATATAGAACAAGTCCCGATTTTAACAATCAAGTCCGGAAACTTTTACCGGACAGTAGTGATTGCACATATAAAAGATGAAACAAATAGAAAAATGTTGGAAGGATATGGAAAATTACTTGATAGACGTGCGCAAAAAGGACAAGATTTGCGAGATTTATACATAAAATGTTGCAAGAAATAATAAGGGAAGCGTCTGTTATGCGTAAAATGGTAATATATATAATACTGGATTACATCATTCTCATTTTCCTAATCATTGCAGTGAATATATTACTGTCTTTAATCACTCATGGGGAATTAGAGTTTAGATTAAGTGTAATTATCATTTCTGTTTTTATCATACCACATTGGCTTACAATCAGTTGTTTTAATAAAAATATACTCTTTGGTCGATGTTTAGGATTTAATCCGTTTTCAGTAAATTTAATCAAAAATAATATGGTTAAAAAGAAAGAATATCATATACTATCATTTTGTTCTACTTGGAAAATCCATATAACATTATTAACTATTTTAGGAATTATAAATACTATAGCTTTTGCTATATCAATGTGGCAATATAATCTGAACCTGTTACTTGTAATAGGGGGAGTTATCATAATTTCTGGATATTTTTACAGTATGATTGCAATTTACTATACAAATGGATATAAGATTCATAATGATTTAAGAAAAAAATTTTGTAAAATAAACTATATAATTCAAGGGAAGGAAATTTTAAAACAATATGATTCAAAAAACATTCAGGAAATTGGCAAATATTATTTGTCTCTGAAACTTGATTATAAAAACGGTTATCGCTGGTTTTTCTTAACGTGGTTTTCCGCCAAAACACCAATTCCAGCAGACTTACAACAATATATAGATTCACGGGATAAAGCATTGATAAATTTATTTCGACCTGATCCCAATGCGGAAGATCCTTTGGAAAAAGCTCTTTTTCCGTTGTGGGCATATATTTACTGGACGCTTATCGGTAATGACGATGCCGCAAGAGAAAAATATTATCAGGAAGCCGCAAAAATCGGATTTGATGATACGCAATGGCAACTATTTTATCCGAAGCAGCTATCTGCAGCAGCATAAACAAATGGACGGATAAATGGAATGTGTTTTATGGCTTGTCAATTGAGACAATGTTACTCGAAATGGTTTGGAAAAGAAAGAGCGCAAGAAGGAAAGAACATTTCCTCAAAGAATTTTTCCTTCTCGCATCAAACTTTTGCATCGCCGACTATATACATTCCAATTTTTAGGATAATTGTTCATAATATTGCAAAGCTAAAGTTGCCACAATAAGCTGGTTGCTATGTGTAAAATTTTAATCAGTCATGACTAGACGAATACGCTCTATAGTGTTATTCATGTTATCGTACTTATCTCCTTCTTTCCAAAATGTTTCAATCTCTTCAGTATTCATTACTTCATCCGTGTTTTTGAGTATCACTTGAAGCCAATCGACAGAGTCATGTTTATCTGAACTGTTTGGGCCGAAAGCATCAAAATAATACAAATAATTTAAAAAAAATACTTCATCCCTGTTACAATCACATTGGTCGTATATACATGCAAATGCAAAATAATTTTTTTATTTATTTCAAAGTCGTTATAATTTTGAATTAAAATAACTTCATTAAAAATTTTTTTTAATTCTGATATACAAGTTTCCTAAACGTTATAAATTCCCAGGGTGATAATTTGAAACTCACATATCTATGAATATTTTTTAATTTCTACTGTATTTTTTTTGAGTTATTGGGAAAAAATTGACTTTGTCGCTTATCGTTTTTTTTAACTGAATTTGAATGTTCAATTTTGAAAGATGTTTTAAGCTACCTTAGCTATTATACCTGATTTTGTTAAAAGACTGGATATGTTTCGATATCTTACTATACCCATATGGAACTCAATCAAAGGCAAGCGGAAAATTGTTTTCTTTGAACAACGTGGGGCGTTGTCGAGTCGGGCGATGGCCGACTCAGCGCCGCTGATTGATTGCAGACACCCCCATATCATTGAGCATTATCGTCAGGGATTCCAGCGTAATCGGCTTATACAGAATATAATCGAACGCCGCCCGCTCATCCGTGGATACCTGGGTATCCGCCGTAATTGCTAAAATCGGCACATCGGTGATCCGCAGGTCCTGTCGAATGTATTTCGCCATTTCCAGCCCGTTCATTCCCGGCATCCACATATCGGTGAGAATCATGTCATAACATTTTCCCTGCCGCAGAAGTTCAATTGCCGCTTCCGGAGATTCCACCGATGTACATTGAATCCCCAGGCGCGTCAGCATGACTTCCAGTACTTTCAGATTAATCGGCACATCGTCAACCAGCAGCATGTGCCGTTCGCCGGTCACGGTTCCGCTTTGCGCTGCCGTTGCCGTCTTCCGGGCGGCATCATCCTTCCGGTCATCCCGACTGGTATCGTATTTGACTCTGATTTCCAGGATAAAAGTACTGCCTTTGCCCGGTTCGCTCTCCAGCCGTATGGAACCGCCCATTTTATCGGCCAGGCGCCGGGAGATGGTCAGCCCGAGTCCCGAACCCTCGTACATCCGTTTGCCGCGGATGATCGAATCGTGGACAAACGGCTCGAATATCCGCTCCTGGTTTTCGGACGAGATGCCGACTCCCGTATCGGATACGCTGATCCGCAACAGCCCCTGCCGGTCATCTTCCGCCGCAAACGCTCCCCTGACTGTCACGCCGCCTTCCGTGGTGAATTTTATCGCGTTGCCGATCAAGTTCAGCAAAATCTGGCGCAGGCACAGACTATCCACATAGAGCGGATAGCACAACGCCGCAGCGTCAACCTCCAGGCGGATTCCTTTTTGCCGTGCCTTGAGGGTAAAAACCGTCGCCACCTGTTGCAGCAGGTCGGCAACATCACTTTTCACCGGGTCTATCAGCACTTTGTCCGCTTCCAGGTTCGACAGGTCCAGAACATCGTTGATCAGATTCAAAAGCGACGTGCCGGCAAAGTTGATCGCATTCAGATACTCCTGCTGGGTTGCGGCATCGACATTGCCGTTCTGCAGAATTTCACTGAAGCCGATTACGGCATTCAACGGCGTCCGCAATTCATGGCTCACCGTCGCCAGAAAATAACTTTTGGCCAAGTTGGCCGCCTGCGCCTGTTCCATTGCCGCTTCCAGCGCTTCTTTCTGCCGGGTGACTTCGGTAATGTCGATATCGACGCTCAGGACGGACTTCATCTTGCCGTGACGGTCGAAAATCGGCTGCGAGGTTGAAATCAGCCGCTTGCCGCCGAAGCTGAATTCCTTGCGGCTGGGTTGACCGGTATGCAACGTTTCCTGAACCGCGCAGAATTCCGGCGGCGCCCCGAACTTGCATACCGTTTCATAACAGAAAGTTCCCAGCAGTTTTGGCAACGGCAAATCCACATTGATCTTCTTGGTCGGATTCGCGGCCCTGACCCGGAAATCCGTATCGACCAGCAGGATCGGTAACGGCAGGTTGTCCATGATCTGACGGGATTGCGAAGCGGTTTCGAGCAACTGTTCATGCTGGTGGGTCTGTTTGAATGCCAGCGCAAACATGATCGCGGCGTTTCGGAGTATTTTAACCACGCTGTCGCTGCAGTTGTCGTCAAAAGAACAGTAGTCAATTCCGACAAATCCGTACAGACGGTCATTGGCCCAGATGCCGGAAAGCAGCCTGCACTGAATGTCCGGTTGGCGGCCGTCTGCCAAATCACCGGCTTTCAAAATTACCGGCCGCTGCTCGAGCAGAGCATCCAGACATCCGGAAAAATCTTCCGGCATGAGCGGCGGCAGCTTCGCCGGCGCCAGCCATTCGAATATTTTCAGCGGCGGGCTTATATAGTCATCACCATACCGGAATACAAAGCCCCGGGCCGCACCCAGGCTTTCACTGACGATCCGTAACATCTCATCGCCGATCCGCTCATAATCGTCATTGCGGTTGATGAGCTCGAGCAACAAGCTGAGTGTACATTCTCCTTGGGGGTCATCCCGTAACATGGTACACAGCGGTACGGACGTTTTTAATTTCAAAGAAAATTCCTCTATGGCATTGTCGGATTCAATTCAGACTACATCGTTACTATACACCGATTCAAGAAAAAGTAAATTCCGTATTCAATCCATCTTTAAATTGTATGGCATTTCGCCGACGCAACTTCCTCTATTCCATCAGACAACCGCAAGAGTCGTCTTGTTCAACTTGTTATCGAAAGTTGAGCCGGTATCTTTCTTCCGTATTTTCTCGCGCCGTCCGCTTTCCCGCTTTCCGCTCCTGCCTGTCGCTGCGCCCCCTGGCAATTGCCGGAAACGCAACCTGTAAAGGTCGCGTTCCAGGCTGATTCGATGCGGTGGGAGACGGCAATGCTTTTTCTGGATTGTGGCGTTTTTTACGAAAATTGGCTTGTAAAGAATGAAAGGAAATTTTACTTTACGAAAAAGCCATCGAAATGAATTGTCCTGGGAAATGTGCTTTATCGCAGGAATTCAATCGAATTCATGAACCAATGGGAGGAGAGGGGTGAGAAAACGACTCCAGGAAGTGACGGACAGCGGACTGATTGACGAGATCATCGAACAATGTGACTGCTGCCGGATCGCTTTGATCGATGGCGACAGGCCGTATATTGTCCCGTTGAATTTCGGCTATGTGCGGAAAGGCCGGCAACGACTGTTCTATTTTCACGGAGCGGCACAGGGGCGGAAAATCGATTTGATTCGACGCAATCGGTATGCCGGTTTCGAATTGGATTGCCGCCATCAGCTTCACGTTCGCGACGAGGCGTGTCAATTTTCGTTCGGTTATCGAAGCGTTGTCGGTACCGGAATCATATCGCTTGTCGAGGACGACGCGGAGAAAACGGCGGCGTTGCGCGCCATTATGGCGCATTATTCCGAACGAACGGATTGGAGATTCGCGGCCGGGGCGCTGGCGGCCGTCGCGATTATCAAGCTCGAGGTTGAAACGTTATCCGGCAAACAGCATGATTGAGCTGAACTTTGACGGTGCGCCGCCAGGCTGGGAACTATAACGAAACGTTGATTTTCCATTGTCGCGGCGGCTCCGACCGGCAATTGAAACTGCCGGCCACAACCGGACAACCCCGTTTGGCCGTACCGACATTTTTCAGCGTCATTGATGCAAAGCGACAAAAATGCAAATGGGAAACGGGTGCATTGGACCTTGAAGCGGCTTTGTCTCGAAATCAAAACACCGTTGGATATCGAAATCTGGCATAGTGCTTGGGCGGAAACTCTTGCGGAAATGAAACTTGCCGTCAAGCGGCCTCGGCCGACGCATTATAACCATGCCCTGAAGAAAGCGGAATACTCTCCCCAAAAGCGCCCGAAATAATCGCTGTAATTGAACGACTGCCCGGCAATCCCTCCGGAAGCATTCTTGCGCACCGCGTTGATCACCTGTCCATAATTGTCATACGCATAATCCCAGTAACTGCCGTCCGCCAGCGTCGTCTTGATCCGCTGATTTTGCTTTACATTCAGAATAGAATTATTCCTTTATTACTTTCCTTCATCATTTTTCTGATACATTTTTATATATTTCTCACGCTCTTGTTTCCAATCCTCAATTTCATCCTTGCGGAGTTCATAATCCTTCTTTTGATTATCATATATTTCTTTTAATTCTAATGCAAATTCCGAATTTGGTTCAACTTTATAGATTGCCAAAATATGCTTACTGAATAACTGTAAGAAAAATTGACCGTCTTTTTCAAAGCAAAGAAACTTTCTCCAACTATCTGTATAAAGAAATCTCATATAAAAATAATTTTCATTCTTAAAATCAATTGGAGCTGTAATCAATCTGGCTTTTCCTGTCTCTCCATGAGAAAAATACAGTGTCTCACTTTTATTCCAATCAGAATTTATATATTCAAATCCAGATACTTCTTTAACAGGAATACGCATAATGGCCATGCGAATATATCCAGCTAAGATAACCAGAAGAACTATTGTTACTCCTGCTATAATGATAATTTTTTCTCGTTTATAAATCATTATTCATAAATTCCTTTAGTCTATCCGATTGACGGTACTAAATATAGCTCTAAAATATCGTGATATTTTAAAGGATTATTTCCGACAAAGCCGTACAAATTCATGCCGCCATTTTCCTCAATTGGCTCACGGCTGATCCGCCGGCCGTGCTGGGGGGCGTAATAACGGTAACCGTAGTAGTGCACTTCCTGCTGCCAAATATCCATCACTTCGCCCTCTACGCGAGCCTCTGAAATATCAAAATTTCTATGAAAAATTCGATAAACAGTTTCCCCTGGAAACCAAGTAAAAAGTAAATCCCATAACATTTGAATTGTCGACATGCCGCCGAAGTTGTTGTAGCTGAACTCCTGCGTGTAAGTCTCCGCACCCGACCCCTTCTTCAACTCGCCGGTCGGATGGAACTCATAGTTGACGATCCGGTTCCCGGGCAGCAGATAATTATACAGCCGGTTCAGATTGTCGTAAGCCATGCTGACCGACTGCCCGTTTACCGTCCGCATCAGCACGTTGCCGTTCGCGTCATAGCTGTTGTTGGCCAGCGTATTCACCACCGTCGCGCCGCGCTTTTCAGTCATTGTGCTCAACCGGTCGAACTGATCGTAAGTGTAAGTCGTCACGTTGCCGGCGGTGCCGTCACTGTTGAACAATTCTTCCTTCGTAACCAACCCGTTCTCCTGCGTCGTCACTTTCTTTACTCTAACCGCATTGATTTCGGTTAATCGTACCACCTCATCTTCCGGATATTCGAATTCGTTGCTTTATTCGACATACCGATGGTCACGTCATCGTTTTGACATCTTTCTTATTTCTTTGCCTGATAATGCGCCCAAGGCTTTCATTCTCTTCTTGAGTTTAAAATGTTCCCTGAAATCATCATATTGATTCAATAGATCAAGCGGCGTATAACCGTAGTTATTTACCGCATTTATTTCAGCGCCTGCTTCGATCAAAGAAAAAATTGCTTCACTGCGGTCCCTCGCTGCAGTGTGTAATGGCCTATCACCAGCTCCGCATGCTATATTGACATTCGCACCATTTGCTATCAGTAACTCTGTAACGCTTTGCGATCGACTGGCTGAAAATATCGGAGTATAGCCATCGTAGTTAGGAATATTGATGAAAACTCCAAGATCAATAAACTCTTGAATCAAAGACACGTCCAAATTATATTTGGCACATGTAAAAACGACGTTATGAAAAACAGAACAACAATTATGTATATACCCATTCACCAGATAACGATGTTCCCGTAAATAAGCAATGGCCGCATCAAAATTTCCGTAATTAATAAAATGAAACAACTGTTCTGCCGGCAACCGTTTGCAGCCCAACTTATCCAAACGCTCATACCAATTCTTTATTTCTTCATTTGAACCCAAAGAGAGTATGCCATAACTTCCACCCAGTCCTCCAAATAAACTTTCATTCCTGCTGGTAATAATATTCAATGCACTGAATGGCAACAATAATTCTGCATAGGAAAACTTCTGCAAGCGCAAACTTATATACAGTAGATTCTCTCCATTCGAATTTGTCATTCCGGCAATTTCAGGGTGTGCTTTCAATAATGAATCCAGCTGATCCTCCTTCTGATTTCTAAAGTAAGAAATAATAAAACAAGCCTCTTCCCAGGGAGTCAGACGGCAACCGACTTCAACCATCTTTTGACATAAATCTTCATCTAGAAAAACAGGAAAAGACAATAAGGGAGGGTAATTATTTTTATTGTTTTTCAAGCTGAAATCATAGTTCATCGCTTTTAAAAAATCGATAAATTCAACCGGACAATGGTTCGCAACACTTGCACGTAACACTGTGGAGCCATATTCGTCATCCGCAAATTGATTCAGGCAATAAGGATATTGACGAATCAACTGCTTCGCCTTTTCAAATTTTCCTTGTTGAATGTATTCAAAAAGAACATCTTTCATTTTTTCAGCCATACAATACTCCTTTCATGGACTCCTGAGGGACTAAGCGCTCCTGCCGTTTGTTTGTCTGATGGCAATAAGTCTATCATTTGGAGATATCCACCACTAAGATCGACCCCTTCTATATTATCTCCTATATTGATATCATTTAAGTAATTCACGCCATGTGTAAGCTTTTTTGAATGAGAATTGAACATAAGCAGGTTTGGGTTTAAATTTGGATAACAACAGACAAATCAAAAGGGCTCCCAAACATGCTCCCGGAAGACTATATCACAGAAGTATACTGTTTGGTAGACGACATGCTGAAAAAAAGCGAAAAAACCTTGAGACGCCGTGGCCGCATCCGAAATTATCAGATGCGGAAGTAATCGCCAGGGAGATCGTCGGCGAATCAATAGGTATAGACGAAGCCAAAGCGATTCGCCGTTATTTTCGAAATCATTGGAACCCGAATCACCTTTTTGTGGTAGGCGGCGAATCTCTGGAAATTGAAACAACAGATTCGGGAAGATTTGCGTAAGTGCCTTCTTCCGTCCAGTAGTCAAATCTGTATCGCAGATGGTTTTCCCATGCCGGGTTGCAACTTCCGTCGAGTGAATTGCTGCCGTCTCCTTAAAGGGAGCGCTGCCTATGGATATGGGCCGCCCAAGCGATGTTTTATTACGGCTTGAAAGGATCCCTGCTGATAGACCAACATGGAATCATCCTGGATTGCAAAGTAGCTATTGACGACACAACCTGGAATATCTCCGCCCCCAAACCGGCGATGAAGCGTGGCGCTGGAGCGGCAGGAATCCTGGGAAATAACCGATGATTTTGGAAACGAGGTTGAATCGAAATTGTAAAAGAAAAGATATGCTGTATAATAGCATGATAAGAGAGGATCTGATTGAAGGGAGGGGAGTCCCGAGCTGATGGCCTGCCAGCAATTATTTGCCCAACCGGAAATAAGGGGAACCCGATTGGGCAATTTGAGCAGATTTTCTGTAAAAAATTTGTACCTCGCATAAAATTCAATCAATCGTGAAGGAGAAAACATGGATCAATTTTTACGGGTGGCCTATGAGGAGGCGCTTCTGGGATTGCATGAGGGAGGAATTCCCATCGGAGGCGTTTTGGTTCATTGTGGTGTGGTTGTCGCGCGCGGCCACAACCGGCGGGTGCAATCGGGAGATCCAACCTTGCATGGCGAAATCGACACATTGTCTAAGGCGGGGCGACATCCGGCCGCGTTTTACCGGAAATGCACGCTTTATACGACGCTTTCACCATGCATTATGTGTTCGGGAGCGATTGCGTTGTATAAAATTCCGAAAGTGGTAATCGGTGAAGATGTGAATTTTCCCGGAGAAACAGATTTTTTGCGTTCGCGTGGTGTGGACGTGACCATTGTCAACCAGCCGGAATTGATCGCGATGATGAGAGAATATATTGCTGAAAATCCGGCAGTCTGGAACGAAGATATCGCGGAGTAAGAAGAATATCATGCAGCAGACAGCAAATAGGACTTGAGGGAAAATACCTTGAGGCGACGTAAGGCAGGGCTTGCAGTGCGACACCTTGTTATGGGTAGAACTCAATATTATATTTGGCGTAAAATATTGTAATGCAATTTGTTATTGTTTTATTCTCCTCTTGATGGCATGAGATTTGTGCAACATTCAGGCAGAACCGGGAGATTTCATATCCCGGCCGCTTCGACAAAGTTGCCGCCTAGATTGTCCGGGACTGAATGTCGATACTTGGACGCTGGACTGTGAACGAAACTGCCGGCGCGGCGAGACAGATTTATGATTGCAGCGAAAGTTTACGGCTGGTGTCGTCGAGCTGTTCGATGGTCAGGCGGCGGGTTTCCGGCGGCAGGATGTCGGCGATCCGTTCCGACCACTCCACCAGTGCGTACGCGCCGGGATCGTTGAGATATTCGTCCACGCCGAACGCCAGCGCCGAACGGGAGTTTTCGATCCGGTAGAGGTCAAGATGAAACAGATAGCCGCCCTCCGGCAATGGATATTCCTGGATGATCGTGTAAGTCGGGCTGGAAACCGGTTCGGTAATGCCGAGGCCTCGGGCGAAACCGCGCGAAAAGACCGTCTTGCCGGCGCCGAGATTGCCGTGCAGCGCCAGTACGGTGCCGCGCGGCAGCCGGCGGGCCAGTTGGGAAGCGAACGCTTCGGTTTCCTGCTCTGAACGGCTGATGAGTTCCGTCACGTCATTGAAAGTGGACATAGCCTGAATTTCCTTTGTTTGATAGGTGGTTGCCGAAACGGTCGACAACGGTTCCCGGCCTTTGGCCGGCAATCCGGCCGATGACGCTCAAACGAGTAGCGAACGGCCAGCGGTTTTGCAAGGTTTCCAACTGTTCCGGCGGCAGTGTGAAGAGCAGTTCGTAATCTTCACCGTCGCCCAGCGCCATGCCGGTGTCGGCGCCGGAGCGCAGCGGCAGCGCTTCGGTATCCAGTACGATACCGGTTTTCGATTGTTCGGCCAGCCGCTGCGCATCCAGCAGCAGGCCGTCGCTGATGTCCATCATGCAGCGGGTGAAGTCTCCGGCCAGGAAAGCGCCTTCGGCCAGCCGCGGCTGGAAATCGAGATGGTGCTCGCTGGCCAGCGAATTGCCGAGTTCGCCGGTTACCAGCAGTAATTCGCCATCGCGGGCGGCCGTCCGGCGACAGAGCTTGGTCCGTTCAACTTGACCGAGGATGGTCAGCGTGCCGACTTCGCCTTCGATGCCCGGCGGCAGCGCGGCCAGGTCGCCGCCGCAGATTGCCACGTTATACCGGCGGGCGCATGCTTCCAGGCCGGCATAGAAGCGCTTGAGCCAGTCGTCGGAAACGCCGCCGAGCGCCAGCGTCAGCAACGCCCAGGCCGGCCGGCCGCCCATCGCGGCGATGTCGCTTAAGTTGCGCTTCAGCAGCTTGGCGCCGATGCGCTCCGGCTCGGTGCGCTGTCGGTAATAATGGACGTCGCCGATCAGTTGGTCGACCGCCGCCAGCAGCAGTTCCGTGCCGCCGGAGTCGATGGCGGCGCAATCGTCGCCCGGCGGCACGACGACGTCCGGCCGTTGCCGCAGCGTCGGCAGAATTTCGCGGAGCAGTTGCAGTTCGTCCGCCATCAGCGCTCCTGCCAGGCCGCCTGCACGACCGCCGAATAGGCGAGGGGACCGCCGAACAGGTCCAGTGCGGAACCGACGGTGAAATGAATTTTGCCGTGACCGGCCTGCCGGATCTGTTCGATGTCCTCCAGGGTGCGGATGCCGCCGGCATAAACGCAGTCGATCGGCGAGTATTCCGCCATCTGCCGCAGCAGCACCGTGTCGATGCCGGCCTGTTTGCCTTCGACGTCGACGGCGTGGATCAAAAATTCCGTGCAGTAATCGGCCAGGAAACGCAGCAATTCCCGGTCGATTTTGCAGCGGGTGAATTTCTGCCAGCGGTCGGTGACGATATAGTAGCCGTCCTCCCGTTTCCGGCAGCTCAAATCGAGCACCAGCCTTTCCCGGCCGGCAATCCGGAAGATTTCCTGCAGGTTGTCGCGTTTCAGTTCGCCGTCGGCAAAGATGTAACTGGTCAAAATTACCTGGGACGCCCCGCGGTCCAGCCATTCGGCCGCGTTGCCGGCGCGGATGCCGCCGCCGACCTGCAAATGACCCGGCCAGGCGTCCAGCGCACGGCGGGCCGCCTCTTCGTTGCCGGCCCCGAGCATGATGATGTGACCGCCATCCAATTGGTCGCGCCGGTACAATTCGGCGTAAAAGGCGCTGTCGTGTCCGGACTCGAAGTTGGTAGTCAGGCTGCTGTCGTCATCGGTCAGGGTGGAACCGACGATTTGTTTGACTTTGCCGCCGTGTAAATCGATACATGGTCTGAATTGCATGTGGTTATCCCGCTGTTAAAAAAAACTTCGTAAAATATACCCCGTTTCCCGGCAAAAAGAAAATGAATCTCCGGAAAAAATCACTGCCGGCAACAATGAGGAACGAAGAAAATCCCCAAAACGGGCGTATCCTCCCAACATCGCTGCACGATCCCATCCGAAGCGCCCTCTGAAACCGGAATGGTAAAATTCCCCGTTAGGACAACACCTTGGTCATCCAGGTGATTTCCAGCGCGACGTCTTCCGGCGGTTGGACGGCATCAACCGTGAAGCCGAAGTGCCGATAAAATTCCAGCCCCGTCCGGCTGCTTGGCACCTGCAATTGCCGGAGTTTTCGCTGTCTGGCCGTATCGACCAGGAAATGCAGCAGTTGTCTGCCCAGCCCTTTGCCGTGCAGCTCCGGCCGGACGAAGAAATTGGAAAGGCAGATTCTGGGGTGGCCCTGGCGGCCGAAATCCACCAGCGAACCGGTGCTGCCGAGGTGGCCGGCGATGTTGCCGGCCACATACATCTCCCGCCAGGAGAATTCCTGCCGCAATCGGTCGGCGCTGGAATGTTGTTTGCAGAACTCCCGTACCGGCAACGAGTGTTCCGGCATCGCCCGGTCGAAATTGTCCGCGATGATTGCGGCGATTTCTTCGATGTCCTCCAGGGTGGCGCGGCGAATTTTATACATAGTGACCTCCAATTGTTTCCCCGAAAAGTTGCCTTCCTTCGGCCCCGGGCCTCGGAACTTTGGGCATTCGCCCCAAGCAGAGGGTACTTTTCGGAGGCCCCGGCTCTGCGGCATTCCGTTCGGCTTCGCCGTACTCATGCCTTCAAGTGGGCGTTGACGTTCAGACCTCTGAAAATGAAAAAGCGTAAAAGAAGAATTGCCATCTCCTTTTACGCTTTGAATTTTTCAAGGCGGCGGAGAAATTGGCAATTCCTCCGCCATCGTTTCCGATTACATCAGATTGCCGAGGTTCTTGAAGAATTCCATGCGGCGTTTGGCATCGGCTTCCGCCTCCGCGTATACCTCATCGGCTTCGGTCGGGGCGACCTTCTGCAGCGATGCATAACGGCGTTCGCTCTTGATGAAGTCCATGAAGCTCTGAGTTGCCTCCTTGGTTTCCCAGGTGAACGGTTTTTCCGCATTGTTCGGGTTGAACCGGTAGAGCGGCCAGTAGCCGGCGTCCACGGCGCGTTTCTCTTCGACCTGGCTCATCCGCATGTCGCCCTTGATCCCGTGGGCGATGCACGGCGCGTAGGCCAGAATGATCGACGGACCCTGGTGCGCTTCCGCTTCCTGGATCGCCTTCAGCGTCTGCTGGCGGTTGGCGCCCATCGCGATGGAGGCGACGTAGACGTTGCCGTAGCTCATGCACATGAATCCGAGATTTTTCTTGGTCAGCCGTTTGCCGGCGGCGGCGAACAACGCCACCGCGCCGATCGGCGTGGATTTCGAAGCCTGGCCGCCGGTGTTGGAATACACTTCGGTGTCCAGCACCAGGATGTTGACGTTGCGGTCCTGGGCGACGACGTGATCGAGGCCGCCGAAACCGATGTCATAGGCCCAGCCGTCGCCGCCGAGAATCCAGACGGATTTGTCGACGAAGTAATCTTTGAGCTCGAACATCTTGGACAGGACGTCCCTGAGTTCGCCTTCGCTCTTTTCGATCGCCTTCGGCAGGATTTCACCGATCTTGTTCTGGAGGGCGATGGCATCGGCATCGGTCTTGTCGAAATTGGCGGCGGCCGTTTCCAGCATACCTTTGAATTCGTCGCAGCAGACGCCGAGTTCAAGCGCCCGCTTGACCAGCGACATCAACTGTTTGCGGTTGGTGTCGACGGCGATGCGCATACCGAAGCCGTATTCGGCGTTGTCTTCAAAGAGCGAATTCGCCCAGGCCGGACCGCGGCCGGACTTGTCTTTGCAGTACGGCAGCGACGGGAACGAACCGCCGTAGATCGACGAACAGCCGGTGGCGTTCGCGACGATCATCCGGTTGCCGAACAACTGGGAAACCAGCTTGACGTACGGCGTTTCACCGCAACCGGCGCAGGCGCCGCTGAATTCGAAATACGGCATCAGGAACTGCGACCCCTTGACCGTATCGATCGAAGCGCCTTCGGTCAGATTGTCCGGCAGTTGCTCGAAGAATTCGGCATTTTCGTCCTGGCCGGCCTTGCGGGCATCCGGCAGATGAACGAAGCTCAACGCCTTTTCCTTGGCCGGGCAGGTTTCGATACAGACGCCGCAGCCGGTGCAGTCTTCGCAATAAACTTGAATGCGATACTGCAAATTGGAGCTGTTCTTGGTCTTGGACGGCACCGTTTCGAAGGTCGCCGGCTTGCCGGCCAGGTCTTCCGGCCGGATCTGCTTGGCGCGGATCACGGCGTGCGGACAGGCCATGACGCACTGGTTGCACTGGATGCACTTCGAAGAATCCCACTGCGGGACCATCGGCGCGATACCGCGTTTTTCCAGCTTGCTGGTCGCCGTCGGCATCGAACCGTCGTAGGACATCGCCGAAACCGGAATGGCGTCGCCCTGCTGGTGGATAATCGGCTTCATCAGCGTGTTGGCGAAAACGCCGGCGGCTTCGCTGATCAGGACCGGAGCCTTGTAGGATTCGGTAATCGCTTCCACCGTCGCCGGCACCGGCACTTTTTCCAGGTTGGCCAGCGCGTTGTCGACGCACTTGATATTCTTGGCAACGACTTCGTCGCCTTTTTTCTTGAAGGTCTTTTCGATCGCTTTCTTGATATAGCCGATCGCTTCATCCTGCGGGATGATGTTGGCCAGCGCGAAGAAACAGACCTGCATGACCGTGTTGATCCGGGCGCCGAGGCCGGCCGCCATCGAAATCTTCAACGCATCGATCGTATAGACTTTGATCTGCTTCCTGATGATGGTTTCCTGCATGTCGCGGGTGAAGCTGGCGAACACTTTATCGGCCGGCAGTTCGCTGTTCAGCAGGAAGGTGCCGCCTTCCTTGATGCCGGAGAGCATGTCGTAACGGCCGATGTAAGCGGCGTTGTGGCAGGCGACGAAGTTCGGGCTGGTCACCGCGTATTCCGACTTGATCGGGCTGTTGCCGAAACGCAGGTTGGAAATGGTGATGCCGCCGGATTTCTTGGAGTCGTACTGGAAGTAGGCCTGGACGTACTTGTTGGTATTGTCGCCGATGATTTTGATCGAGTTCTTGTTGGAACCGACCGTACCGTCGGCGCCCAGTCCCCAGAACATGCAACTGGTGGCGTCCGTCGGTTCGGAGATGATCTCTTCGGTGATCGGCAGCGAGAGATGGGTGACGTCGTCGTTGATGCCGACGGTGAAATTGTGGGTGCATTTGCCGGCCAGGTGCTGGTAGACGGCGTTGACCATCGACGGCGTGAACTCCTTGCTCGCCAGACCGTAGCGGCCGCCGATCACCTTGATATCGGAACCGGCCAGCGCGCTCTGGACGTCGAGGAACAACGGTTCGGCCAGCGAGCCCGGCTCTTTCAGGCGATCCAGCACGGCGATGCGTTTGACGCTCTTCGGCAGCGCCTTGAGGAAGTAGTCGACCGAAAACGGCCGGTACAAACGGACTTTCAACAGGCCGTATTTACCGCCCCTGGCGTTGAGGTAATCGATGGTCTCTTCGATGGTTTCGCAGCCGGAACCCATCGCGATGATGATATTCTCGGCATCGGCAGCGCCGACGTAATCGAAGAGGTGCAGTTGCCGGCCGGTCACTTTGGCCAGCTCATCCATATAGTGCTGGACGGTCGCCGGCAGGTCGGCGTACTGCCGGTTGGTCGTTTCGCGGCCCTGGAAGTAGACGTCCGGATTCTGCGCCGCCATTTTGGCGTACGGCGCTTCCGGACGCAAAGCGCGGTTGCGGAACCGCTCGACGTCCTTCATGTCGAGCAGCGATTTCATATCGGCGTAATCGAGCAGTTCGATTTTCTGGATTTCATGCGAGGTACGGAAACCGTCGAAGAAGCTCAGGAAAGGAATTTCGCTATGCAGAGCGGACAAATGCGCGACGATCGCCAGGTCATGGGTTTCCTGGATCGAGGCGGCCGACGTCATCGCGAAACCGGTGCTCCGGCAGCTCATCACGTCGGAATGGTCGCCGAAGATCGACAGCGACTGGGCGGCCAGCGCCCGGGCGGAAACATGGAAGACGGTCGGCAGCATTTCGCCGGCGATCTTGTACATGTTCGGAATCATCAGCAGCAAACCCTGGGAGGCGGTGAAGGTGGTGGTCAGCGCACCGGCGCTCAACGAACCGTGGACGGCTCCGGCGGCACCCGCTTCGGACTGCATTTCGACAACCTCAACTTTTTCGCCGAACATGTTCTTCTGGCCCATGCTGGCCCATTGGTCGGCATACTCGCCCATCGTCGAGGACGGGGTGATCGGATAGATCGCCGCGACTTCGCTGAACGCGTAAGCGACGTATGCAGCCGCGTAATTCCCGTCGATGGTCTGCATTTTTTTGCCCATTTTCTCATTACCTCCAGAGCTTATTGGCATCTAATAAATCGACTATGTCCGACGAAACGAAAAATGCCCCGCCGGCCACAAAACAAAAATCGGTCTTAAAAAATACACCCGGACGACCTTTTTTTCAAACGATCCTTTGAAAAATGTCATCCGGGAAGGAACGGTCGAACGGAACGGTAGTTATTTGACCGCCGTGCCGGAAATTTGTACTTCGCGATAGCTGAAGAGCAGCGTGTACCAGACCCAGTTCGAATCCATCCGCGAGCTCAGATTGATCACCTTGCTGGCGCCCTGCGCCCGGGCGACCTTGTTCATCTGCAGCAGCGCTTTGTCCAGCGTCACCGTGTCGGTGAAAATCGCGCAACTGTTGCTGCGTCCGACACTGCCGGTCAGGATCGGAATGCCGAAGAAATAATACCCGTAGATTGTCGAATTCAAATGGGAAATCGCCTGGGTGGGAGTGGCCGCCACGCCGAGCGCGTTGAAACTCGAAGCGCTCTCCACGGAACTGCAGCCGGTGGCAATGCCCAACAGCGAAACTGCCGCCAGCAGCGGCAACGTCCATCTTTTTATCATCTCATTTTCTCCGTTGTGATTGTTGGTGCGGTAAACAATAGTCCGTCTTGCACCGGCTTGCAAGTTTTTTCGTTCACTTTTTTGGGCGCGCCAACGCCCGGAAGCCGATGTCGCGCCGGCAGAAACAATCATCCCATTCAATCAAATCTACCGCCTCGTAAACTTTGTCGATCGCTTCGGTGATCGTCGCGCCGAGCGCGGTGACGCCGAGCACCCGGCCGCCGGCGGTGATGATTTCGCCGCATTTCTCGGCGGTGCCGGCATGGAAAACGATCGCGCCGGTGGCGCCGGCCGCCTCGAGTCCGAAGATCGGAAAACCCTTTTCATAATGTTCCGGATAGCCGCCGGAGGCGAGCACGACACAGACCGCCGGCTGATCGTTCCAGCGGAGTTCCGCCTCGTCCAGCCGGCCGTCGACCGTCTTTTGCATGACGTCGAGCAAATCGCCTTCGAAGCGGCGCAATACCGCCTGGACTTCGGGGTCGCCGAAGCGGACGTTGAATTCCAGCACCTTCGGGCCGTCATCGGTGATCATAATCCCGACGAAAATGATGCCTTTGTAATCAAGTTTATCCGCCTGGATGCCTTTCAAAAACGGCGTCAGAATTTCGGACTGGATCCGTTCCATCATCGCGGCGTCGACGACCGGCGCCGGCGAATAAGCGCCCATACCGCCGGTATTGGGGCCCTCGTCGTTGTCGAATGCCCGTTTGTGGTCCTGGGCGCTGGCCAGCGGGACGATCGTCTTGCCGTCGGTCAGCGCCAGGATGGAGGCCTCTTCTCCGAACAGGCATTCTTCGATCAATATTTTTTTGCCGGAGGAGCCGAAGGCACCATTGAAACAGTCGCTGACGAAATCGATGGCGGAATCCGGATCATAGGCGACCAGCACCCCTTTGCCGGCGGCCAGGCCGTCCGCTTTGACGACGACGCCGCGGGCACCGCGGTCGAACTGCTTGGCGATATACTCGACCGCGCCGATCTGGTGGGTGAAGGTCGCCGACTGGGCGGTCGGAATATGATGTTTGACCATGAACGCCTTGGCGAAATCTTTGCTGCCTTCGAGCCGGGCCGCCGCCTGGGTCGGTCCGAAAATTTTCAATCCGCGGGAACGGAAGAGGTCGACGATGCCGGCGCACAGCGGCGCTTCCGGCCCGACGACGGTGAAGTCGATCTGATGCGAGACGGCAAAGTCGGCCAGCGCTTCGAGTTTGTCGACCGGAAGGTCGACGCATTCTGCATGTTGCTTGATTCCGGCGTTGCCCGGCGCGCAGTAGACTTTATCGACCCGGGCGCTTTGCGCCAATTTCCAGCACAGGACGTGTTCGCGACCGCCGCTGCCAATCACCAATACATTCATGAATTTCTATCTCCAGATTTTTTCCGATCAATACCGCTTGCTTGCCGCAGCCGATTTTGAGTTCCAAAAGATTGATTTGGTAATTTAGCCTGTTATAGTAAAAGAACCAAGTCGAAAATGCAGGATAAGTAGGAAAATTTCAGCCAATGAATATTACCCGCCGGGATCGGGACCGGTTTTTGAGTGATTCGGACGAAGAATTGGCGGCGGCGTGCACGCTGGATTTTTTCAAAAGCACCGGCCGGGGCGGCCAGAAACGCAACAAAACTTCCAGCGCCGTCCGGTTGACCCACCGGCCGACCGGGTTGAGTGTTACCGACTGTTCCGAGCGCAGCCAGCATCGCAACCGGGCGGCGGCATTGGCCAAGCTGCGGCTGTTGATCGCCCGCGAAGTGCGCTGCCATCCCGCCGAGGCGCCGGAACCGGTTGCCTGCGGCCTGTCGAATCCGCGCTACCCGTTGTGGTGCGCCCGGCTGCTGGATTGCCTGGCGGAGCGGCAGTGGGATTTGGAATGCACCGCCGGGCTGCTCGGCTGCTCCAGAAGCCAGTTGACGAAACTGTTGGCCCGGGATGGCGCGCTGCTGGAAAAGGTCAACGCCGAGCGATTGGCCGCCGGCCTCGGTTTCCTGCACGGCTGATGCCTTGTCCCCGCCCGCGGCTTTTCAGGTAAAAAAACTAAATTTTGCTCAGCGCGCCGTCGAAATCGGCGATGATATCGTCGATGTTTTCCAGACCGACCGAAACCCGGATCAGATCCGGCGACACGCCGGCCGCCCGTTGCGCCGCTTCGTCCATCTGGCGGTGCGTCATGCTGGCCGGATGCAGCACGCAGGTCCGGACATCCGCCACATGGACGACAATCGCCGCCAGGTGAAGGTTGTTCATGACGATTTCTCCCTCTTTTTTACCGCCTTTGACGCCGAAGCAGAGGACGCCGGAGCCGCCGCGCAGATATTTCTGGGCGAGATCGTAATATTGCCCGCCGGGCAGCATCGGATAATTGACCCAGCTCACTTTCGGATGGGACTGGAGGAATTCCGCCAGCTTCAATGCGTTCGAACAATGCCGGTCCATGCGGACGTGCAGCGTTTCGCTGCCGAGATTGGTCAAATAGGCGTTGAACGGCGTCATCGCCACGCCGAGGTCGCGAATCCACTGCACCCGCAGTTTCGTCGAATAGGGCGTTTCCGGAAAATCGCGCATGTAGACGACGCCGTGATAGGTGGCGTCCGGTTCGTTGAAGTTCGGAAATTTGTCGGCATCCCAGTAGAAATCGCCTTTTTCAACGACGATGCCGCCGACGCAGCAGGCATGGCCGTCGAGGTATTTGGTCGTCGAATGGGTGACGATATCGGCGCCGAAATCGAACGGATTGCACAAGTAAGGGGTCGGGAAGGTGTTGTCGACGATCAGCGGCAACTCATGGGAATGGGCGATCTGGGCGAATTTTTCGATGTCCAAAACTTCCAGCGCCGGATTGGCCAGCGTTTCGGTGAAAATGCAGCGGGTGTTCGGCCGGATTGCCGCGGCGATTTCCGCCGCCGGAGCCGAAGGGGAGACGAAGGTCACTTCGATTCCCATCTGCTGCAGTTTGCTGGAGAACATCGTGAACGTCCCGCCGTACAGGGTCGCCGAACTGACGAAGTGGCCGCCGGTCGGACAGATGTTCAGGATCGCCAGCGCATTGGCCGCCTGGCCGGAGGAGGTGGCCACCGCGGCGACGCCGCCTTCGAGCGAAGCGATCTTCTTTTCGAACGCTTCGACGGTCGGGTTGCTGATCCGCGAATACATATGGCCCGGCGCTTTGAGGTCGAACAAATCGGCGACGCTCTGGGCGGTGTCGTATTTGAAGGTGGTACTCTGCCACAACGGCAGCACGCGCGGTTCACCGTTGTCCGGGGCATAGCCTTCCTGGATGGTCCGGGTTTCAAATTTCCAATTTTTCTGATTCATGATAATTTTCCTCGCAATAATGTTGATCAAGGCATTTACTCTAAAGCATCGAGTGGAGTTTGTCAACGGTAACTGGCGAAAGTATTGAACAAAGCCGCGTCGAAACGGCCGTGCAGTACCGGCTTGTCCGCCGCCGCGGCGAAGGCCTGCAGTTTGGCGGCCAGCGCACTGACCGTCAGACGATCGGTGGCGGCGATGGTGACGGCGGGAGAATCGGGCGGCGTCAGCAGGAGGTCCCGGATCGCCCGCACCAGGTCGTCGACGTAGATCAGTTCGAGCAGGCTGTCGCCGGTCACCGTGCATGGCTGCCGCCGGGCGCATTGCCGGCAGAAGGTCGACACCACCGAATTATAGAAAGGGCGGCTGCCCGGGCCGAAGGTGTTGGCCATCAGCAAGGTCGTGCAGCGCCCGCCGGTTTCGGCCGCCCAGGCTTCCAGCCGGGCCCGGCTGGCGCGTTTGGAAGCGTGATAGGGTTGTTCCTTCGCCTCGTGAGTGGTCGAACCCAGGTAGATGGCGCCGCGGAAACCGGTCGCCCGGGCGGCCGCCAGCAGCCGCTCGGTCAATTGCAGGTTGGTTTGGAACAGTCGTTCGCCGTCCGGATGACGGCTGACCGCCGCCAGGTGGACGATGCTGTCGCACCGCCGGACGAAACCGGCCAGCGCCTCCGGCGATGCGAAGTAGTCGCGATGGAAATCGACGCATTTGATATGCTCGGTGATGCGGAGCAAACGGTACAGCGTGCCGCCGATGAAGCCGGATTGTCCGGTGATGCCGACCCGGATCATCTGGCCTCCGGTCCGGTGATGACGCCGACGCCGACCGGTTCGGCAAAATATCGTTTGAGGCAGGCATTTACTTCGGTCAGGCTCAAGCGGTCGTACAGACGGTCGAGTTCATCCGGCAGCAGCAACTCCTGCCGGTAAAATGCGGCCAGCAGCAGATTCAGCAGCAGCAGATCGCTGCGTTCCTGCATTTCCGCGTTGTCCTGTTTAAGCGCGGCCTTGGCGGCGGCCAGCTCTGCGGCGCCCAGTCCCTGCCGGCCAAGCCGGCGGCGCTCTTCCTTCAGCAATTCCAGTGCCGCGGGCGCCTGGTCCGGGGCGGTGCCGGCGTAAAAATTGATGACGCCGGGGAAAAAGCCGCGGATGGCGTTGGCGCCGGTCGCGTAGGCCAGCGCATTGTCCTCCCGCACCGTCTTGAACAGATTGGCGGACAGTCCGTTCAGCACATGCTGCAGCAAATCGAAGACGAAACGGTCCGGCGACAGGTTGTCGCAGGCGGGAACCGCATAGATGACCGCCGCCTGTTCGCGCGGCAGCGGCAGGAACACCTGTTGTTCCTGCTGCGGAAATCGCGGCGGCGGCGGCCATTCCGGCTCGGTTGCGGCCCACGGAATCGCCGCGTCGAGTTCTTCGAAGAAACGGGTGACGACAGCGTGGTCGAAGGCTCCGGCGGCGCCGAAAACGGTCCGCCCCGGCAGCCGGAGCGTCCGGTAAAATTTGCCGATGTCGGTCGGTTTGAGGCGTTGCAGGCTTGCTTCGGAGCCGAGATGCGGCAGGCCGCAGGGATGGTCGCCATACAACAGCGCCAGCGCTTTTTCCTGGGCCACATGCAGCGGTTGCAGCCGGCGGCTTTTCAATTGTTCGAGCAGATTGGCCCGTTCCCGCTCGAAGACGGTCGCCGGGAAGGTACTTTCCAGCAGGATGCTTTTGACGAGTTCCAGCACTGCCGGCAAACGTTCTTCCGGACAGTTGAAACGGAACATCAGTGAATTGTTGCCGGGAGAGATGCGGTATTCCACCGCGTTGTCGTCGAGTCGTTCCGCCAGTTCCGCCTCGGGAAACTGTCGGGTGCCGCCCAGCAGCAGGGCGCTCAGCAACCGTGAAATGCCGGCGTTGCGGCGGTTTTCCCAGATCTGGCCGCCGGGCATGAGGACGGCCAGGTCGACCAGCCGGTGCCGGCTGTCCGGCTGCAGGATCAATTCAGAACCGTGCTGCAGGCGACGGCGTTCCGGCCGGCCGTGCCGGACGCCGGACGCGGAGCGGACTCGCCTGGCGCGGAGCTGTTCCGGAGGGACCAGCAGATTCCAGGTCAATTGTTCCGGCGCGAAGTAACGCCGGGCGGCGGTCTGGATATTTTCCGGCGTCAGGGCTTTCAGTTGGTCGAGATATTGTTCCGGATCGACGATCTGGCCGTACCCGGCCAGCGAATTAAGCAGATTCAGCGCGAGGGCGTTGTTGCTCTTCAAATCGCGGCGCAGCGCTGCGGTCTGCTGGATGATTTCCCGGTTCAATTCCGCGACGCTGACGCCGTGTTGCCGAATCGTTTCGAGTTCGCCGCCGATCGCCTGTTCCAGCGCCGCCAGTTTGCCCGGTTCGGCGGCGGCGAAAATTCCCAGCAGGCCGGTGACCCGCGAGGCGAAACAGAACGTCTGGATCTGGATAGCCAGTTGCTGCTCCTGGCGCAGCTTGCGCAGCAGCCGGGAGCTGTCGTTCTGGCCGAGGATGCCGTTCAAAATATCGATGGCCGGAATGTCTGGATGCCAGAGCGGCGGAATTTTAGCGCCGACGGCGAGCCGGGCCTGCGGGTCCGGGAAGGGGTGGACTTCCCGCCGGCTGCGGCATTGCGGCGGTTCCTCCGGCAGCGGCTGGTCGGCCAGGGAACGGCGGGGCCAGGCCTCGAAACGTTTGGCGGCCTGTTGAAGTGTCCTGGCGATGCTGACCGGCCCGACGATCACCAGGTCGCTCCGGCCGGGCGTATAGCGGCGCCGGTAATAACCGCACATGATATCGCGGTCGACCTGGTCGATCAGCTCCCGGTAGCCGATGATCGGATGGCGGAGCGGATGGACCAGGAAACTGTTGGCGCAGAGTTGCTGCAGCAGCACCGTATTCGGCTGATCGAGACTCATCTCGCGTTCCCGCTGGATGACCTTTTTTTCGGCCTGGAAGCGCGCTTCCGGAAACAGCGGGCGCATCAGCATGGCGGCGAGAATGTCGAGCCCGGCGGCCAGCGATTCGGACGGCAGTTCGAGTTGGTAGACCGTCCGCTGGTAGTCGGTGAATGCGTTGGCGTAACCGCCGAGCGCGTTGACAGTGTCGGCGACGGCGTTGTTCGGAAAACCCTCGCAGCCTTCGAACATCATGTGCTCAAGGAAATGGGAAAGGCCGTAGCCGAGAAATTCGCCTTCGTGAATGCTGCCGGTGCCGACCTGCGCATAAAGCGCCAGCCGGGAAGAATCCGGCCGCGGCATGATGTGGATTCCCATGCCGTTGTCGAGGTGGAACGATTCGACGTGAAAAGTGGGCTTACTCAATGATCGGTATCCTGTCGGTTGAATGGTTGTTGGAGTCGGTCGCGGCGGAGACGGCGGCGGTCAGGTCGAAGTCGATGTTGAAATCCTCCGGGGAATCCTGCTCGTCGGCGCAGAGGATCTGTTCCCTGATCAGTGCGAAGACGATCGCGCCGATATCGCTGGCATATTTCAGGCGCCATTCCGCCAGCACGGCGGCGGCCATCGGCCCGAATTCGGCGACCGCCAGTTCGCACAGGTGCAGAAGGATTTCCCGGGCCGTGATGTGACGGCAGTGACCGGCGGCCTTGACGGCGCGGACGACGGAAGCCTGAACGAATTCATAAGCTTCGCGCGGATAACGTCCGTTCCGGGCGAGCAGCCGGGCCAGTTTCAGATCGTATTCCTTGTTGGGTGCAGCCATCGATGCCTCCGGGGTGTTTGGAACCGATTTTGGCCGTTGCGGCAAAATCATTTTTTATCTTCATTTATTGTAACCGTTTTTTGGCGAAAATAAAGCGGCGGTTTCACTTTTTTGCCGGCCGGCGGCGGGAAATTTACAAACAATAGGAAAGATAGCGGAAGGTCAGGTCCCAGAGCACGATGGCTCCGGAAATCAGCAGCGCCGAATAAACGATCAACTGACGGCAGCGGGCCGCCCAGTTGCGGCTGGTCAGCGGCGGGAAGGCCAGGATCGGATAGAGCGGCGCCGCCCAGGCGATGACGAACAGCATCCCCTGCAGCAGCAGCAGAAAAGAGGTCAGCGCCAGTTCCTTGAGGGTGAATTGCAACTGCAGCAGCAGCAGGCAGCTCAGCCGCCCGATCAGGAACAGCGCGATCAAGCCGCCGATTTTACGGACGTAGCCGGAACGGCGCAGCGCGTAGAGCAGATGAAGCCAACTGATGCCGTAAAAGACCGCCAGCGGCAGGATCAGCAGGGCTTCGCGCGGTTTGCCGACCGAATGGTAAAAGAACGACATGCTTAGAATGCCGGCCGAACCGCCGGCGCACAAACCGATGAAATCGGCCAGCAGATATTGCCGGAAAACGGAACGGCTGGTCGGTCGGCGGTTCAGCAGCAGCACCAGCAGGAAACCGGCGGCCAGACAGAAACTCAGCAGGGCGCTGTTGAAGACATCGGCCAGCATGACGGTGCGCGGCAGGCGCGCAGTGCAGACCAGGGTCGGCAGCATGCCGGCGGCGGTGCAACACAAAACGCTGCCGGCCAGCGTATTCCAGCGATACGGCAGACGGACGGCATTCTCCGTCGGATGTTCGGCTTTCACCGTCATAAACATTCACAGCTTCGAATTGATTGCAACTCCATATTCAAACAGTAGCACACCCGGTTGCCGAAAACAAATGGCGATCGGCCGCTTTTTCGAATTTCTTGAATGATTGCTTGAAATAAGAACAACTTAGATTTATAGTATAAGCTATAGTAATCTCATGGAACAATCATTCAGGAGTTTTGTTAAATGTTCAGTGCTTCCGACCTCCGCAAAGGCTTGAAAATTCAGATCGACGGCCAGCCGTGGATCATCACCGAATTCGAATTCTGCAAACCGGGCAAAGGGACCGCATTGTATCGTTGCCGGATGAAGAATATGATCACCAACATCGGCATGGAAAAAACCTACCGGCCGACCGACAAGATCGAAAAACCGGATTTGAGCGAGCGGGAAATGCACTATTCCTATCCCGATGGCGACAGCTTCGTTTTCAGCGACGCCGACACCTACGAGGAATTTCATGTCAGCAAGGAGACGCTCGGCGACAAGGCCTATTTCCTGCTGGACAACTGCGTCTGCAACTTCGTGATGTTCAACGGCGAACCGATTGAAATCACTTTGCCGACCTTCATCGAGAAGGAGATCGTCGAAACCGAGCCGGGCGCCCGCGGCGATACGGCGACCAACGTGATGAAGCCGGCCAAGATCGACAACGGCTATGAACTGCAGGTGCCGCTGTTCATCAACATCGGCGATGTCGTCAAGATCGATACCCGTACCGGTGAATACGCGGAGCGCGTCAGCAAGGCCTGAGCGTGGAGACGTTACCGGAATCGATTCGGCGGAGGCGGGAAGTGCGTCCGCATTTGGAGTTGCGCGCCGCATTGCGGCGCGCAATTCGTTCCTGGCTGGACGCGCGCGGTTTTCTGGAAGTGGAAACTCCGGTGTTGATTCCGGCGCCGGCGCCGGAGGAGTTCATCGAGACGCTGCGGGCCGGCGGCGGCTTTCTGCGGCCGAGTCCGGAGCTGGAGATGAAGTTGCTGCTCGGTGCCGGCCTGGCGAAGATTTACCAGTTCGGTTCCTGTTTCCGGGCCGGCGAACACGGCCGGAAGCATCGCGAAGAGTTCACGATGCTGGAATATTATGAAGCCGGCGCTGACTACCGGCAACTGGCGGAGCTGACGGCCGGCTTTATCCGGTCGGCGGCCCGGGAGCTGTTCGGCGGGGGGCGCCTGGAATATTGCGGAACGACGGTCGATTTGGAAGCCGGTTATGAATGGCTGACGGTCGACGAGGCGTTCCGGCGTTATGCCGGCTGTTCGGCGCAGGAAGCGTTGGAACGGGACTGCTTCGACGAACGGATGGTTTGCGCCGTCGAACCGCAGCTGGGGCGCGGCCGCCTGACCTTTTTAACCGATTATCCGGTCGAACGGGCGGCGCTGGCGCGGGTCAAAGCGGACAATCCGGCGGCGGCCGAACGCTGGGAATTGTACATCGCCGGCATCGAATTGGCCAATGCCTACAGCGAGCTGATCGACGGGGCGGAACAGCGCCGCCGTTTTCAAGCCGCATTGGATTTCCGGGCCGCCGGCGGCATGCAGCCGTATCCGGCGGCGGAAGAATTTCTGGCGATGATGGATGCCGGGCTGCTGCCGCCGTGCGCCGGCAGCGCCCTGGGATTCGACCGGCTGGCGATGATTTTCGCCGCGGTCGACGATATCGGCCAGGTGCGGGCGGAATAGCGGATTCTGGCCTGCAAGCGGTCCGTTCCTTGCGGTCCCACACGTTTGTTGCTGACTTCTTTTGCTGAATTAATAATCCATTGGACTAATAAAAAATTCCTGATTATAGCTTCGATGGGTTGCTTTTTCTTCTTTTTTTTGCTATAATTAAAAATAAAGTGATCATTTGGAATAAGAATCACCGAAAAACTATCTGGTTTATCGAAAAAAATATTCCAGTGGATTAATTTGGGGAAGACGATATCATGCTGTCGTTTTCCAGCGGTTCAAAGGAAAAGGAAGAACATGTTGCTGTTTGAACGAATTGCCGAGCAGATTGCCGAAGACTGTTATGGCCTGACGGTCGTTCCGAGCGAGCGCGAGCTGGCGGCACGCTATGATTGCAACCGGCTGACGGTCCGCAAGGCGCTTCGCAAGCTCTGCCGGCACGCGGTGCTCGAAGCGCTGCCGCGGGGCGGTTATCAGTTTCCGGTGAAGCGGGAAGTGCCGGTTCCGGAATGTCCCCGGCCGACAACGGTGCTGCTGCTGTCGTTTGCCGACCGTTTCAACGACCCGGCTCACACCTATATGATCGGCGGCGCGGTCCATCAGGCCCGGCTGGCCGGCGTCGAACTGATGGTTCGGGAACTGGACCCGCTGCATTATGAGGAACAGGTTTGTTCGCTGCTGGACAGCCTGTCGTTCGAGGCTTGCATTGTCGCCGGCATTTCACCGTTCCGGCTGACTGAAATCCTGGCTGCCGCCGGCCGGCCGCTGGTCAATCTGGGGCTGTTCTACGAGCAGCGGACGATGGAAATTTGTCCGGATACGTTGCAGTTGCTGTTGTCGCTGTCCCATATTTATCAGCAGGTTGGGCATCATCTGGCGATTCTGGGCCATCGCCGGATCATGTTGGCCTCGACGGTGAAGGACAAAGCGATCATCGAAATTCACCAGGCCTTGGAAGCGGCATTTCACCGGCTGGAGATCGAGGATTTTCAAATCGATCTCTACAATCCGGAAGTCGCCTGGGACGGCAAGACGCCGGAAGTGTTCCGGCAGGCGGCGGCGGAAACCGTGGACCATCTTGACAGTCATACCGCACTGGTCATTGCGCAGGGACATATTTATGCGTTGGAAATCATCCGGCAGTTGCAGCAGCGCGGCATCCGTTTCCCGGAGGATATCAATCTGGTGATCCAGGGGTGCGAAACGGACTGGTTCATCGATGTTTACAACATCAGTTGCGTCTATGCCGAATATCGCGAACAGGGGATCGCCTGTGTCAAGGAAGTGATGCGGCAGATTCACAATGGCCGCAAGGAATCCGGCATCCGTTATACGCCGGCCCAATACATCATTCGGAATTCCACTCATGAGTTGATCTGATAAATTCAATAACCAAAGAAAAGGAGCATGTTGAAATGAAAGTCAGAAGATTTACATTAATTGAACTGCTGGTTGTGATTGCCATCATCGCCATCCTTGCCAGTATGTTGCTGCCGGCATTGAGCAAGGCAAAAGCTTCGGCACAGGCGATCCGTTGCGTGAGTAATCAGAAACAGAAGGGACTGGGAATTGTATTGTATGCCGACGACAACGATGACTACGGTCCGATGGGCAGGGATGCCGGCGGCAATTTCTGGTACATGGTTTTGGCTCCTTATGCCGGAACTCAGAATTATAAATGGGACTCGCCGGATTTTACGATCTGGAAACAGTGGTCCACGTCAATTTTCAGTTGCCCGGTCTTTGCCGGAGATGCGATGGATGCGCCGTACAGTTATGCAATTAATTACAATATCTGTGGTTATATGAACGGCGCGACAGTGGGCAATCCCGGCGTCAAACTGACCAGGGTTTTACGGCCGAGCGAGCGGGGACATATCCTGGAAGGCATGGGTGCTTGGCAAATACATGGCAATGGCGCTCCGAAAACCATCGATCCGGACTGGTATCGTCACAACCGGAAAATGAATACGTTGTTCGTTGATGGCCATGTCGATACCGTCTGCGAGCTTCTGCAATGGCCGAGTGAAGTACTCTATCCGATTGTCAGCGATGAATGGTAAGAATCGGTCTGTATTCATGCGATTGTTACTTGCTTTGCTGTTCATTCTCTCCGGCCGGTTGGCCGTCGCCGGAGAGGAAGAAGATCGGTTGCTGTATGATTTCGGCAGGACCGATAAGACTACCGAATTGACCTGGCGTGGCGTGGAAGGTGGATTGGAGACGGTGCCGGACGGCAGCGGCAGGAAGGCACTGCGGCTCCATTATCCGGTCGAGGAGGCTAATCAATGGCCGGCGCTTGTCGTGCCGGGAGGAGGGTTGTCAGAAAATAACTTCATGCTGTACGAGCGGTTGACGCTGGAAGTTTTCAATCCGGCCGAAAAAAATGAATTGTTGTTGTTTCATGCTGTCGGAGTGGACGGAGGAAAATATTTTTTTTCATTGACTCCGCCGCCCGGCTGGAGTATTCAGAACATTCCAATCGATGAAATTCTGTTGAACGAACCGGTCAAGGAGATCCAACTGTTGCAGGACCGGGCGATGGAACCGCATGAAGTTTATGTCGGCAAGTTATTGCTGCACGGGCCGCTCCATAGCGAGCGTATTCCGGCGGAGGAAACTTTGGAGAAGGTGTTCTGGCAATTGCTGGCCGCGCCGGAGCCGGTCGTGCCGGCCATTGTCGAACGGCGGCGGCTTTTGACGGAAAATTACCGGCAGAAGTTACAGCAACTTAGGCTGGTGAAAACGCCGTCGGAACAATTTCTAGCCGCGAAAGCGGTCGAAGCGTTGATCCCGGAAGCCGAGCGTCTGGCCGCTTTTCTGGTGGATGTGGCGGCGCTGGAGAGTAATAAGGGGCCGGTGTCAATTGGTTTCGTCGACGGACTTACCCGGGTTTATCCGGAGTGCGGTTTGTACCGGCCGCTGGCTGAGGGAAGCTGGGCATTGGCTTGTAATGAAGCGGAAGCGATTCAGCTTTGCCTGCTGCCGGCAGTGGAGTTGAATGGGGTTGTCGTTTCGTTGACGCCTCTGGTTCACGAAGCCGACCCGATGGCAATCCTGCCGGCTTCCATCGCGCCGGTCGGTTTTGTCAACACCATTCAACCGGCTTATCCGGTCGATTATCTCGGCTGGACACCCGATGTAGTACTGACAGGATTGGAATTCTGCCAATTGCCGCCGTACCGCTGGCAGCCGTTTTGGCTGGAAGCTGCGGCCGCTCCGGACCAGCGTCCCGGCATTTATCGTGGTGCGGTTACCGTTCGGGCCGACGAATTGCCGGAACCGTTGCGGATTCTGATAGCGGTAGAAGTTTGGAATTTTCGTCTGCCGTCGAAAAATTCTCTGCCGCTGGCGATGACCGGCATTTATGAGGAAGGAATAAATGCTCCGCTGTTTGTGCCGGGAATTGGGGATGAAGATGTGCAGTTGTTCAAAAAATTCATTCGCAACGAATGTACGCAAAGTGAACTGACCGCCGCTGCCGCCGAAATGGTCGCTGCTGTCGAACGTTATGAAACGTTCATCGCTTCCCACCGTATTCCGGTAGATAATATTTACCGTCGCCGTCCGCCGCGGCCGGAAAAACTTGCCGAATGGCTGAACGGCTCCAATACGGTGTTGAATCTATTCTGCTACGAGGATCCGGCCCAGCTCGGCTGGTTCGACGCGGTGATGCCGACAGTGGAACGGCATGGCTGGCAACGGCGGGTTTATACGTATGGGTTTGATGAAATTCATCATTCGCAGTTTCCGGCGGCGTTTGCCGCTTATCGGGCATTGAAAGCAAAATACCCGTGGCTGCAGACGATGACGACAGCGTATGACGATTCGTTCGGAGTGGAAAGCGGCTTGGATGATTTGGTCGATATCTGGGTGCCGCTGACGACGGTCTACGAACAAAAGCAGGCTGAAATCGTTGCGGCGCGGAAACGCGGCAAGCAAATCTGGACTTACGTGGCGATGACGCCGGCGCCGCCGAGTATGAATCTGCTGCTGGAAACACCGGCAGTCGGAACCCGGATGCTGCCCGGCTTCTGGGCTTATCAGTCTGGAATCGATGGTTTCCTTTATTATCTGTTGACCAATTATCATGCAAGTGTCCGTTCGGTCAATGCCGCCGGCGTCGCTGTCGAAGGCGGTGAGCAACCTTGGCCGGAACCGTTGCGGGGAGGGCCGTATACTAATTTGAACGGCAGGAGTTACCGCAATTATAATGGTGACGGCATGTTGGTCTATCCCGGCGAACGGGGGCCGCTGGCATCACTGCGGCTGAAGTTCTTTCGGGACGGCCTGGAAGATTACGAGTATCTGGCGTTGCTGGAACAAATGCTGTCCAGCGATTCCAATCTGCCGACGGCTTGGCGGCAAGCGGCTGAAAAACTGTTGTCGAGAGATGATGAGTTCCTCAAATCGACGACGGAATACAATCGCGACCCGGCTGCGCTGTTCCGGCGGCGGGCGGCGATTGCCGCATTGCTGGAGCAAGCCGCCGCTTTCAGGTGAACAGCAGCCGGTCGTTGGAGGCGGTCAACCGGACGGTGCCGCCTTTTTTCAATTTGCCGAACAGAATCAACTCGGCGAGCGGCAACTGCAGTTCCCGCTTGATCAGCCGTTCGAGCGGCCGGGCGCCGAGTTTCGGGTCGAAGCCGTGCCGGGCCAGATAGGCGACCGCCGCATCGTCGGCTTCCAGCACGACATTTTTCGGCATCAGGTCGCCCTGCAGTTGACGCAGGAATTTCCGGACGATTTTCTGCATGATTTCCGGCGCGAGCGGATGAAAATATAAAATCCGGTCGAGCCGGTTGCGGAATTCCGGCGTGAAGAATTTTTCCACCGCCTTTTGCGGCGAATGCGCCGCCCGGGTGAGCACGGTTTCGCCGAAGCCGATCGGTTCGGCGTCCAGTTCCCGGGCGCCGACATTGCTGGTCAGCATGATGATCGTCTGCCGGAAATCCGCTTTTCGGCCGTTGTTGTCGGTCAGCGTGCCGTAGTCGAAGATTTGCAGCAGGATGTTGAAAACGTCGCTGTGCGCCTTTTCGATTTCATCGAGCAGGATCACGCCATGCGGCTGCCGGATCACGCCCTCGGTCAGCAGTCCGGCCTGTTCGAAGCCGACGTAACCGGGCGGTGCGCCGATCAGTTTGGAAACCGTGTGCTTTTCGGAGTATTCGCTCATGTCGAAACGCAGGAACGCGATGCCGAGCTGGCCGGCCAGTTGCCGGGCCAGTTCGGTTTTGCCGCAGCCGGTCGGACCGCAGCAGAGAAAGGCGCCGATCGGTTTGAGTTTGTTGCCGATGCCGGCCCGGGCGATTTTGATCGAAGCGGTGACCGCTTCGATCGCCTCATCCTGGCCGAACACCTGGAGCTTCAAATTCCGTTCCAGGTGGCGCAAATTGGTCTGCACGGTGGCGGTCAGCCGCTGCGGCGGCAAATTGGCCATGCGGGCGACCACCGCTTCGATTTCCGCCACCCCCAGCGTCTTGCGCCGCTGTTTGGCGCCGGAAAGCGTATTGGCCGCGCCGGCTTCGTCGATGACGTCGATCGCTTTGTCGGGCAGGAAGCGGTCGTTCAGGTGGCGGGCGGAAAGTTCGGCCGCCGTCTGCAGTGCGCCCGGGGTGTATTTGACCTGGTGAAATTTCTCATAGAACGGCTTGAGGCCGTGCAGGATTTCCACCGTTTCGTCGATCGACGGTTCGGCGATGTCGATCTTCTGGAGCCGGCGGCTGAATGCCTTGTCCTTGAGAATGTGATTCTTGTAATCGTCGTAGGTGCAGGTGCCGATACAGCGCAGCGTCCCGGCCGCCAGCGCCGGCTTCAGCAGGTTGGAGGCGTCCAGTGCGCCGTTGCCGACCGAACCGGCGCCGACGATGTTGTGCAATTCGTCGATGTAGAGGATGCCGCGCTCCAGCGACTGAATCTCCTCGATGACTTTTTTCAGCCGTTCTTCGAAATCGCCGCGGAATTTTGTCCCGGCGATCAAAGCACCGAGGTCGAGCGCGAAAATTTCACTGCCCTGCAGCGTTTCCGGCACTTCACCGGCGACGATCGACCGGCACAGCCCTTCGATGATCGCGCTTTTGCCGACGCCGGCTTCACCGACCAGGATCGGGTTGTTCTTCTTGCGCCGGCAGAGAATCTGCATCGTGCGCTGCAGCTCTTCGGTGCGGCCGATGATCGGGTCGATACGGCCCTGCCGGGCCTGTTCGGTCAAATCGACCGCATATTTTTCCAGCGCGCCGGCGGCCGTCCGCCGCGGCGCTTCCCCGTCGCCGTTCTCTTCATTCGCCGCGGCGTCCGCTTCTTCCGGTTCGTCGGGTTCCCCGTCATCCTCCCACTCTTCCGCGGCGGAATAGTCGCTGTCCCCTTCCTGAAACAACGGATTGCCGGCGATGCACTTAATCAGCCCGAACCGGGTGATGCCGAGTTTTTTGAGGAAGAACACCGCGTGGGTCGATTCCTCTTCGAACAGCGCGACCAGCGTGTCGATGACGCCGAAGGTGTGGCGCTGGACATTGACCGCATGGCGCATGGCGTTCTGCAGCACCCGGTTGACCGCCAGCGAACGCAACGGCGTGGTTTTGCGTCCGAAACTTTCGACCTGGTTGCGGAGGAAATCCAGCAGTTGCCGTCTCAGCGTTTCAATGTCGATATCCAGCGGTTCGAACAACGCGGCGATGCGGGCATTGCGGCTCAGTGCGTACAGCAGATGTTCGGTCAGAACCAATTCATGGTGCAGCGACTGGGCCAGCTCTTCGGCTTGCTGCATGGCCAGGATGAGTTCTTCACTGGGACGGGGCAATTCATTCATAAAACCGGTTACTCCTTTTCCATTTCGCAGCGCAGCGGATACTGGTGTTCTTCGGCCAGCATTCGGACCTGGGCGACTTTGGTTTCCGCCACTTCGAACGAATAGACGCCGCAGATGCCGCGCCCCTGGCGGTGGACCGCCATCATGATCTGTTCGGCCGCCGCCAGCTTGTGGTTGAATACCACCATCAGGACCATGACGACGAAATCCATTGTCGTAAAGTCATCGTTGTAGAGCACCACCCGGTAACGCGGCGGTTCGGCCAGATCGGTGTCGCTGCGCTGTTGCAGCAGTTGTTCGGTCTGCGGCATGATGGCTTACTCGTCCTGCTGTTCCGTCGGCGGCGCCGGTGGCTGCGTTTTCAACAACTGCTGCAGCAAACTGCGTTCCTGGGTCCGCCGCCACTGCAGTTGGGCGCCGAGGGCGATCAACAGCCAGGAACCGGCGAACAGCAAGCCGAGATAAAAGACCTGGGTGATGCCGTTGCGCCGGTAATCGATGCCGATCATCGTCAGGATGGCCAGGCAGAAAAACAAGGCCAGGAAACGCAGTGACCAGGCGATCACCCGCACCCGGGAGTTCGGCAGCCTGGCGGCGAGGATTTCCCGCTTCAGCGCCGCGGTTTCTTTTTCGTTCAACAACATGATCGCTCTCTTTCTTCAATTCAGGGGTTTGTCAATGAAATTCGGCGCGCAGACTCGAAAAAGTGCCGTTCTCAATGGCGAATCTGATGCGCCGCATCAGGTTGATAAAATAATGCACATTGTGCAAAGTCACCAGCCGGATGCCGAGAATTTCCCCGACATTCATCAAATGCCGGATGTAAGCGCGGGTGAAATTGCGGCAGGCGTAGCAATCGCACTGTTCGTCGATCGGCGCGAAGTCCCTGGCGTAGCGTCCGGCTTTGATCGGCAGAGTGCTGCCGTCGCGGAGAAAGGCGCTGCCGTGGCGTCCCAGCCGGGTCGGCATCACGCAGTCGAACATGTCGACGCCGCGGGCGACCGCTTCGACGATCTGCTTCGGCGTCCCGACGCCCATCAGGTAGTGCGGCTTGTCCTCCGGCAGTTCCGGCACGGTCCAGTCCAGGCATTCGAACATCGTCTCTTCGGTCTCGCCGACGCTGAGCCCGCCGATGGCATAGCCGTCGAAATCCATCTTGGCCAGTTCGGCGGCGGCGTGCCGGCGCAAATCGCGGAACATCGACCCCTGGACGATGCCGAAGAGCATTTGGCCCGGCTTGAGTTCCTGCTCCCGGCTGATCCGCTCCCAGCGCAGGGTCTGCGTCAGCGACTTTTCCGCCTGTTCGTAGGTGGCCGGGTAGGGGGTGCATTCGTCGAAGGCCATGACGATGTCGGATCCCAGCGTCCGCTGGATCGCCATCGATTCGCGCGGTCCGAGGAAAAAGCGGGTGCCGTCGATATGTGAAGCGAAGCGGACGCCGTCCGGTTCGATTTTGCGCAGCTTGGCCAGACTGAAAACTTGAAAGCCGCCGGAATCGGTCAGGATCGGCCGCCGCCAGTTGGCGAAATCATGCAGCCCGCCGGCCAGCTCCATGATTTCCATGCCCGGTTTTAAAAACAGATGGTAGGTATTGCCGAGGATGATTTCGGCGCCCAGCTCTTCCAGTTCGGCCGGCGACAGCGCCTTGACGCTGCCCCGGGTGCCGACCGGCATGAAGATCGGCGTATTGACGATACCGTGGGCGGTTTGCAGCCGTCCCCGGCGGGCGCGGGTTTCCGGATCGCGTGCGGTGATGACGAAACTCATGAAAAACTTTCCGCGTTAAAGGGTGACGAACATGCCGTGATACAGCGTTTTCACTGCCTCGCTCCTGCCGAGTTCCGCGGCGATTCTGGCGGCGAAGGCGAAGGTCGCGCCCGGTCCTCTGCCGGTGATGATGCGGCCGTCGACTTCGGTGGGTTTGCCGGTCGGCTTGCCGCCGGAAAAGTATTCCTCGAAACCGGGGTAGGCGGTGAATGTCCGGCCGGCCAGCAGGCCGGCGCGGGCCAGGACGATCGGCGCGGCGCAGATGGCGGCGCAGAGCCGGCCGGCGCCGTAAGCGGCTTTCAGCGATTTCAGCACCGGGTCGCTCTCATAGAGATGCCTGGCGCCCGGCATGCCGCCGGGCAAAACGATGGCGTCGAAATCGGCGGCATGACACTCCGCCAGCAGCGCGTCGGCGGCGACGGTCAATTGATGGGCGCCGGTGACCTGCCGGCGGTCCAGTCCGGCGGCGGTGACGTCGAAATCGAGACGGCGCAGTACGTCGATGGTGATGACGGCTTCACTTTCTTCGAAACCGTCGGCCAGAATGATTAAAATTTGGGGCATCGTTCGGGTTTTCCTATTTTAAATTTATTTTTATCCGGTCATCTTCTTGGTGATTTGCACCAGTTGCTTCTATATTATTGCACCAAAATGGAGTTTTTGCCAGAATGTTAGAGCGCAACTTGGAGTATTTTGTCACATATTTGACGATGGAGCGCGGTTTGAGCCGCAACAGCGTGACGGCCTATCGGACCGATTTGAGCGATTTCATCGATTTTCTGCAACGCCGCCGTCTCGATTCCGCCGCGGCAATCGACCGGGAGGCGATCCTCGATTACCTCGGCTCGCTGCAGGAAGCCGCCGTGGCGGCGACGACGCTGGCCCGGCGGTTGATCTCGATCAAGCTGTTCTGCCGGTTCCTGGCCCAGGAGAAAATCGTCGCGAACGATGTGACCGCGGTGATGGATTCGCCGAAGCTCTGGCAACTGCTGCCGGATTATCTGTCGGAGCGGGAGGTGGAGCAATTCCTGCGGAGTTTCGCCGACACCGGCGGCGATCCGCTGCTGGAGCGCAACCAGATGATCATGGAATTGCTTTATTCCTGCGGATTGCGGGTGTCGGAGGCGGTCAATTTGAAAATCAGCGCCGTCGATTTCGACGAAGCGACGCTGCGGGTCGTCGGCAAGGGCAGCAAGACACGGCTGATTCCGGTCGGCGAAAGGGCGCTGCAGATGCTGCGGCGGTATCTGCGCGAAGTTCGTCCGCAGTTGACGCAGAGCAACCGCGAACCGTTGCTGTTCCTGTCCAGGAACGGCCGGAAACTGAACCGGGAGTGGATCTGGAAAATGGTGAAGGACGCCGCCGTCCGCGCCGGCATCGTCAAAAATATCCATCCGCACACGTTGCGGCATTCCTTCGCCAGCCACTTGCTGGCCAACGGCGCCGATTTGCGGGTCATCCAGGAGATGCTCGGCCACAGCGACATCAGCACGACGGAAGTTTATACCCATGTCGAGAGCAGCCGGTTGCTGGAGATTCATCACAAATTCCATCCGCGCGCCTGAGGGCTTCCGGACTCCGGCGGCGGCGTTTTCCATGGGATGGCTTGTTCCCGGCCAAACTGGTCGAGAAGTGTTTTTATGCTATTCACGATAATTTCTCCGGTTGTTTAACCAGTCTGTTATGAAACTGTGTTAACCGTGTGTATATATCTGTATAAGTTTTTAATTTTTAATTAGTTAAACGACAAAAAATTCGTTTTATTTTTGGCTTTTTCCTTATACAGATATTGACATTGGGACAGAATTTTGCTATACTATCCAATGTAACAGATATAGCACATAGGATCAGAAAACACAATGTACCGCCGTCCGACCAAATCACAATCGATTGCCGATGCCGTCACCACTGCAATTGTCAACGGGGAATTGAAAGCCGGAGAACGCCTGCAGCCGGTCCGTCAACTGGCGGCGCAATTCGAAACCAGTCCGCCGGTGGTGCAGAGCGCGCTGGACATTCTGGAGCGCAACGATCTGATCATCCGCAAGCCGCGCAGCGGGATCGTGGTGAAGCCGTGCCGCCATGACGGCGGGGTGAACAACGGCAAGGTGCTGGTCTGCCTGCCGGCCAGTTGCCGGATCATGCAGAACATGTGCCGGCTGCTGGAAACCAAATTGCGGGGGAAATCAGGTTGGTCCGAGCTGGAACTGCATCGCTCGATCGGCAAGATCCTGCCGCCGATCGGCCAGTTGTACCAGGACATCTTCGAACTGATGCATGAACGGCTGAACCAGAACGGTTTGCTGCCGGTGCTGGCCAGCCACGACCTGATCATGAAGCCGATGCCGAATCCGGCGCTGATGAACCATTTGAATGCGGCGCTGGAGGACGATTTGCAGGCGGCGATCGTGTTCGGCAAGGACTATATCGACAATCCGTTTCTGCAGAATTTCCCGTCACTGCGTTCGATTTTCCTGTTTGAGCTGGATTACCCGGAAATTCCCGGCAACGCGGTGCTGCTGGACTTCGAGCAGGCTTTCTATATGATGACGGCGCACCTGGCGAAACTCGGCCGGAAGCGGATCATGTTTTCGGTTTCCGAGCCGCACCGGTCGCCGGCTCAGCCGGGCTGGAACAACCAGCACCATTTCCTGATGATCTACGGCGGCTACGAACGGGCGCTGCGGGAGTACAATCTGGCCAATTACAATGTGAAATTCACCGGCATCTACGGCAGCTATATCACCAAAAAAGTGCTGGCCGACATCATGAGCGCGCCGAACCCGCCGGACGCGATCATGTGCCATATGGATTTCTGCGCCCTGAATTTCATCAAGGCGGCGCAGGAGCTGGGCATCCGGGTGCCGGAGGACCTGGCGATCACCGGGTTTTTCAACACCGCCTGGTCGGATTATTCGCCGGTAAAGATCACGACGGTCGGTTTCGACACCGAGGAGCTGGTCAACGCGGCGGTGGCGCTGGCCCGCGACCTGCCGGCGGAGCGGCGGGTGATTTACCTGAAACCGCAGTTATATATCAAGGATTCCTGCGGCGCGAGCCTGGAATTGTTGTAGTGAAAACGGAAAAATGAGTAGTCTGGAAGAGGGTTGTTTTCCCCGGATGATCGGAAATTTGCTGCCTGGCGCGCACGGCGGCGGAGGAACGGTGTTCCTGGCGGAAAATGACCGGAAGCCATTCGATAACAAGGATAACCGGAAATACGAGAAAGGATTCGAACGATGAAAAAAGGCACTTTCACACTGATTGAATTGCTGGTAGTAATTGCTATTATAGCTATTCTTGCCAGTATGCTGCTGCCGGCGCTGGCCAAGGCCAAACAGGCGGCGTTGAGTTCCAATTGCCGCAGCAACCTGAAACAGTTGGGGTTGGGGTTCGTCATGTATTCCAACGATTCCGATGATTTTCAAATGCCGGTATATCCGGCGATTGATCCGGATCCGGCGGTGGCGTATTGCTGGGCGGCCGGTCTGATGGAGTTATACGGACTGGGCGAAAAGGTGATGACCTGTCCGTCCGGACCGATCACCAAGCTGATTTACCAGGCCAATATCGACGCCGGCGGCATGTGGGGCTCGGACAAAAACGCGTTGGGGATCGATTGGGGATATGTGACGGTCGAGGATGCCACCAGCGGCAAGACGGCGACGCCGCGGGTTTGCGGTTATACGGTGTCGGCGACGGTCAACGGTTATACGCCGTGGAAGAACAATACCAATCTGCGTTACGGGCCGTCGGAGATGTACCAGTGCTCGGACGGTACGACGATGGACTTCGATTACAACTGCCTGGACCGTATTCACAACACCAGAATCCGCCATTCCGGCAAAGTGAACTGGGCGTTCATCGACGGCCACGTCGAAGCGGTCAAAATGGGCTCCAGAGAGCTGAGCGACAAGGATTATACCCGGCTCTACGACCTGCGGCCCTGAGGCGGTAGTGCCCTGCGGCGGCGGCTTTTCCGCCGCCGGTTAAGTGGAACGATGGAAAAGTCAACGAATCGAAAGGAAACGACGATGATGACAGTGCGGCGCATGACGGCAATTCTGCTGGCGGCAATCGGGCTGTGGAGTGTGAATGCCGCGAGGGCGGAAGAGGTGCACCTGGATTTCGATACCGGCATGGTTTCGCGCTTCGAGCCGCGCAATTTGAACGGTTCTTCCTATGGCCGGGTGGAACTGCAGACCAACCGCTTCTGCGAAGGGATCAACGGCGGCCGGGCGCTGGATCTGTCGAGCCGGGCGGCAGTCCGGATTCCGCTGCTGCTGGAAAATGCGGTGAATTACGACGAAAGTTTCAGCGTGGCGCTCTATGTCAAAACCTTGCCGGAGGCGGCGCAGGGAACGGCGATCGCCGGCAACTGCCGTTATGAGGAGGCGGCCGGAACTCCCGGCTGGCTGATTTATGCGCAGGAAAACGGCGCCTGGGCGGTTCGATTTTCCGACGGCCGGAAAACCTATTTTTACCGGCCGACCGCCCGGCAGGCGATCAACGACGGCCGGTTTCATCAGTTGGCTTTCAGCGTCGATTATGCCAACGAATGTGTGCGGTTTTACCGGGACGGCGTTTGCCGGGCGATTTACCGCACCCCCGACCTGGGCAGCCTGGCGGCCGGCCGGACGGTGATCGGCGGTTCGGCCGATCAGGAATATTTCGGCCAGGAATACGCCTTCAACGGGATGCTCGATGAAGTGCGGTTGTGTCAGCAGCCGTTGACCGACGCGGCGATGCGCATCGAATTCGAAACCTGTTTCCCGGACCGGGCGGCGGCGGAACCGCGCAACCGGACCGGCCGGCTGCGGCTCTTGGAGTGGAACATCTGGAGCGCCGGCAAAAATTTCGGCCGCAAGGTCGGCCTTGAGCGGACCATTGAAATTCTCCGGGCCGCCGACCCGGACATCGTCGGTTTGGTCGAGACCTACGGGCACGGCGCCGAACTGGCCGACGCATTGGATTGCCAATTGTATCTGATCGGCGATAATTTGTCGATTCTGAGCCGTTATCCGATCGAGCAGGTGATCCGGATTTACGATCCGGTGTTGTCCGGCGGTGCGATCATCCGGCTGGACGACAAGCGCAAAATTGCCGTTTTCGATCTCTGGCTGCACTATCTGCCGGATTATCTGGGCAGTATCACCGGGGGCGAGAAAAAGACGGCGGCGGAGCTGATCCGGGACGAGGAGCCGACCCGCCATGCCGAGATCAAGCAGATCCTGGCCGAGCTGGAACCGTTCCTCGCCGGCGCCGACACGGTACCGGTGATCATGATGGGGGATTTCAACGGCGGTTCGCATCTGGATTGGACGACGGACAATACCGCGCCGCATCAGGGATACGCGGTGGAATGGCCGGTCAGCAAAACGATGCAGCAGCATGAACTGGTCGATTCCTATCGGCTGCTGAATCCGAACATTCACACTTCGCCGGGCGCGACCTGGTCGCCGTGGATGATTCCCGGCCGCTATGACGTCGATCGCCAGACTTTGCCGGACCGGGTCGATTACATCTATTTCAAGGGCGCGTTGCTGCGGCCGCTGCATTCGCAGGTCATCGACTATCACCCGGTGATGTTTCCGTCGGACCACGCCGCATTGCTGACCGATTTCGCCTGGGTGGAAACGGCGGAGCCGGAAGGAGGCGCGCAGTGAAACGGCGGCGGTTCTGGATTCTGGTCGCCGGCGTTCTGCTGCTGGCCGGCTGCGCTTCCGGCCGGCCGGAAACCGGACAGCCGTTTCTGACGGCCGGTTATTATTACGGGGCGCCGGATACCCTGAAGGAACTGCCGCCCTCGGCGGTCGATTACGGTTCCTACCGGCTGATTTATCACGCCTTCCTGCTGGCGGACCGGGAGGGCCGGCTGCTGGAACAGCCGGACTGGGGAATGCCGTCGGCGGAGCTGGTGCGTCTGGCGCATCGGCACGGCTGCCGGATCATCGTTTCGCTCGGCGGTGGCGGGTACGACGTGTTCCCGGCAATTGCCGCCACTGACGAAGGGCGGCGGCAATTCGTTCAACGGGTGGTGGAGTTTGTCCGGATTCACGGTTACGACGGCGTCGACCTCGACTGGGAACCGCCGCCGGTTGACCCGGCGACCGGCGAACACTGGTCCGCGCTGATTCGGCAGTTCCGCCGGGCGCTGGACGACCTGGGGCGGACGCAGTCGCGCCGTTATTATTTGACGACTGCGCTGCCGCCGGGCGAATGGGCGGTCCGCCGGCTCGATTACCGGACGATGCGGGAATGCCTCGATTATCTCAACTTGATGTGTTATGATTACAACTGCGATCTGGCCGGTTATCAGGCGCCGCTGCTGCCGGACCCGGCCGACCCGACCGGTTCCGATTTGCGGAACGGACTGCGATTTATCACCGAAACGGTCGGCATGCCGAAGGAAAAACTGTTGATCGGCATACCGTTCTACGGCCACCGTTTTTCCGACAGTGAAAAATACCGGAAATACCGTCCGGAAAATCACCGCATCGCGGGATTCAATCAGTTGTCGGCGGAGTGGAGCGACGGTTGGCGGCTTGAACGGGAACCGACATCCGGCGCGGCCTGGCATTACAGTCCGGACCGCCGGATTTTCACCGTCTGCGACGATGCCGAAACGGTGAAACACAAGACGGCCTGGGCGAAAGCGCAGGGCTATGGCGGCGTTTTCTGCTGGGCGATGGCCCATACGGCGATGCCGGACGGCAGCCAGCCGCTGGCCGAAGCGATGCGCCGGGCGGCAGAGGAATAGAAAGTATGGTTCGATAGCCGCGAAGCACGGCAGAACTGATTGGATTGTGATCCCGGCCGGCGGTGGCCTTTTTCGTCACCCGGAAACCGTCGCCGGGATTTTTGTTTTTTGGAAAGGCGGCGGGCGGCTGCCGGCGGTTGCGGGATTGCGATTTGCAAAGATGGCGTTATGTTATGGGAAAGAAGGTTTGCCGAGTGAAAAATTGATCAGAAGTGGGGGGAGGCGCTTGCCAAATGTTTCTCGATGAAAATTATCTGTTGGAAAATGAGCCGGCCAAAAAACTTTACACCCAGATCGCCAGATTGCCGATCCTCGATCCGCACAACCATGTCGATGTGCGCGCCATCGCCGGGGACCGCCCTTTCGCCGATTTGTGGGAACTGCTGGGGGCTACCGACCATTATGTCTGGGAAGTGATGCGCAAACGCGGCATTCCGGAGGAGTTGATCACCGGCAAAGCGGCGCCGGCGGATAAATTTTCGGCGTTGGCGCGAATTTTTCCGGAATTGGCCGGCAATCCGGTTTACGAATGGATTCACCTGGATTTGCGTTTTCTCGGCATTTCCGATCTGTTGAATGCCGACAATGCCGCCAGGATCTGGCGGGACGGCAGCCGCCTGCTGCAGCAGAAAACCCCGCTGGAACTGCTGCGCGCCAGCAACGTCGAAGTGATGTGTTCGACCGACGATCCGGCTGATACGCTGGAATTTCACGAAGCGGTCAATCACCGGGCCGGCTGGACGCTGGTCCGGCCGACCTGGCGGCCGGACAAAGCGATGAAGCTGCATTCGCCGGGCTGGCGTGCTTACCTGGAGCAGCTGGCGGCCCGTTTCGGTCGGCCGATCGGGTCGCTGCGGCAGTTGCTGGATGCTTTGAAACTGTCGCACGACTATTTTGCCGCCCGGGGGTGCCGGGCCAGCGACCACGGGCTGGAAGTGATGGCCGGCGCGCAGTGCGATTGGCGGATTGCCGAGCGGGCCTTTGCAAAAGCGGAAACGGCGACGCCGGAAGAAGCGGCGCATTTCGCCGGCGTTCTGTTGATGGCCTTCGGCGAATGGAATGTGGCGGCGGATTGGGTGACGCAACTGCATCTCGGGCCGGTCCGCGATGTCCGCGCCGGATTGTTCGAGCGGTTGGGACCGGACGCCGGCGGCGATATTTCCAGCCTGCATCAGGATCAGTTGCCGGGGTTGCTGGCTTTCCTGAACCGTTACGATGACCGCTTGAAGGTGGTGCTGTATTGCCTCGATCCGATGCAGCAGCCGACGTTGGCGGCGGTATCGCGGGCGTTCGGCGGCAAGGTGCGCCTGGGGGCTGCCTGGTGGCTGAACGATACGCCGATCGGCATGAAGCGCCAGCTGGAATACATCGGCAGTGTCGATCTGCTGATGAATTTCGGCGGCATGGTCTCCGATTCCCGCAAGATATCGAGTTATCAATCCCGTTTCGAAATGTTCCGTCGGGTCCTGTCCAGTCAAATCGGCGCGTTGATTCAACATGGCCAGATCCCGGAAAAAGTCGGTTCGGCGCTGGCCGGCAAAATGGCTTATGAAGAGGTCAAGGTTTTCTGGAAACTGGGCTGACACGGGCCGGTAAACGGGAAAGGCGGTTGCCGGGCGGCAGCAAAAAGAACGACGGCCCGGCAGAGTCGATCCCGTTGATGGTGATGTCGAATCAAACCCGGTGCGCGTCAAGCCGGCGGCATCGCCGCCGCCCGGCGCCGCAATTTTTCATTCAGCGTCTGCAGGTTGCACATTCTGGAACATCTGGTTTTGCCCAACCGGATTATGACGGCGGTCGACAGGAAATTCAGAAGTTTCTTGGTGGCGGTGCCCGCCTTCATCCGGGTCGAGCCGGCGACCAGTTCGGCGCCGGAGCGCAGCGCGAGCACCGCATCGCAGGCCAGGCGCGGGCTCGGCGACTCCTGAATCATGACGGTGTAACAGCCGCAGGAGCGGGCGTACGCCAGCCCGGAGCGGACGTAAAAGGCACTGCCGCTGGCGGAAATGCCGATGACGACATCCTGCGGCGTCAGCTTGAGCAGCAGCAGTTCCGGGATGCTCGAGGCGTCTTCCTCGCCGTCGCTTTCGATCGTCAGCGCCGCATCGTCGTTGCCGCCGGCGATCAGCGCCGCCACCCGGGATTCGGGGACGCCGTAAGTGCACGGCAATTCCACCGCGTCCAGCGCCGCCAGCCGGCCGCTGGTGCCGGCGCCGAGGTAGATCAGCCGGCCGCCGTCGCGCCACCTGGCCGTCACCTGCCGCACGGCCTGCGCCATCGCCGGCAGCGTCGAACGCAATTCGGCGTCCGCCCCGGTTTCGGCCTCGAACAGCAGGGTGCACAATTCCTCTTCAGCCAGATCGCCGAGTTCGAGGTTGGCGAACAACGGCTGTTCGGTGGCCATTTCGCCGGCCGGCGGCAGCGCGGCGTCCGGCAGTTGCGCGGCGCCGGCGGCGAGCAGTCCGGCGCCGAGCAGTTGCAGCGAATTGCCTTGCGGGGCGACTTTGAGCCGGACCGGCTGACGCAGTTCCGGCGCCGGCGGGTCTAGCCGGCTTTGCAGCGCCGCGGCCAGATTGAAGTCAACTTCGGCGGCGGCGGCGGTCAACCCGCCGGCCAGGATGACCGTATCCAACTGGTACAGAATGGCGGCGGTGGTGACGATGCCGGCCAGCGTATCCAGATAGTCATCCAGGGCCGGCGGCCGAAGCCGGAACAGTTCCGCCGGATTGCCGTCGGACGCCAGGGCGGCCAACCGGGTGGCGCTGGCCAGTTGGTCGAAACTGCCGGCCGGCGTCCGGATGCTGCCGAGCAGCGTCAATTCGCGTCCCGGCCGGCAGCGGTGTCCTTTTTTGAGCACGGCGCAGCCCAGGCCGGTACCGATGGCCAGCAGCGCGTTATTGCCGTCCGGTTCGGTCAGGTTGCAATGAACCGCACCGATCAGCGCCGCATCGGCGTCGTTGATGAGGACGACCGGCAATCGGAATTCCCACTCCAGCGTTTCGCGCCACTGCGGATCACGCAAAGCGGCGAGGTGGTCGGCGGTGCGGGCAAGGCGTTTGCCGGCATAATCGACGATGCCGGCGGTGGAAATGCCGATGGCCGCCACTTCCCGGTTCCGGCAGTCCAATTGCGCGAACGCCGTCCGGATGGCCGACAGCATGTTGTCCGGGCCGGCGGCGCCGGCCAGTTGACTCGGCAGGCGCAGAATGTGTGGCGTGGCCGCTTCGGCCAGTTGCTCCTGGGAATAGAGGACCGCTTTCAAGTAACTTCCGCCCAGATCGAGCGCCAGAAAATGTTTCAATTTCAAACTCCTGTGGATTTTAGATCGTTCCGGCTGCCGTTCCCGCTATCAGATCCGCTTGCCGGCGGAATAAAGCTGCCGGAATCTGGCCGGCGACAGACCGTATTGTTTTTTGAACAGATGATAAAAACGGCTGAGGCTTTGAAAACGGAGCCGTTCGGCGATGACGACGATGTCGTCACGGGTATCGGTCAGCCAGCGGGCCGCCTGGGCGATGCGCAGCTCATTGATGAAATCGGTCGGCGTTTTTTCCAGATAGCGGCGGAAACTCTTGCAGAGGTGTTCCGGCGTCCGGCAGGCCAGCCGCTGCATCCGGCCCAGTCCGGCGATGAAATTTTCCGGCTTGCGCATTTTGGCGCAGAGTTCCTCGAGCCAGTCCGGCACCTGCGCCTCGGAAAGGCGGTTGGCCTCGTCGAGGAAATAGTGCGTCATCAGCTCGGCCAGCAGGATTTTCAGTTTGACCTTGCGCAACTGCGGCAGCGCGTAATGGGAATTGATGCGCAGCAGATTGCCGTACAGCTCGGCGGTGGCCGCCGCGTCCAGCCGAAACGTCGGCGGCAGCACCGGCGCGGTCAACTGCTGCAGAAAAGCGTCATTTTCCAGATAGCGGCTCAGGGTCAGAAAGAGTTCCAGCCGGAAATCCAGCAGTACGAATTCGCATTTCTCCGCCTGGCCGGCCGGTTCGAAATAGTGCAGGTCGTTCGGCCGGATGAAGAGCAGGTGGCCGGTTTGCAGGAATTGGCGTTCGGCGTTGACCCGGTGGACCAGCGCGCCGTCGGTCACCAGCAGAATTTCGGCGAAATCATGGGTGTGCGGCGAAGTGCCGCTATGCGGCAGTACGTGGAAATTCAGATCGCCGCCGGTCCGGATGGATTCCGGTTTCCGGCTGTCGCTCCAGGTGATTTCGTGGCAGGATATCCGCGCTTCCAGCGTCGGGTCGAGCCAGTCCGCACTCTCCTGGAGGACGGCGGAGATCATACATGGGCCCCCTGCAGCGGGCTGTTCGGACAGCGGTTTTGCAGTTTGCAGTAATGGCAAGGGCAGAAATCGGCATCGGCTGCCTGAAAATAGACGCCGGCCCGGCTTTTGTTCGGCAGCATGTAGAGATTGTCGGTCAATTCGATGGCGAGAAATTGCCGCATCGGCTCCGGCATCGCCCGGAAGAGATCCCGCAGGCCGCTCAACGGCCAGATGCCTTCGTCGGTCGGTTCGATCGCCTTCAGATTGTCCACGGCCGGCAGCCGGTGGCGCAGCTCTTCGGAAACCTGGCGCAGCGCCTCGAATTTCAGGACGTCGAGCCAGTAATCGCGCAGCACGTCATCGCCGTCGCGGTGCAGTTTGTCCAACCGGTTGCCGCAACTGGCGGCAAATAGATACAGCGTATCGCCGGCGCACTGCCTGGCCAGCAGCGGTGAAACGAATACGGCGCCGGGCACGCTCAGACTTTGATGGCGGCGTTCGAGAATCGGCAGCGGCAGAAATGCCGCCCGCGGATCGGCGGCGGCGCCGGCCTGCTCCAGCAGTTTGGCAAATTCTTCATATTCCGGCAGATCGGCGGTCAGCTTCAATTGCTCCGACAGCGTCGGCAGGTCGTAGCGGACGGTAAACCCGTCCAAATAGTGTATGGCGTTCATCGAAATCTTTCTCCGGTTGATTTTCGCATTAATATAGGGAACTGCCGCCGAATTTTCTTGCTCTATATTATCATTTGCTTGCCGATGGTTGTCTTTGTCGTCATAAAGATAAAATAGAGCAAAAAAAAGCAAAAAACAAGGAAGATGGTTCGAGTTTTTCGACTTATAATGAGAGGCGACAATCGAAACGTGGTGTAAAGTAAATCAATCCGGTTCATGTAATCACGAAGGAGAGGTAACGATATGGGGCAATTGACCGGGGTGGAACGCATTTCCGGGATTCTGAGCGGCAAACCGGTGGATCGCATCGGTTTTTGCGAACATTTCTGGAATGATACGCTGCGGCAATGGCGGCGGGACGGCAAACTCGGCCCTTCCGAGGAGTTGCCCGGCCATTTCGGCTACGACCTCGAGGAGGCCTGGGTGTTCGACTTGCGGCTGCGCCGTGGCTTTCAGGATGTCGTCATCGCCGAGGACGAGGAGACGGTGACGCTGGAGGACGGCAATTTCGCCTGGCTTCGCCGTCATAAGAATCACGATACGACGCCGGAACATATCAAATTCGCCGTCGCCTGCCGCGAAGACTGGGAGACGCTGGCCAAGCCGCGCTTACAGGCGGCGCCGGAGCGCATCAATCTGGCCGCTTACCGTGATTTGAAAGCGGCGGCGGCGGCGGCGAACCGCTTTTTCTGCTGGTCCGGCGTCAATGTGTTCGAATCGATCCATCCGATCTGCGGCCATGAAAACCTGTTGATGGGAATGGGGCTGGATCCGGAGTGGATCGCCGACATGGCCGATACTTATGCCGAGCTCTGGATTCAACTGATGGAAATCCTGCTGGCCGAAGGCGGCAAACCGGACGGCGTCTGGTTCTACGAGGACATGGGATTCAAGGAGCGGCCGTTCATGTCGCCGGCGATGTACCGGGAACTGATTTTTCCGGCCCACCGGCGGACGATCGATTTTGCCCACGCCAACGGCTTGCCGGTGATCATGCACTCCTGCGGTTTTGTCGAACCGCTGCTGCCGGGCATGATCGAGGCGGGCATCGATTGCCTGCAGGCGATCGAAGTGAAGGCCGGGATGGATGTCCTGCGCATTCATCGCGAATTCGGCGACCGCATCGCGCTGTGCGGCGGCCTGGACACCCGCAACCTGGTGGCCAACGACTGGCCGGCGATCGACCGGGAGCTGGAGGAAAAAATTCCGGTGCTGAAAGGCGGAAAGGGTTATATCCTGCACTCCGATCATTCGATTCCGGAGACCTGCAGTTATGATACTTACCGGCATTTCGCCGAAAAAGGGCTGGCGCTGGGGCGGTATGGGAAGTAAAGTGTAAGAGGAATGTTCCGGAATAAGAATCAAACGGTAAATTGATAGTTGGGAGAATCAAAAAAATGACTGATTTTGAGGCGTTGAAAAATGCGGTGATGAGCGGTAAGCGCAACGAGGTGACCGCCCTGGTCCAAAGCGCGATTGATGCCGGCGAGGATTTGAACAACGTGCTGGACCTCGGCATGATTCCGGCGATGCGGGAGATCGGCGACAAATTTTCCCGCAACGAAGCCTATGTGCCGGAGCTGCTGATCGCCGCCCGGGCGATGCAGGCCGGGTTGGCGCTGATTGAGCCGTTGTTGGCCAACACCGGCCGCAAACCGCTCGGCAAAGTCGCCATCGGCACGGTCAAAGGCGATTTGCACGACATCGGCAAGAACCTGGTGGCGATCATGCTGAAGGGCGCCGGCTATGAGGTGATCGATCTGGGGGTCAATTGCGATACCGCCAAATACGAGAGCGCGGTGGCCCAGGGCGCTCAGGTGATCGGCTGCAGTTCGCTGCTGACGACGACGATGCCGTATATGAAAGAGGTGGTCGAGCATTTCAAGGGAAAGAAGGTCAAAGTGATCATCGGCGGCGCGCCGGTGACCCAGCAGTATGCCGATGAGATCGGCGCCGACGGTTACAGTTCCGATGCCAACGGCGCGGTGAAGCTGGTCGACCGGCTGCTGGCCTGTTGAACTCCGGTCGGAGTAACGCTCTGAGATGAATCTGACGGTTGCAAGCCCGGCCGGACCGCGGTTGATTGCCGCTGCGGCGGGGGAAGAGTTGGCGGCGGTTCTGCGGCGGGCGGGACTGGGGTTGGATACCCGTTGCGGCGGGTTGGGAACCTGCGGCCGCTGCCGGGTCCGGCTGGTTGCCGGTTGTTGCTCGGTCGACGGCCGGGAAGTTGCCGCACCGGCCTGGGTCAACGCCTGTCGCGCCAGGCTGCTCGGCGGCGATGCTGGAATTGTCGTGCCGGCGGAAAGTTTCCTGCCGGCGACCGGTCAGATTGCATTTGATCTTGCCATTTTGCCGCAAAGAACCGAAACGGTATTGGCGATCGATCTGGGGACGACGACGGTGGCGGCGGCGCTGATCGCCGATGGACAGTTGTTGGCATCCGGCGGCGCTTTCAATTTGCAGAACCGGTATGGCGACAATATCGCCAGCCGGATTAGCGGTGCCGCCGCCGCGCTGCCGCAGTTGCGGCAGGCGGCGATCGACACGGTGCGCGGCATTCTCGGATCGTTTCCAAAGGAGGCGCTGGCACGGGTGTCCCGGGTGGCGCTGGCCGGCAATACGGTGATGAGCTGTTTGTGGCACGGCATTGATCCGGCGCCGATCGGGGTGCTGCCGTTCACGCCGCCGCTGCGGGTTTTTCCGGAAACGACGGCGGAAATGCTCGGACTGACGGTGCCGCTGCTGACCGTCCCGGCGATCTCCGGATATGTCGGCGGCGATTTGGCCGGCGGCGTCGGCATCGTCGGGCTCCGGCCGGGGGAATTGCTGGTCGATATCGGTACCAATTGTGAAATTGTCCTGGCCGGCGCGGAACGGATGTGGTGCGCGGCGGCGGCGGCCGGCCCGGCCTTTGAAGGCGCCGGGGTGCGTTGCGGCAGCCGGGCGGTGCCGGGTGCGATCGAACATCTGTGGTTGGAAGGAGGCAAGCCGGTCTTTTCGACGGTCGGCGGTTTGCCGCCGGCGGGTATTTGCGGTTCGGCTTTCATTGACTTTCTGGCGGCGGGAAGGGCGGGCGGACTGCTGACGGAATTCGGCCGGCTGACGGAATTCGAATCGGACGGCAATTGTCGCTTTTACCGGCTGGCCGGGGAGGTGGTGATTACCGAAGCGGATATCGAACAGTTGTTGAAAGCCAAAGCGGCGGTGTACGCTGGTATCGGTTCGCTGCTGAAGCATGCCGGCCTGGAGCTTGCGGCGGTGAAACGGATTTATCTGGCCGGCGGATTTGCCCGCTATCTGAATCTGGACGCGGCGGTGGCGGTCGGCATGCTGCCGGCTTTGCCGCAGGGAGAATATCGCGTCGTCGGCAATACGGCGTTGACGGCGGCCGCCAGGCTGGCGGCGGAGCCGGAATGGCTGGAAGAGTTGGAGCGGCTGATCGATTTGCCGCAGGAGGTGCCGCTGAACAGCATTGCCTCCTTTGAATCTGATTATATTGATGCTCTATTATTGATGTGACGTCAGCGGTGAATCCGGTGAAAGGCCGGAGCTGTCGCGCAACCGTGTGAAGCGGCTCAATGCCGTCTCAAGCCGGGACCCGGGACGTCAGTGGAAAGGCGGGCGAAAGAACGGTCGACCGCCGGAAGTGCGCGCAACACAAAGGTTTATCATGAAGCGTTTTTCTTTTACCCTCATTGAATTGCTGGTGGTGATCGGCATCATCGCTGTCCTGTCCGGCATGCTGCTGCCGGCGCTGTCCCGGGCCAAAGCCCGGGCGCAGGCGATCCGTTGCGTCAGCAATTTGAAGCAGATCGGTCTGGCGCTGGCGCTTTATGCCGGCGACAGCGACGACTATTTCGTCCTGTGCGCCAACGGCGACAATTCGCAACTCTGGTGCGGCCGCAGCGACAACGGCGTCTATCGGCCGGAAGGCGGCCTGATGGGATATCTCGGCGAAAGCGACGGCCTCCGGCGCTGTCCGGTTCTGGGCGCTTTGGCCGCCGGCTACAATACCGGCAGCGGCGGTTACGGCTACAATGTGCAATATCTCGGCCCGATGAATTATTCGATATACCCGTTTGCCTCCGCCCAGGCGAAAGTTTCCCGGGTGCGCAAGCCGGCCGAGACGGTGGCTTTCGCCGATTCCGCCGATTTCACCGCCTCCGGCGCTCAGGTCGAAACCTATCAGATCAACGGGCCGCAGGCGCCGTACGTGTCGCCGAACATCCACTTCCGCCATCGAAACAAGACCAACGTCAATTGGGTGGACGGGCATGTCTCGGCGGAAGCGATCGTCTTTTCCAAACCGCATTATACCGGTTTTTCCGCCACGGAGTGCCTGAACGTCTACCGGATCGGCTGGTGGGGCAGCGATACCAACGAACTGTTCGACCTGGACTGACGATCGCTCCGGCCTTTCATCGGCGGTATCAGCAAGGTGCCCGGAAGGGCACCATCGGCAGTCCGGCGCCGTTATAACAATTCGCCTCCCGGGCGTTTTCGCTCCAGGCATAGCGCACCCGGCAGGGCCGGTTGCCGTCCGGAAACGACAGCAATACCCGGTTGCCGGCGATCCGGGCGGCGGCTTGCCGGAATGTTCCGTCGGCTCCGGCCAATTCAAATCCGGCCGGTTCGCCGCGGGCGAAAAGGCCGGCGGCATGACTGAAAAGCAGTTCCACGGCATTCTCCGTCAAGTGAACTTCGGCCAGGGTCGGGCCTTCCCCTTCCACCGGGCAACCGTAGGTATCGGCCAGTGCCCGCAGCGCCAGCCGTTCCCCGATAGTCCGCTTATCCAGCGGGTGAATGTCGGTTTCATCGCCGGTATCCACCGCGCTGGCATAACCGGTGCCGGTGGCCTCCGCGGCCTGAATCTGCGCTTCCCGGATCAAAGGCCAGGCCGGATTGCCGGTGCGGCGGAAGGAGGCCAGCAATACCTGGTAAAAGGCCAGATGAGGGTTGCCCCAGGCCCGCCGCCAATCCCCGATCAGGTCGGTCATCAAACGCGCATATAATTCCGGGTGTTCCTCGTTGGATTCGCCCTGATACCAGATCACGCCCCGCATCGCGCAGGGCAGCAGCGGATGGATCATGCTGTCGTAAAGGATGGAGTAGCTGTTCGGACAGCCGGTTCCCACAAGGTTCCGCCGGGGGCCGCCCAGATTGAGTTCGGTCCGGTAGCGCCACGCGCCGGCCAGCGGAATCGCCGGTTCCGGCGACTCGGCGCAATAGAGTTTCATCTCCGAAGCTGGACCGACCAGACCGCCGCCGAACAGGAAGGAATAAGCGCGTACCGCGATGACCGCCCGGCCCGGCCTGACCAGCTCCGGCGCGACCGGATAATGACGCGGCACGTTCCAATGGCCGGTTTCCAAGCCGGTCCCGGTGGCGCCTACTTCAACTCCGTTGAAATAAGTGACATCGTGCTTGTCCACCGCGCCGGGAGCCAGAATCAGGCGGCGGCCCGCCCAGGCGGCCGGAATTTCCACCTCGCGGCGGAACCATACCACGCCGGAAAAGTCCATATCCTTCTGGGTTTGCCAGCAATCCGGCACTTTCATCTCCGGCCAGTCCCGGTCATCGCAATCCGTTGCCGCCCAGCCGGCGGCCACGCCCCGGTTCGGCGGGTATGTCGGAACCTGGCTCGAAACCAGCCGGGCCATCCGGTCCTCCGGGGAAAGCGTCGCGAATTCCGGTGAGTCGACTCCGGCTTTTTCGACGATTTCCCGATAAGCGGGACTTGAAACGAACAATTCATATTCGGTCACTTTGGCAGCGGTGTCGGGATTGGCCAGCAGGGTTTCCCGGCTGATCCAGGCTTCGGCAATGGTTCCGCCCCAGTTGGATGCCACGATTCCCACCGGGATTTTCAGTTCGCGGGAAAGCCGTGACGCGAAATACGCTCCCGCCGCACTCCAGCGCAACAGCGTTTCCCGATTTTCCGGACGCGTCCACCGGGCCCGCACCCGGGTTGTCCGGCTGAGTTCGGCTACCCGCGGCAGCGTGATCATACGTACCGGCGCGCCGAATTCAATGGCTTCCGCTTCCGGGATCGGCGTCTGGAAACCGCCCAGCGGCATCTCCATATTCGATTGACCGCCGGCCAGCCAGACTTCACCGATGTAAAGGTCCTGCAATTCGATGCGTTCCCGGCCCTGCTTCACTTCCAGCTTCCACGGGCCGCCGGCCGGTTGCGGCGCCAGACGGATCAGAAACTTGCCGTCGTCGCCGGTCCGGCCGAATCCGACCGCCCGGCCTTCTCCGAGGTTTGCTTCAACTGTCGTGCCGGGCGCCGCCCAGCCCCAGATTGCGATCGGCATTTCCCGCTGCAACACCGCGTGATCGGAAAACAGTCCGGATAATTCCAACATATAATACCGCCTCCCATGATAAATTTCCACTTCGATGTCGAGAAAAACTCAATTTTTTACGAGCTTGAATTGAGTAAAATTCTCAAACATCCAATTGTTTTTTAATGTTCTATACACGATATCGAGGAATTTGCGAGCCAAGGCGATATTGGCTTTCGCACCTCCCCGCCGACTTTTTACCGATTCATGAAAGGCATTGAGATACGGGCTGTAGCGTTTGGCGATCAAAGCGCATTGCACCAAAGCGGTTCTGGCGATCTTGCTGCCGCTCTTCGTGATTCTTCCGTGGCAAACCGTGTCATTTGAATTGCTCACTCTGGGGACGATTCCGATATAAGCGGCCAACTGCTTTGCCGATCGGAAATCAGCGATATTGCCGATGGTTGCCAACAGGATCGCCGCACCTTTCGAGCCGATTCCCTTGATGGATTTCAGGTTGTCGAAGCCGTCCATCTTGCTGCCGTGATCCTCAATCGCCTTATCCAGTTTTTCAATGCTTTTGTTCAGACTGCGAATCTGTTCGACAACCACCAGCATTTCCGTGTCGGTGATCGGGTCGAAGTGATAACTCAATGCTTTCAAAAGCCCTTTCTCCGTGGACAGTTCTTCCCGTTTCAGCACGATGAAGTTAGCTGCTAACAGATTGTTGACTTTGTTTTTCAATACGGTACGCAACTGAACCAGTTTTTCCCTGGTCTGCGTCAGACTTGAAATTTTCGCCTGCAAATCGTCTTTCACTCTTACCTCCGGAAGCATATCCTTTTCCAGGAACTCCGCCAACACTTTTGCGTCATGTTTGTCCGTCTTTTTGGTGGACATGCTGATGACTTTGAACTGTGATGGATTCACCACCACCAGTCGCCCGACATGAGCTTTCAGCGAGCTGCAAAACATGAACGTATTTCCGGTCGCCTCCACCGCCATCGCCGTGTTCGGACCGAGCATTGCGGCAAAGCCCTTCAGTTCGGTAATCTCACACTTGCCGATTTTCCGTTCTTCCCCATTTACCCGGATGCAATAAGTAAAATTGTTCCGGTGCAAATCCACTCCAACAAAACTTGTCATCATTCTCTGCCTCCATTCGTTTTTCACGAATCGAAGCGGAACTGCTGTCACGGCCTCACCATCCTCCCATACAGAGTAGTCGATTAATCAGTCGCTCTCTACGGTGGCGCTCTGGTTTACAGATCTGACTAATCTCCTTTCCGGGGTCGTCATCGTTTCTGATGCGCCTCATTGAAACATTCAGTCTGCAACCTGTCCGCTTCCAAACGTGTAAGTTAATCGCCATAAATTACACGCAGAAAGCTGATTCCGCGAACGTCAGTTATTTATCATACCATCTCCTTTCTTTTTGCCTTTCCGGAATGACTTCTCCGGAATACATTGGCCGGCAATTTCCCGCGGCTGTCTGCGGTGAAATTGCCGGAAGTAATTTTTCGGCAATTATTTTAATTTCTGTCGCCAGATTTTGCAAACCGATTGTCTGAAAATATATTTTTCTTCACACCTGTCCTAACAATTTTCAAAATGGCGTAATTTTCTGATTACGCCCCCTCATTTTCATCTATTTCACACCAATTCTCAAAAGTAGCCCCCCTTTGTTGTAAATCTGCTGTCCTAAAAAGCGAACTCTGGTTGAAATGATTCCGGCTCCGGTGGTTTGGTAAATGGTTGATCCAGCCATTGGCGCAAGTCGCGGTAAACAAATAGATTCCATTTCAGGAAAGTGACCAGGGTTGAAAAATGCCATTGCGCTTTCGACAAAAACTTCAGGTACTTGGTCAGCAAAATAGCGATAAGCGCTGTCCAAACTTGAATCCGAACCGCATTTTCGCTGGTGCCGATAAACGTTTTGATCTTGAAGTTCTGCTTGAGCATCTTGAAAAAGCTTTCGATTTGCCAGCGAGCCTTATAGATGTCGCCGATCGTTTGTGCGTCCAGCTCAAAATTGTTGGTTAGCAAGGTCAATGTCCGATGGTTTTCCACATCGCAGACGACCACTTTGCGGAGACGTTCCGGATATTTGTCTTGCGAACCACGCAGAAAAATGACTTCATCGCTCAAAACGGTTCCGGGATATTGCTTGACATCGTATTCCGGGATGTCGTAGGTCGTATTGGTCTTGAGGCGCGTGACAAAATCCACACCGGAGAGATTCCATTTATACAGCATGGAAAAATCAACGTATCCGCGATCACAAACCACCATGCTGTCACGCGGGAGTTCCATTCGTCTGGCGCTGTTTACCTCATGAACATCTCCATTGGTGAAATCAACGAACACGGGAAGATGACCATCGTGATCCAACAGCATATTGAGCTTGATTGCCCCTTTGGTTTGCCGATAGGTTGCCCATGGAAAAACTTTAACGCAAAGCTCAATCAGCGTTGCGTCGAGACTGTAAAGTTTCTTGGGAAACGAAAACTCATGCCGTGGCGCAATTGCATGGCAGTGTCCCAGAAGCATATGGAAAATATCGCCGAACATTTTCGGAGAGCGATGGGCATTGGCGTACGACAAGTTGGATTTGGTTGGAGCGGATTCCACTCCAAGATGATTCAATTTGCCTCCACAGGTTTTCAAACCTCCGCAAATCTCTCGCAGACTATTGGCCTGCGCCAACTGGCAGAAGATCATCGACACAAAATGTGCCCAACTGTCAAAGGACTGTTTTCGCTTGTCTCCATTGTGTTTCATGACTATTTCTTCAAATTCTCGCTTCGGTATCAAATCCAACACTTGACGAAAAAGACTGACTGATGTATTCTTCATTACGGAGCCTCCTTGTGGTTTAGGCAACCGTAATATACTATTACGGACAAGTTGGCTCCACTTTTTTCACCCTTTCAAAAGTTTGTTAGGACAGGCGTGCTCGTCACCAATCTTGACGATGACGGACAATATCTTTATGAAAAAGTCTATTGCGCCCGCGGAGAGATGGAAAACCGGATCAAGGAGCAACAACTTGACCTTTTTGCCGATCGGACGAGTTGTCATGATTTTATGACAAACCAGTTCCGGCTTCTGCTTTCAAGTCCGGCCTATATTCTCATGGAGCATTTTCGGGCATTGTTGCTGACTGAAACTGAATTTGCCGAGACTGCCTGCGGCAGTATTCGGTTATACCTGGTGAAAATCGGCGCCATTGTTCGACGGAATACCAGAAAAATTTATGTTGCTCTTTCAAGTACTTATCCAAATCAGGAACTCCTGCACTTGATTGCTGTGAAAATCATCGTTAGGGAATAACCGCTTGGAGAACTGTCCCCGGCTTGCCGAACAACAACGGGGGTAAGGAGGAATCGGCTCAAATTACGGAAAAAACGGTAACATGCGACTCGGAAATAAAAACTTTCGAATCGCTACAACATTTCTCGACGATTCGAACATTTCATGCAATATTCAGGATTAATGATATTCATTGATTTTTCCTTTGGAAGTTTTCCTCTTGAATACAGGCATTATACAATGCCCTCCTTTGTTAAGTGGGTTGCCGGCAGGCCTTGCCGGCACATTCCTGGTTTCCTTCGTATTTGGCAATTTATCTTGCAAATACGTAGAAACCAGACCACCCAGACCATATTGGTTCCGCGGTAATGTCAAAATAACATTTTTTTCACGAGTATAGTCAAAAAATGCTATTTGTTGAGAAATGATAAATCACTTAATTTTACAAAGTTAGACGGGAAAATTATGACTAAAAATTGGCCTGAAAAATGTAGGGAAAATGTAGGGATTGAATTCCAGAATGCAGGAAAAATCGGGTTTTTGCAGGTTGTTTCAACGAAAATTTTCAAAAGAAAAAACCAATGGCAACTTATTCATTGCCAATGACTTATTGAGTTAAAATCTGGTGGGCGTAGTAGAACTCGAATCTACGACCTCTACGATGTCAACGTAGCGCTCTAACCAACTGAGCTATACGCCCCTCTGTTTCATTGTGCTAATACTATAGTGCAAATTCAACGCTTGTCAAATTGACTTTGAACGTTTTTTCCGCTTTTCACTGGAAAAACTTTGCTTCAATTAATAAAAGATAGTGTGTCAAAAGTTAAACGGCATCTGACGTAAAGTTGGAAAATTTTTTATTATAGGGTCATTCAGGTGACTGTTGAATATAGATTCGGCAATTAACTAACTTACGTACAATATTTGCTTGAAGGAGTCACGCCTGTCCTAACAAACTTTTGAAAGGGTGAAAAAAGTGGAGCCAACTTGTCCGTAATAGTATATTACGGTTGCCTAAACCACAAGGAGGCTCCGTAATGAAGAATACATCAGTCAGTCTTTTTCGTCAAGTGTTGGATTTGATACCGAAGCGAGAATTTGAAGAAATAGTCATGAAACACAATGGAGACAAGCGAAAACAGTCCTTTGACAGTTGGGCACATTTTGTGTCGATGATCTTCTGCCAGTTGGCGCAGGCCAATAGTCTGCGAGAGATTTGCGGAGGTTTGAAAACCTGTGGAGGCAAATTGAATCATCTTGGAGTGGAATCCGCTCCAACCAAATCCAACTTGTCGTACGCCAATGCCCATCGCTCTCCGAAAATGTTCGGCGATATTTTCCATATGCTTCTGGGACACTGCCATGCAATTGCGCCACGGCATGAGTTTTCGTTTCCCAAGAAACTTTACAGTCTCGACGCAACGCTGATTGAGCTTTGCGTTAAAGTTTTTCCATGGGCAACCTATCGGCAAACCAAAGGGGCAATCAAGCTCAATATGCTGTTGGATCACGATGGTCATCTTCCCGTGTTCGTTGATTTCACCAATGGAGATGTTCATGAGGTAAACAGCGCCAGACGAATGGAACTCCCGCGTGACAGCATGGTGGTTTGTGATCGCGGATACGTTGATTTTTCCATGCTGTATAAATGGAATCTCTCCGGTGTGGATTTTGTCACGCGCCTCAAGACCAATACGACCTACGACATCCCGGAATACGATGTCAAGCAATATCCCGGAACCGTTTTGAGCGATGAAGTCATTTTTCTGCGTGGTTCGCAAGACAAATATCCGGAACGTCTCCGCAAAGTGGTCGTCTGCGATGTGGAAAACCATCGGACATTGACCTTGCTAACCAACAATTTTGAGCTGGACGCACAAACGATCGGCGACATCTATAAGGCTCGCTGGCAAATCGAAAGCTTTTTCAAGATGCTCAAGCAGAACTTCAAGATCAAAACGTTTATCGGCACCAGCGAAAATGCGGTTCGGATTCAAGTTTGGACAGCGCTTATCGCTATTTTGCTGACCAAGTACCTGAAGTTTTTGTCGAAAGCGCAATGGCATTTTTCAACCCTGGTCACTTTCCTGAAATGGAATCTATTTGTTTACCGCGACTTGCGCCAATGGCTGGATCAACCATTTACCAAACCACCGGAGCCGGAATCATTTCAACCAGAGTTCGCTTTTTAGGACAGCAGATTTACAACAAAGGGGGGCTACTTTTGAGAATTGGTGTGAAATAGATGAAAATGAGGGGGCGTAATCAGAAAATTACGCCATTTTGAAAATTGTTAGGACAGGTGTGACCAGTTCAGCATTTTCTGCCGGCAAAAGCCACTGTCTCCCCGGAAAATAATCTTAACCTTCGGCCATTTCTGCCGAAAGCGCTTTACCAGTAGCGAGAGAATCGCCCAGGCATGCTTGGCCGCATCAATTTTTGATGGACGCAAATAAGCCACAAGTAATTGATCCCCGCAGAAAACATACAACGGCAAAAAGCAATAGTGGTCATAATAGCCATGAAAAAAGCGATTTTCCTGCATCCCGTAAGTGAGGTCATCGGTAGCATCGAAATCAAGAATCAATTCTCGAGGCGGCGTGGAGAAACTTTCGATAAAGAATTCGACAAACAATCGGCTCAAATCTACGCAAGCACGACGATCGATTCCATTTTCGAATCGACATAAAGTGCTTGGAGTGGCGAGTTGACGATCACGACCGACAACAGTTTGAATCAGCGGATCAGTTCGCAATTCATGATGGTCATTGAGATCTTCATGGCCGGCAACCAAACCAAAAACTCGTTGACGAAGCATGCTCAGATAGGAATGCTCAACTTTTCCGGGCTGTCGAATATCAAAAGAATCCAGCAGGTTACCGGCGCGCCGGGTAAAACCGAGTTTGCGGTCGAATTCTTTCACAAAAAGCAACCCGCCGTCACTGCTGATATCTCCACCGGCGAAATTGAATTCAATTTTTCTGCTTTTCGGACCTTGAAAGACCGGAATCGAAACATTACATTTTGTCATTGGCAGACCTCGGCGTTATATTGTGATGTAAGATATTACAATATAATACGTTAGTCGAGAATCTGCCTCTTTGTTTTTGAAAATTTACGCAATATTCAGGTTAGTTGCCGATGCGTCAAAAGAGGTTGGAAAAGTAATCTTTCTGGTCGGGCGCGAGATTCCGTTTATTTATTCATGGTCCTGTTTGGACAAGGACGACAAGATATTAATGGGGATATTTTTTGATACGGTCGACTTTACGGCTTCTATTTCTCCTGATTTGTTTGTGGTAAAAAAAAGTGCACCACAAAAGGGCACCGTTATTTTGGAAAAAGCACTTGAGACAACCCAGAAGACCTCATTTATTGCGGTTTCCAGAAATAAGTTTTGGGGGGAAGATGTAATTTGCGTATATTCACAGAAATACTCTTCTGCAGAGGACTTTGCATATAAAAAATTTGATATTTACCAATATGATCCGCAGGCTTCGCAAGGTATCGGTAAATTTTTACAGTCCGAATTTGTCAACCGAGACGGTATCTATGGCTTCAATGAAATCACGGTGGTAAAAGAAGATTATAAGATTATTAATTGGCCTCCGCGTGGTAGTATTGATCCTTTGGTGCCAATCGATGTCAAGGAGATATCTTTTCGCGGCAAGGCTTGTTGGGAGCTGACTGAGCGTTATCCCTTGGATTATCCTCCTGAAAAATATCGTACTGCGCAATGGCCTTACACCAGAGTTTTTATCGTCGGAAAGGAGAATTTTTTTATCTATGATTGGAAGTATTATAACGCATCAAAACTTGAAATCACTCATTATGACTTTTCGGATGTAAAATTTACTTCTTCGTTTTCAAAAGAATGGTTTGAAGTTCCGCCAGGTTTTAAGGTGAAAATTGCCTCTTCCGCCAGTGAAGCCCGAGAAATTTATATCAGTGATGTAGAAGCCGCAAGACCATCGTGGATAAACCGATTTTCTGCGCGGATCGGCTCTGTATTGGGAAACGTCTTCTCGTGGAATTGGATATTTCAATATGGTGCTTATCTTGCTATTTCGATTGGGATTTTGTGTATTGCGGGCATTGTGGTAATCAAGCGGAAGAAACGGTAAAAGTTCGGAGAATTTATGAATGTCAGGGCGGATAATTCGTTATTCATTGCTGTCGTGTCTGCTGAATTATGAATTCCGTTGCCAGCCGTTTACCAAGAGGGTGAAAGTAAGTCGGTTTGGGTAGAGGGTCATTCTTAAGCCGTTTAAAACTTAAGAGAACCTCTACCTCTTTTTCAGATCTCCAAATACAAAATTTCAAAAAAATTCATTTATCTTGAATGAATTCACGGTAAACGGCGATCGGCGCTAAAGCGCCCCAACCGCAGAAATCGCTGCCGGCCGCCTGTTTGGGCTGATCGCACTGTTCCGGCGAGATGTTTTCCCAGATCGTATCGGTTTTCAGGTAAAGATTCAAACAGGCGTTATAATAACGCCGGGCATATTGCCGAGCCAGGGCTTCTTCACCGACTGCCTGCAGTCCGCGCAATGCCATGTAAGTCGTACAGGGCCAGGAAGAACCGAGCCAGTAGCCGTTTTCCGGATCGTATTCCGGCTCATCGGCGGCGAGGCAGGGGAAGGGGACCGGCCGGTTGAATTTGGCCGGGTCGTTGATGACGGCGAGGACGCCGGGCAGCCGTTCCGGCGGCACCACTTCGGCGATCAAGGTCCACAACGCGCCGATGTGGTAACGCGGGATGACTTCCCCGTCGTAGTAATCGAAGTAGAAGCTGCGTTCCGGATCGTAACATTTGTCGTTGATCGCCTCCGCCAGCGCGGCATGTTCCTGCCGGAACGCTGCGGCGTCGGCCGTTTCGCCGATCGCTTCGGCGATTTTGCTCAGATTGAGGGCGTTCAGCGCCATCTGGCTGCTGGTGTCGATCCAGCCCATCTGCTTGTTCCAATTGTAAAGAGGAATATCTTCCAGGCTTTTGGCCCAGTCCTGGAATCCTTCGCAGGCGTATTCCTGTTTGAAACGGATGCCGGCGTCGAGGTCGTACGGTTTGCCGATCGGCAGCCGCGGCAGGTTGTCCATGCCGCCGCCCAACGCGTCGCTGAAATAGAGACCGTCCGGCCGCCGGTAGGTTTTCCGGCAGAATTCATGATTTTTCTTCAAAGCCGGATAAACTTTTTTCAACCGTCCGGCATCGGTGACGCCGCTTTGGAACAACTCCCATTCCGCCCAGGCCAGGATTGGCGGATTCCATGACATCGGATGTTCGGACCCCCAGCACGGCGTGCCGTCGGCCTGAAATTCCCGGCAGATGAAACCGTCGTCCCGCTGCAGCCTGTAGAAATTGTCCAGCGAAGTGGTCACCGGCAATTCGTCGGCGTCGTATTTGGCCCACAGGACACAGAATGCGGTGTCCCAGACGAACAGGCCGCCGAAACCGCCGCCGGTCGCCAAACGGGGCAGAATTTTCGCGGCGGTTTCCGGATGGCTGCGCCGGAATTCTTCACCTTCGGCAATTTTCTTCCTGGCGATGGCGAGTGCGCCGTCGTAGAATTGTTTTTCCAATTCCTCGGAAAAAACACCGTTAACGGCAATTTCAGTTGCTTCCGGGGCGGTCAACGGGTCTGGTTGGGAGGCGTTTGCCCAGCAGCCGAAAGAAGCGGCTGCCAGTGTGGTTAAACCGGTCAAAAATCTCATCTTTGGTTCCCTCCTGGTTGAATATGGTTGTTTTTTCGGACCTGGAACGTTCAGTCGATTTTCCGGCCGGCCAGGTGCACCCCGTTGGAGGTGTGGCCGTTCATCGTCCGGTGGGTGGTCAATTCCGGCGCCGAACAGCGGAAGCGGCTGGTCAGTGCCAGCAGGTAGTCCAGCCGGTGGTGGCGCAGCCTGGCGCCGTCCGGCAGCGTGAAAACGCCGTACGGTTCGCCGCCGGCGGCATAACGGGCCCGGTTGCGCTCATCGTCGTTCAGCAGGAAATCGCTCAGGTAAAGCATGCCGCCCGGCTTCAAAACCCGGTCGATTTCCGCCATTAATTGCGCCTGGGTGGCGTCTTCCGGGATGGCGGTCAGTACCGCCAGCAGCAGTACAACGTCGAATGACGCATCCGGAAAGGGGATGTTGCCGCCGGTGTTTTGCCGGAGCTCCGCCTGCGGCAGGGCCCGGCCGGCCAGTTTCAGCATTTCGCCGGAACAATCGCAGCCGGCCAGCCGGTGAAAGCCGAGCGCCGCCAGCTCCAGCAGCGTCCGGCCGTAGCCGCAGCCGAAATCCAGGATTGCGGCATCCGATTGAAAATGCGATTGAAAGAAGGCCGGATCGAAAGCGATCGTGAATTGTTTACTGCCGGCGACGGAATCCCAATAAGCGGTTTGGTCGGTCATGGTCACTGCTCCAGTCCGGCCAGCCAGGCATCGGGCGACGCGTCGGAAGGCATTTTGTAACCGGCCCGCGGCGACAGCGAAATGCTGCCGGCTTTCGGTCCGTCCGGTGAACAACTGCGTTTGAACTGCTGGCGAAAGAAACGCTGCAGAAACAGTTTCAGACTGCGACGGATTTGGCCGGCCGGGTAAATGCCGTCGAACGCCTGGCGCGCCAGCGCTTCGAGTTTGGCCGGCTCGGCATTGAAATTGATGAAATGGTACAGGAAGAAGTCATGCAGCTCATACGGCCCGATCAGCTCTTCGGTTTTCTGCTGCAGGTTGCCGTCGCCGTCGGTCGGCAGCAGCTCCGGACTGACCGGCGTGTCGATGATATCCCGCAGGATGGCGGCGACGGCTTCTCCTCCGCTGCCGCCCAGGTGAGTCAGCAGCGCCGGAATCAGCGTCTTCGGGATCGAAGCGTTGACGGCGTACATCGACATGTGATCGCCGTTGTAGGTTGACCAGCCCAGCGCAATTTCCGACAGATCGCCGGTGCCGAGCAGCAGACCGTTTTGCTGGTTGGCCACATCCATCAGAATCTGGGTGCGTTCCCGCGCCTGGGCGTTTTCATAGGTGGTATCGGTCAAGGCCGGATCATGGCCGATGTCCCGGAAATGCTGCAGGCAGGCGTCCCTGATCGAAATTTCCCGCAGTTCGACGCCGAGTTGGCGGCAGAGCGCGGTGGCGTTGTGGTAGGTCCGGCTGCTGGTGCCGAAACCGGGCAGGGTCAACGCCAGCAGCCGGTCGTTCGGCAGTTCGAGCAGTTGGAGCGTTTGGCAGCCGATCAGCAGCGCCAGCGTGGAATCGAGGCCGCCGGAAACGCCCAGAATCAGACGTTCGGCGCGGGTATGGAGGAAGCGCTTGGCCAGCCCGGCGCACTGGATTGCGACGATATCCTGCAGTTGCTCCGTTTGGGCGGGACCGGGCGGCGGGACGAACGGCTGCCGGACGAGGGATGCGTAGTGCCAGTCCGGCGCTTCCGGCACGCTGCCGAGCATGATCCGGCGGCAGCCGGTCCCGGCCGGTTGATCGTTGAACGACGTGTCGCTCAACCGGATGTTGTTCAAACGGTCGACATCGATGTCCGCGTAGATGAGCGATCCGGACCGCTGGAAGCGGTCGTTCTCGGCCAGCAGTTCGCCGTTGGCGGCGATCAGGGCGTGGCCGGCGTGGACGGTGTCGGTGCTCGATTCGTCGATGCCGGCGGAGGCGAAGAGGTAACCGGCGCTGCAGCGCCGGCTCTGCTGGACGACGCGCTCCCGCCGTCCGGCGGCTTTGCCGGGCGCTTCGGTACAGGCGGCGAGGTTGAAGAGCAGTTTGGCCCCGTTGAGCGCCTGGCGGCAGCTCGGCGGTACGACGCACCAGAGGTCCTCGCAGAGTTCGACGCCGAACTGAAAGTTGCCGCCGCCGTCGAATAACAAATCGGTGCCGGCCGGGATGTCGTAATCGAAGGCGTCGAGCCGGACGGTTCGGCCGTCCAGCGAGGCGCCGGCCGAAAAATAACGTTTTTCGGCAAATTCGCGGTAATTGGGCAGTTGCGTTTTCGGCACCAGCGCCTGCACCCGGCCGTTCTGCAGCACGGCCGCGACATTGTAGAGTCTGCTGCCGATCAGCACCGGCAGGCCGACGATGGCGATGACGGGGTGTTCCACGGTGGCGCGGGCAAGGCTGGCCAGCTCCTGCGCCGCGGCTTTCTGCAGCGCGGTCTGAAAAAACAGATCGCCGCAACTGTAACCGGTGACGGACAACTCCGGAAAGACGACGGTGCCCGCTCCGGCCGCGGCTGCCTCGGCAAGCTGGCCGATGATTTGGCGGGCATTGAATGCCGGATCGGCGACCCGCAGGTTGGGGACCGCGGCGGCGAGACGATAATAGCCGAACATGATGGTGCTTCGCTCCTGAAATAAAAAAAGTTTTCGTGCCGTTAAAATAACCGGCAAAAGCGCTTTTTTCAATGGGTTGTCATCTGGTAATTCCCCGGAAGTGTTATAAATTATCAGGATAACACCGGAAGAAGCGGAAGGATTGGTCGGATTGTTGCGAAAGATTTATCTGGCGGAGCCGCGCGGGTTTTGCGCCGGCGTCCGGCGGGCGTTGGAATGCGTCGATTCGGTATTGGCGCGAAATTCCTCCCGGCCGCTGTATGTCCTGCATGAAATCGTTCACAATGATATCATCGTCGGGGAGTTGAAGCGGCGCGGCGTCGAATTTGTCGAATCGCCGGAATTGTTGCCGGACGGTTCGACGCTGATTTACAGCGCCCACGGCGTCAGCCTGGCTATAGAACAGGCCGCCGCCCGGCGCCATTTGCAGGTGATTGATGCGAGCTGCCCGTTGGTCAAATCGATTCACCGCAAGGCCCGCCGCTGGCAGGCGGCCGGCGTTCAGGTCATCCTGATCGGCCATGCCGGTCATCCGGAAGTGATCGGCACGCTGGGACAGGCGCCCGGCATCTGGCTGGCGAACTCGGCTGCGGCGGTTGCGAAGCTGCCGGCGGCGCCGGACAAACCGGTGCGTTACCTGACCCAGAGCACGCTGAGTGCGGAAGAGGTTGCGCCGGTGCTGGCGGCGTTGCGGCGGCGTTATCCGGCGCTTGCCGGCGGCGGCGACATTTGCTATGCCACCCGCAACCGGCAGCGGGCGGTTCGGCAGCTTTGCGAGATGGTCGAGGCGGTGGTGGTCATCGGATCTGCCCACAGTTCCAATTCGACCCGGTTGAAGCAACTGGTGGAAATCTGCGGCCGGCACGGATATCTGGTCAACTGTGCGGCGGAGCTGCCGTTGGCGGAGCTGGCCGATTTTGAGACGGTGGGTATCAGCGCCGGAGCGTCGGCGCCGGAATATCTGGTCGCCGAGACGGTCGAACTGTTGCGGCGGGAATTTCAGGTGGAAGTGGCCACTGTGGTTACGGCAGCGGAGCGGGTGGAGTTTCCGCTGCCGGATTTTTAAGGAATTGGAGTGAAAAAGAAAAACGCATGAAAGAAGAGAGTTTACCGGAAGGCCTGTTATGGCAGATTTTTTCGTTGATCGCCTTGATTCCGCATCCGTCCGGCGAAGAGGCCGAATTGCGGGCGCGTTTGCAGGATTTTGCTGAAATTCACGATTTGAAGGTTGAAACCGACGCGGTCGGCAATCTGCGGCTGGAGCGGGCGCCGTCTCCGGGATTGGAGCAGGCGCCGTCGATCGTTCTGCAGGGCCATCTGGACATGGTGCCGCAGCGCCGCAGCGGTTCCGATTTCCGTTTTTCCGAAGATTCGATCAACCTGGTCCGCAGCGGCGACTGGGTGCATACCGGTGATGAAACCACGCTGGGCGCGGACAACGGCATCGGCGTGGCGGCCGCGCTGGCGGTGCTGCTGGACCGGACGAAGCAAGTCGGGCCGTTGTCGGCGGTTTTCACCGTCGAGGAGGAAACCGGGCTGCGCGGCGCACTTCAGTTGCCGCCGCAGTGGCTGCAGGCCGATTATCTGCTGAATCTGGACAGCGAGGACGAGGGCGAACTGTATATCGGCTGTGCCGGCGGAGCCCGCTTGAACAGCATTTTTCAACTGCATCCGACCGTGCCGTCGGCCGGGCAGGGCATGAAAATCACGCTGAGCGGGCTGCCGGGCGGCCACTCCGGCTGCGACATCGACCGCAACCGGGGCAATGCCAACCAGTTGCTTGCGCAATTTCTGCATCTTTTCCCGGCTTTGCAGTTGGCGTCGTTCGACGGCGGTTCGCTGGACAATGCCATTCCGCGCGAATGCGAAGCGACGGCGGTGGTCTCCGACGAGCTGAAAGCGGCGCTGCTGTCGGCGGCTTCGGCTTTCGTCGGTTCGGTCAGGGAGGAACTGGGCGAAAACGGTCGGAATCTGTCGCTGCAACTGGTGGAGATCCCGCGGCCGGAGTGGGTATGGAGTCCGGAGGAGCAGCAGACGATTCTGATTCATCTGACGCACTGTCCGAATGGGGTGCAACGCTATGACGACGCGTTCAAGGTCGTGGCGCTGTCCAGCAATCTGGCTTCGGTCAAGACCGAACCGACTGCCCGGCAGTTGATCGTCCGCAGTTCGCAGCGCGGCTTCGATGAAGAGGAACGGAGCGCCTTGACCCGCAAAATTGCCGGTTACATGACGGAGGCCGGAGCGGAAGCGACGGTCGACAACAGTTATCCGGGCTGGAAGCCGCAAGGCGATTCCGCGCTGCTGCGGACGGCCAACGCGGTTTATGAAGAGTTGTTCGGCGTCAAGCCGGCCAATACGGTCATCCATGCCGGCTTGGAGTGCGGTATTCTGCACGCCAAGAATCCGGACTTGGCGATGATCTCCTTCGGCCCGGAAATTCAAAATCCGCATTCGCCGTCGGAACGGGTCAGTATCGCCAGCGTCGAACGTTTTGAACAGTTCCTTGATGCGTTGATCGGTCGTTTGGTGAAGAAAGGCAAGGTTTCAGCATGTTGAACGGGAGCCGGCTTCGGAAGCGCAAGCTGCTGGCGGCGGCGATTTTGTCGGTGACGGCCGGTTGCGCGGTAAACCCGCCTCCGGAAGGTGGCCGGCTGTATGTGACCGGTTGCGGCGATGACATCGGCATGCAACAGGGGGTCCGGCAGTTGGAGTGGGATGCCGCCGGCAATTTGCGGCCGGGCTGGTTTGTCAAGTGCGCGGAAGTCAATTATCTGGTTCATTCTGCGGATGGCCAATTGGCCTATGCGACCGCCAACGACGGCGATCTGGTGACCTTCCGGTGTGAGCCGGCCGGCTGGCGGGTGCTTGAGCGGCAGCCGACCGGCGGGAAAGTCAGTTGCCATCTGGCATTGTCGCCGGAAGGCCGTTATCTCTATACGGCCAATTACGGCGACGGTTCCGTCAGTGAGTTTGAGTTGCGGCAGGGCCGTCCGGCATTTCGCCGGCTGTTCCGGACGGAGGACATCCATCCGGCGGCCCGCGATGGCGCCCATGCCCATTTCGTCGGCTTTACGCCGGACGGCAAGTTTCTGGCGGTGGTGGATTTGGGAATTGATGCGGTGCTGCTTTATCCCTACACGCCGGAACGCGGCATCGGGCCGGAGGCGTCGGCGGTAAAGTTTGCGCCGGGCGCCGGGCCGCGCCACCTGGTGTGGAGCGCGGACGGCAAATATGCTTATGTGGCCAATGAATTGAACAGTACGGTGAGCGTCTTGCGTTATGAGTGCGGCCGTTTTGAACTGTTGAATTCGGTTGCCACCGTGCCGGCTGATTTTCAGGGAGATAATTATCCGGCGGCCATCCGCCTCAGCCCGGACGGACGCTGGCTGCTGGTGTCCAACCGCGGCATGGATACGCTGGCGGTCCTGGCGCTGGATGGAATCGGCGGCATGAAAGAATTGCGGTGTTGCCCGATTGCAGTGGCCGATTGGCCGTCGAAGGTGAAAAATGCCTGGCCGCGGGATTTCGATTTCACGCCGGACGGAGAAAAAATCATCGTCGCCAACGAGAGGACCGGCCAGATCGGCTGTTTCGCTTTCAATCCGGCGACGGGAGAAGTGAAGGTGTTGTCCGCTATTTCCCTGCCGGGGGCGATGAGCGTGCTTTTTTAAGATTCCGATGCAATTCCGGGAGGTTGACAGATTGATGGCGGTGAACGATCCCGGACCATTTGCCCGGAGATCGCTTGTCGATATCGAAAGCAGTGTCAACTCGGAGGAGAAGAGAGGGTACGGCAGTTTGATGGCTGTTCCGGTGCGGATTTTGCTGGGATCGGCGGTTGCCGGACGCGGGAAGACGGAATTTGCCGCCCGCATCCGGCGCAGAGCCGCTTATTTTTTCGGCGGCGGTTCCAGTTTTACCTGGGTGCAGTTCAGGTAGTTCCGGCCGTCGACGGTGGTCATGGCGCCGGAAAAGTATAACGTGCCCGGCTGTTTGTCCAGCGCCGTCGCCGCCGGTTGACTGTCTTTCGGCAGGTAAGCGTAAACGGCCGGCGATTCTTCCGGCGCGTTGACTGCCGTCAGGATCAAACAGAGATGCTCTTCCGGGGAAACTCCGGCCAGTTGGAACGGTTCGCCGGCCTGCCGGGCGACTGCCGCCGGGAAGGTGACCAGTTTGTTTTCGAAGGATTGTTCGCCGACGGCGACGGCCCGGTTGAAGCTGATCTGGGCGTAACGGTCCGGCATGAACGGCGTCAGCAGCGCCAGAGCGCCCCAGGCGACCAGCATTGCCAGCAGCGCCGCCGCCGCGCCGACCTTGAACCATTGGAAAAAGCCCATATGGACATGCGAGCGTTTCTCCAGCATGCCCAGGGCGACGATATTCGCCGTACTGCCGATCATCGTGATATTGCCGCCGAAACAGGCGCCGAACAGCAATGCCCACCACAACGGCAAATCTTTGATGCTGGCGGACAATTGCTCGATGACCGGGCAGAAGGCCGCCACGAAAATCACATTGTCGATGAATGCCGACCCGATGGCGCTGACGATCAGGATGAACGGCACGAGGACCTGGTGGCTGGTGCCGCAGACGCTGGAGAAATAATCGGCCATCACCAGGTCGACGTGAGTGTGGGCCAGGGTACCGGCGATGGCGAAGAGCAGCATGAAGAAAATCAGCGTCCACCAATCGACTTCGTGTTCGACGTAATGCCGCGCCCGGTCACGCCGCCAGATCATCACCACGCCGGAACAGATCAACGGCGCAATCAGCAGAATGCTATTTTTCTTGAGGTCGAACCAGTTTTCCAGTTGGTGATGCGAAGCGATTATCGCAATTGTCGCCACCAGCAGGATCAGGCCCTGCTTGTAAGGCACGTCGACGACCGGCACCAGGCTCAGGTTGCGGGCCAGCCGTTCCTTGAGATTGATATCGAACTGCCGGAGATCCCGGCGGTAATAGAACAGCGTGAAGGCGACGGTGACCGCCAGTGCCGCCAGCATGATCGGGAAGGCCCACTGGATGAAATCGCCGAAGGTCAAACCGGCTTTGGTGCCGATGAAAATTCCGACCGGATTGCCCATCATCGTGCCGGCGCTGCCGACGTTGGTGCACAGCACGCAGATCAGGATATACGGCACCGGATTGAGCTTGAGCCGGTCGCAGACCTGGAAGACCAGCGTCGAGATGAAAATGATCGAGGTCACTTCATCGACGGCGCAGGCCAGCAGCGCCGAAGAGACGGCGGTCATCGTGATGAATTTGGTCCCGGTGATGTTCGGCATCGAAACCAGCAACTGGACAATCCAGGTGAAAAAGCCCAGATCGCGCAAGGCGCCGACGACGATCATCATGCCGACCAGGAACAGGATGACTTCCAGCGACGACGATTCGACGAAGGTCGGGATATCCATCGAATTGGTGAAAATCAGCACCGAGAGGCCGATGAAGGCGATGGCCAGCCGGAAGCCCCAGAAGAACAGCGTGCCGAGAATGATCGCCAGAAAGACGGAGCAGGCGATCGCCTGGTGCGCTTCCAGCACGGTATTGGCGGCGACAATTCCGAGCAGTGAACTGCCGAGCACCATGATGGCGAACCGGAACAGCATGGCGGGGGTGCTCATGGCCGACGAAACATCTTCTTCCATAATCGTTACTCCGAATGGTTTTCCCGGGTTATTCCCAGAACAGTTTGCGGTTGAAATCGTCGAGGTTGACCACGCCGGCATATTTGCCGGCGCTGGAAACGATGATCTGGCCGATTTTTTTCATCAGAAAGAGTTTGGCCAGTTGAATGGCCGGCAGCTCCTCGTCGACGACGACGGGATCTTCGCGCATGAAATCGGCCAGTTTGGTTTCCTGGTCCGCCTTGAGCATTTCGGCAAAGGGCTGGAATTGATAGATCGGCGTGAGGTCGTCCATCCAGAGAATGTGCTCCGGCAAACTGAATTTCAGGATATCCGCCTGGGAGATGACGCCGCGCAGGTCGCCTTCGTCGTCCAGGATCGGAATTTCCTCGGCCCGGCCGCGGGCGAAGGTTTCGATCGCCCGGTGCAGTGTGTCGCTTTCGAGCAGCGTCGGCGCGTCGCTCTGCATCAGATCTCTGGCCCGCAGATATTTGGGAATTTCGACATCATTGCCGTTGAAATATTCCATGATTCTGCCGGCGTTCGGCAGGGCGGCCAACTGGTCGATGGCGCCGGGATCGCGGAAGTCCCGGGCCAGGGCGGCGAGCAGTTGCAGGTGCAGGCCCGGATCGTTGCGCGGCGTCAAAATCAGGACGACTACTTTGACCGGCGGCATGTCCGGCACTTGAAAATCGATGCCGTTCCGGCTGGTAGCCAGCGCGATCAGCAGTTGGTCGGCCTGTGCCAGCCGGGCGTGCGGCACCGCCAGGCCGGAGGCGATGACGGTCGGCAGGATCGCCTCCCGTTCCCGGACTGCCTCGATGATCTCCTCCCGGCGCAGACCGGCGGTGGTGAATGCGAGCCGGTCGGCCAGTTCGGCGATGACATCATTGCTGGAGGCGGCCGAGGTTTGGCAGACGATATTGCCCTCGGCCAGGAAACGGTGGAATTGCGGACTGGTACGTTCGTTCATCGGTTCCCCTTTGTATTTGAATTGGCCCGCCCGGTCTGATGGCCGGCAGGAACGCTGTTGGGAAGTAATCTAGGACCGTTCGGTTTATTTTTCAAGTCCGGAAGCATTTTCCGGTGGACCTCTGCCGGAAAAGACCCAAAGGGACGCTTTTCAGGCGAGGGTTTGATTCTCCGGGAAGCGATGAACGATTGCATCAGTCACCTTGACCCGCGTGACCTGAGGTTCGTCAGGAATGCTTGGCGGGAGTCATGGACCGTCCGAACTATTTTTCAAATCGTTCAGGGCACTGCTTCGCTGATTTTTGCCGTTACAGTCATTCAGATATGATTCTTGGTGATGGAAAACAGTCCGGCCCGGTACCGCACCGGTCCGGACATCGGGTCAATTGATTGTTGTCGGCGTATTGTTTGGTCGCTTTTCTGTCACGATTGCCGCGAGGGAAAGCAACTGCTTTTTGTCGATTGCCCAGTGGAAGAGATAGTCGTAACTGTCCTTGACATACAACTTGAAATGCGGCAGTTTCGTACCGAGTTGTTGTTCCAGCCGGGTGCGGTCATTGGCGATTTCCTTGCTGATTTGACGGTGTTCGAGAGGATCGGCGACATGGGCGGAGAACTCTAATTTATTCCGCAGACAAACATTGATATTGTAGAGGGCGTCGAACCCCGGCATCGTATTGGTCATGATCAGGAAAAACACGGCATCCGGCGGCACGTCATCCAATTGCCCGGCCAATTCCTTACGGGCAGTGAAGCCGACCGCCAATTCGTCCCGATAGGCTTTCAGTAAAGATTTCTCCACTAATGCGAAAGAGCCGGAGTCACTCAGCGGCCAGAGTATGAAAACATTGCTGGCTGTGGTTCCATCGGGATTTTGCGGCGTGATTTCCAGGGTCGTCAAACCGTTGATGGAAATTTCCCTGGCCTGCGGATTACAGTCCGCTATTTTTTGCCGCAGCGTTGCCCACGGCATGCCACACCGAATTACAAATCCGCCGTAAAAATTGGGGGTATCCAGAGCTTTCACAAAAGCTAATATTTCCTGAAAGCCGGCCTCTTCCCATACCTTCGGGTAGAGTAATAGGGAAAATATTTTTTGCACTCTGCCGATCATTCCGTTGTTTTGGCCGATGTGGGATAGCTCCGGATAGAATTCACTGGCCAGCAGTTTTTCGACATCGAGGTAACAGGCCAACCTGGCAAAACTCGGCACTTGGTTTCGAACTTCGGTGTGAGTCGCAATGGTCGTGATTCCCGGTGCCAGCCAAACGGTTGTCATCACGGCCAGAATGGCCAGCAGTATGACGCCGTAACTCCAACAGCGGTTTCGTTTTTTATTCATCAGTATGTCCTGTATTCGTTTTTTTTAATTCTCGGCCGTGGAAACTCAGGCCCGACAACGCGGGAGTATTGCCGGACGGGGTGTGAAATGCCAACAGCATCCGGGCATAATCTGCCGCCTGGTCCCGGCCGGCGGCAGCCGTTGCCAGGACTCGTCGGTCGACTTCCAGTTCCGTCGCCGCCGTTAACCGGTATTCCGCCCAGCGGACGAACGGATTGAACCACCACATGGCACTGGACAGCCCGGCGAGCAGTTTCCACCAGTGGTCGCGGCGTTTCAAATGTATCAATTCGTGCAGAAACAGCAGTTCCAATTCATGCGCGCTGAATTGTTGCGCTGCTTGCCGGGGGAGAATGATATGAAATCCGTCCCATCCGAAACTGGCCGGTACCGGCAGACGCGTTCCGCCGTCCAACAGCCGGACGGCAGCCGGCTCCATATCGCACTTGACGCAGGCGAGTTCGAACTGTCGCCGGACAAATGCATCATTCAACTCCGGCAACTGCCGGAGCCGGCGTCGCCAGAAGCGATATTGTCCCACCTGACGGCCAATCAGCAGGATCGCGACTATCAGATAAACCGTCGGCAGCCAGTCGATCAAGCCGGCTGTCGCGGGAAATTTCATCCGGATGGATGGCGTGGCGGCGGAAACCGGCCGAACGAAATCGCCGGCCTGCCATTCCAGCCAGTTTCGGCACTCGGACCGTTTGAGCAATTTCGGCGTCGATGCCGGAGCGTGGCCGGTCGGAGAAGAGGCCGGCCGCAGGGCAAGCCAGTTGCCGGGCATCAGCATCAGCAGCATGACCAGTGCGAAAAAGTCACGCCGCTGCCAATGGAAACGCTGCCGCCTTGCCCAGTAATCCACCAACTGAACGATGCCGAACAGTACTGCGCTGCGCAGCAGGGTGCTGCAGCCGTAATCCCAGAATTCATTCATGCTTGCCGGCATCCTCGATCAATTCCTGCAGCAACTTTAAATCATTGGCCGACAACTTGTTTTTTTCAACGAAAAATGACAGCATACGTTGCGGCGCCCCGCCAAAAAATTTGTCCAGAAAGTCGACACTCTGTCGTTCGGTATATGTCTCATAATCCACCAGCGGCCGATATTGGAAACACCGGCCTTCGCCGCTTTGCAGCACCGCACCTTTTTTCACCAGCCGGACCAGCAGCGATTTGATGGTCGGAGCCGCCCAGTCGGTGGTTTGCTGCAACGTTTTTACCAATTCCGCCGACGTGCGCGGCGATTGTTGCCACAGCACTTTCATCACTTCCAGCTCCGCATCTGAAATTTGCAGGTCCGACATTCAAAATTCTCCGGGTCAACTTGAGGGTTTGTATAACAATTACATTTGTAATCGTTGTTTGCAAATCCTACTTTCAATTTTTTTTGAAATTTTTTCCCGACGGAATTTTTTACGCGGGAAATGAACAAAAAAATTAGGGGTTGCAACCGCCCGCAGCGGCTGCAGCCCCCGAGGTAATGGGAACTTGGGAGAATCTATTCGTGCCTGATGAAAAATCAGGACGCGCTTTCCTGTTTCAATTGTTCCACCCAGGCGGCGATCCGGGCGTCGGTTTTATCCGGCTCATTGTCGTTGTCGAGCGCCAGGCCGCAAAATTCACCGTTCTCCTCGGCTGTGGAGGCGGAGTGGCCGTAGCCCTGGGCGGAAGTTTTGCCGATGACTTTGGCGCCGCGTTCGATCGCTTTGGCGTACAGCGTCCCCATGCCGTCGACGAAACTGTCGGCAAAACCGGATTGATCGCCGAAGCCGAACAACGCCACCAGTTGCCCGTTCAAATCGAGCCGGTCCAGCAGCGAGATGCCGACGCTCCAGTCGTCCTGCAAATCCCCCAGTCCCCAGGTCGAGGTGCCGAGAATCAACAATTTGGCGTCGAAGTCGTTAGCGTCGGCGTCGGCGACGTTATGCGTCTGGCCGTTGAGAAGTCGGGCGATTTGGTTGGCGGCCGCTTCGGTATTGCCGGTACTGCTGCCGTAAATAATGCTCACATCGGACATTTTTTCAGATTCCTGGCATTGAGTTAAGATTTAAATTGGTGATTTTTTCCAGGCATTTTTCCAGATCCTGATATTTTTCCAGAATCTTTCCGGCCAGAAATTCGACGAAACGGTACTGTTTCATCAGCCGGAGCGATTTTTCCGGCGATCCGAAAACCTGCCAGCCGCTGCGGTGTACCGGCTGTTTCGTCGTCCGGTGGATGAAACCGGCGACATCCTTCAGCGGGTAGCCGATGAAAATACCGACTTCATGCGGAAATTCATCTCCGGCGAACCGCTGCTGCAGGCAATGGAGATGTTCCGCCAGATCCGCCGTGGCCGGATAACCGTGCTTGCGGTTCAGGTACAATCGGACCGCCTTATCCTGCAACGTTTGGCGGAGCAGGTCCGAATCGTAAAACAGCACCATTGCCTGTTCGGCATCCGTTCTCAAAATTTTGAAACTCAATTGCAGCTCCCGCAGAATTTCACATTGATACAAGCAGATCGTTTCCCGGTTCGATGGATCGGCGAGCCGATAGCAACTGTTCACCCGCAGCAATTCCGCCGGTTTGATCCGGCGCCGGACTGCGGCGGTCTTGATCAGCAGGAAACGCAGCAATTCTTTGCGATGCGCCTCGCAGGAAGGAGAATCGATTTGTTTCATATTAGTCTCATCTAATTTATAGATTAAAATTTTTTCTCCCCCGGCTCGATTGCCGCTGGAGACCTCTTCGTTGGAAAGACAACCGGAAAAGGCTTTCTGTTGCTTATCATAGCAGTGATTTGCCGTTTGTCAATTAGTTTTATCTAATTATTGATGCGTTTTTCTTTTTTCTCTGACATCATTGGGTGATTGGAACGTCAGGGACAAAGAAATTGCTCAAAGGCGCAGAATTGACCGATCTCTAATATTGTCCTCATCATGCCGAAACAATGATCGGCTATACTATATATTGAAAATCAAAAACGGGAGGGCGAATGATCAGTTTGATCGTCTTTTTGATCGTTGGAATTGCGGCGGGAACGCTGCTGGTCTTGCGGCGGCGGCAACCGACGCCGGCATTGAAGGCGACGGCCGTTGTGCTGACCTTGATCGTGGTGGCCGGGGCGTCGGCGTTGGCGCTGCAGTGGAGCGGCTACTTGACGCCGGACGGCATGAGCGAGTCGGACCGCCGTATCCTGGCAATCGGCCACGGTCTGACCGTCGGACGCCGGATCGGAGCGGCCGGTCACGGCGGCGGCAAAATATTCATCGTCTGTGCGGCCGACGAAACGGAGTCGGAAACGATTGCCGGGCTTCGGACCGGTTTGGCGATGGAGCTGGACAATGAAATTGAATTGTTGCCGGTGGCGTTGAAAAAGACGGTCAGATTGGACGAGGATGCCGATATGGCATTGCGCAATCTGCTGCGGGCCGGTGATTTCGATTCGGCATTGGCCGGCGCGATGCAGGCGGAGGCGCTCGTTTTTGCCGTCGACCTGCCGCCGGATGCCGCGCGGTTGAAACTTTGGAAGAAGCGGGAGCGGCCGGGGATTTATCTGGTGGATGCGGCCGATGCGGCCATCTACCGGTCGGCGTTGATTCAGGGCCTGATTCAGGGCCTGACAGCCGTCGATGCCCGGGCGGACCTGAAAGAGGTCCGGCTCTCCGGCGATCCGGAAAAAGCCTTTGCCAGCCGTTGCGTTTACTGGGATGCCGAAACCGTTCAATAACCGGAAAAACCGGCGAATAGAAACCACAAAAAGAAGGAAGAACAAACATGAAGAGTCACGAGAAATTCACACTGATTGAGCTGCTGGTTGTGATTGCCATCATCGCCATCCTGGCCAGCATGCTGCTGCCGGCACTCGGCCGGGCCAAGGGGTCGGCGCAGTCGATCAAATGCCTGAACAACATGAAACAGCAGGGAACGATGGTGGTGATGTACACGACCGATTCCGGTTACTATCCGACTTCGTACTTCTACAAAAACGGTGCGTCCAGCGGCAACGGTTACGTCCATTGGAGCGGCCTGGTTTCCGGCCGCTGGGACGGCGATCAGAATACCGGCTGGTTCGACGACGAATCGTTCAGTTGTCCGTCGATGAGCGTTTCCGGCGGCGCGGGCGAGGGAGGCGGCTGGTATCCGAGTAAAAAAGAGCAGGATTGCCAGGCCAGGAAAACCGCTTATTGCGGCAATGCCATTTTCATGCCGCGGCGCAAATTTGCCGACAATGCGGCCAATGGCAATATGCAACTGGTCAGGGATACCGTGGTCGAAGCGCCCTCTTCGGAGATCCTGATCGCGGAGTACACCGACGACGCCCAGCGGATTCAGGGCACTTCCGCTTCCGGCGGCGATGCGATCAAATCGCACCGGCCGACCAATGCGATCCTGGACGGTTCCGGCGCCTGGGCCGGCGGTGAAGTCGGCGATTGCGGTTCGCCGCGCAAGATCTCTTATGCGACCGCCAAGGCGAAGATCGATGCGCGCGACAGCAATTTCCACATCGCCTATGTCGCGGTCGACCGGCACAACGGCAAAGCAAATTACACTTTTGCCGACGGCCACGCTGCGGCGCACTCCTTGCAGGAGACGCTGGACCCGAACAATTTCCTCTGGGGGCGGCGGCTCTATTCGCAGTCCGGCATGCCGACGATCGACTGATGCCGTTTCACTTTTGAGCGCCGATTGAAAAAATTCAAAACCACCGGCGGAACCGGTGGTTTTGAATTGTGCCGGTTTCAGGAGGATTCGGTGCTATGGTGTCGCCGTCGGCTCGGCCGGATAGGCATATTCCAGTTCGACGCCGAAGGGTTGGGTGACGATGAAATTGATCTGGTCCGAGGTGATGACCTGTTGCAATTGATAGAGCAACTGCAAAGAGACGATCTGCAGGCTGCCGCGACGGCGCCTGACAAGCCGTACTTCGGAAAGGGAAGGCGTAATCCGGCAGACGATCCGGGAAATTCGCACTTCGTCGGCCGGAACACTGCCGTCGGCCGGTTCCAGAATCAGATCGAAGGGATTGCTGTCGAGCTGATACGCGGTAACGATGGAGAGTCCCTGATAGAAGGAACCGCTGGCGGCCGGAATGACGGACGGCATGATTTCATAGCTCACTTGACGATTTCCCGCCGGAACTTCCGTTTTGATCCGATAAGATTTTCCGTCCCTTTCCTGCAGATAATTCATTATCGACTGCGCCAGATCGCACTGGTAAAGTCTCCGGGCGGCGAAAGGACCGATCGGTTTGTTCAGGGTTGGCAGGAAACGGTCGTCGCGCGAGAACACTTCGATTGGAAGCGGTTCCTGGCTGTTTTGTTTGAATTGCGGCACCGACGGCAGGGTGGCGAGCAATTCCAGCTCGATGCCGTCCGGATTCGGTTCGGGGAGCGGTTGCGGTTGGAATCTTTTGACCGCAGCGTTGGAGGCCAGAAAGAAATCATCGATCGGCTGAATTTTGCTGGCACAGCCGGAAAGGCAGAACAACAGCGGCAGTCCGAGAAAAATGGCGAAACGGCGGAGCGGTTTCATAAAAATTCTCCCATTGGCTTACATTTGCACTCTTTTACCCTGGTTTTATAACAATAGCAGAAAAGATTGGTCAGTACAAATGCAATCCGGTTTTCCTGCAAAAATTTCTCCTGTCGTTCAAATGCCGCCGGCGGCCGGTCCGGTTCAGGATTTTTTCGGGATATTTCTGCCGCTCCGCTTAGGCGAAATGTAAAATATTGTCGCTTTTGTGATCGGGCAGCCGGTTGAAACCCGATGAAAACTTTCGTCCGGAGACGAGAAGCGTCTTGCATTTGGCCGGGACGATGCTAAACTGTGCAGTTGGAATTGGAAAGGGGCGCAGGGATGATTGGGCGGAAGTTTCGGCAAAGTGAAAAATGTGGACGAATGAAGTTTCGCTGCCGGGCCGGCCTTGCCGGAAAAGGGCTGCCCGCATTGCTCGGAAACTGCCGGCGGGAGATCGGACGAATCTGGAAGGTATGGCGGCGTTCGCCGCGCCGCCGGTGGTGGCGGTGGAGTTTGCTGGCGGCGGCGGTCGCCGTTCTGCTGGTGTTCGGCTGCTGCCAGTGGGTGAATTCCTACCGCCGCTGGATTTATGACGATATCGCGGCGGTGCCGGCCTACCGCTATGGGTTGCTGCTGGGTACCGGGATCGGCAATCTCTATTACCGGCACCGGATCGCGGCGGCGGCGGAACTCTATCGGGCCGGCAAGGTCAGGCACATCCTGGTTTCCGGGGACAATTCGCGCCGGGAATACGATGAAACCACCGCGATGCGCGACGATCTGGTCCGGGCCGGCGTGGCGGCCGAAGATATCCATCTGGATTTCGCCGGTTTCCGGACGCTGGATTCGGTGCTGCGGGCGAAGCGCGTATTCGGATTGAAGCGGTTTTTGATCATTTCGCAGGAGTTCCATTGCGAGCGGGCGTTGTATATTGCCCGGCGGCATGGAATTGATGCCGAAGGATTTGCCGCGGCGGATGCCGGAAGCGGCACCAGCCGCCGGCTGATGTGGCTGCGGGAAATTCCGGCCCGGCTGCTGGCGGTGCTGGACGTGGAAATCTGCCGGACCGCTCCCCGGTTTGCCGGGCCGCCCGAACCGTTGCCGGAGGACGGCGGCGCGGAGTGAGGCGCCGGACAACTTTGCCGTGAATTTCCAACTTCGAAAGGTTGAATAACCGGGGTTGGCCGGTTATTTTATCAGTCAAACCGGAAAATGCGAAATTCAATTTCCAAGTATGGAGTACAAAATGTATCAGCAACTCTATGACAAACTCGCGCCGTATGGGCAGACGCAGTTGTTGCGCTTTTTCAACCAGCTCAACGCGATGGAGCAGGCGCACCTGGCGGCCCAGATTCAGGCGCTCGATCTGCCCGAGCTGGATCGGCTGATCAGGGAATACGTGCTGCAACGCAAACCGATCACGATTCCGGAGGATTTGAAACCGGCGGAATTTTTTCCGCTGCATCCCGTGGATGCCGATCAGGCGGCGTGGTACGAGCGGGCGCGCGCCAGAGGGGAAGCGCTGCTGAAGGAGGGCAAAGTCTCCGCGTTGACGGTGGCCGGCGGGCAGGGGACGCGGCTCGGGTTCGACGGTCCGAAAGGGACCTATCCGATCGCGCCGTTGTCGCACAAGACGCTGTTTCAGTATTTCGCCGAATCGCTGTTGCGGGCCGGCGAGAAATACGGTCATCCGCTGACCTGGTATATCATGACCAGCGTCATCAACAATCAGGCGACGCAGGAATTTTTCGAGAAGCACGATTATTTCGGCATGGAGCCGAAACGGGTGGTCTTTTTCATCCAGGGGACGATGCCGGCGGTCGGCTACGACGGCAAATTGCTGCTCGGCGCCAAGGACAGTCTGTCGCTGTCGCCGGACGGGCACGGCGGGACGCTGCTGGCGTTGCGCAAGAGCGGCTGTCTGGATCGGATGAAAGCGGAACGGGTCGAATACCTCTCCTATTTTCAGGTCGACAATCCGCTGGTGTCGGTGGTCAATCCGCTGCTGCTCGGCTTGCATGCGCTGGAAGATTCCGAGATGAGCGCGATCATGCTGTCCAAGACCGGACCGTTTGAAAAACTCGGCAACTTCTGCACCAGTCATGGCCGGCTCTGGATCATCGAATACAGCGATTTGCCGGAAGCGCTGGCGACCAGCCGCAATGCCGACGGCTCGCTGTGTTTCGTGGCCGGCAGTCCGGCCATCCATGTGCTCAACCGCTCCTTCATCGAGCGGCTGACCGCCGACGGGCAGCTTTCGCTGCCGTGGCACCGGGCGGACAAAAAAGTGCCGTTCGTCAATGAGGCCGGGCTGCTGGTCAAGCCGGAGGAACCGAATGCGGTGAAGCTGGAATCGTTCATCTTCGACGCATTGCCGCTGGCTGAACGAACGATGATCCTGGAGGCCGACCGCCGGGAGGAATTTGCGCCGACCAAGAATCAGACCGGCGTCGATTCAGTGGAGAGCTGCCGCCAGATGCTGATCGCCCGCGACGCGCGCCGGCTGATGGCTGCCGGAGTGAAGCTGCCGCTGACGCCGGAAGGCGACCCGGCGGTGCAGGTGGAAATTTCGCCGCGGGCGGTGCTGGACGACGAGGATGCGGCCGCTTACTGCCGGTCGCGGAAATTGACGGAGATCAAACAGGATACTTATCTGGAGTAAGCCGGGTGCGGCGGCGCGGAGCCCGGACGGCCGAAGTTGCAATGAGCTGCCGGCGGTGTTGGAGCCGGCTGCCGGAATGGGTTGAGTTGTGTTTAGAATAATTGAATTGGCGATCGATGACATCGTCTGGGATCCGGCCGGCTGCTCCGCCGTGGTGACGGAGGCGTGCGCCGGGCGCAACCGGCGCTGCTGGACGGTGACCGGGGCGGTGACGGAGGATGCCGCGCTGCTGGTGTTGTTGGCGGAATTGCCGGCCGGCCAGGAGCCGGCGGAGTACCGTTTCGCGCCGTTGTCGGAGCGTAACGGCGATATTCTGGTGGCCGAACTCAAACGGCGTTATTACGCCGGGTTCGACACCGTTGGCGCGTTCGGTTACGGCGATGAGCTCTGGGCGCTGTTCCGGAGGGCGCGGTGATGGCGCTCGACAGAAGCGATCCGGAGCCGCTGCGGCTGCGCAATCTGGAGTTGGACGAAGGCTCTTCCGAACTGCAGGGCATCGGCGCCGAAGAGCGTTCGATCAATTACGCTTACGGCTTGATCATCATCGTTGCGGCGATTGTGCTGTTCGGCCTGACGATGCTGTATTCGACTTCGTACGGCACTGCCGGGACCAAATATTTTTACAAGCAATTGTTTTGGGCCGGCGTCGGTCTGGGCGCCGGAACCTTCTGCTTTCTGGCCGGTTACCAGAAATTGTCCAGATATGCCGTGCCGATCATCCTCGGCATCTGCGTGCTGCTCTGCATTGCCGATTTTCTGATGCCGGATGTCAAGGGGGCGCACCGCTGGATTTTTTTGAGGCTGGGGCCGTTCGAAGCCAGTTTGCAGCCGTCGGAGCTGGCCAAACCGGCGTTGGTGTTGTACCTGTCCAAGTATCTGGCCGAGAATCTGCGCTCCGTCAACGATCTTTTTCAGCGCCGCGGGCCGTTGCCGGCGCTGATGTTGTGCGGGTTGATGATGGTGCTGGTGCTGCAGGGAAAGGATTTGGGGACGACGCTGCTGCTGCTTATGACGGCGGCGGTCATGTTGTTCGCCGCCGGTTTGAAGCTGCGTTATTTTCTGTTGCCGGCGTCGTTGCTGCCGGCCGGTTATTTTTACATCAAACATTTCGACCCGATGCGCTGGGCCCGGATCACCTCCTTTACCCAGCCGGAGCTCTATCTGCAGGATGACGGCTATCAACTGTGGAATTCCCTGCTGGCTCTGGGGTCCGGCAAATGGTTCGGCATCGGCTTCATGGAGAGCCGGCTGAAAGCCCGCTACCTGCCGGAAGCGCATACCGACTTCATTTTGTCGATCGTCGGCGAGGAGTTGGGCTGGGTGTCGCTGGTGGCGGTGATGGCCGCCTATCTGGTTTTCGCCTATTTTGCCCTGTCCATCAGTCTGCAGGCGCGGACGCGGCAGGGCATGCTGCTGGGGTTCGGCATTACCGCGGTGATCGTGCTGCAGGCGATCATCAATATCGGGGTGGTGTCCGGCGCCTTTCCGACCAAGGGGATGCCGGCGCCGATGATCAGTTACGGCGGCAGTAATCTGTTGATGAGTTTGATTTGCGTCGGGCTGCTGCTGAGCGTGGCGGCGGAAAATGCTTCGCCGGGCTTTCATGACGAGCTTCATGCGGCCCTTGGGAAAATGTTTCATTGGCGTCGCCGGAAAGCGGAGGAGGAGTTGTAGCGATGATGGAGAATCTTCACCGACTGGTGATCAGTTGCGGCGGAACCGGAGGGCATTTTTATCCGGGTTTGAGTTTGGCCAGGACGTTTCAGCGCGACGGCGGCGACGTGCGGCTGTTGCTGGGTGGCAAACACGTGGAGTCGCAGGCGAAAATCGCCGAATCGCTCGGGATCGGAGTGGAGAAACTCGGCCCGATGCCGTCGCCGGGCCACCTGGCCAACGCGGTGCCGTTCGCGCGTGGCTGCTGGCACGGGTGCGCAGCGGCGATGGCTTTGCTGCGGATGTTTCGTCCGGAGGCGGTGCTGGGGATGGGCAGCTTTGCTTCGCTGCCGCTGACCTGGGCAGCATATCGCTGCCGGGTGCCGCTTTTTCTGCACGACGGCAACGCCAGAATCGGCAAAGCCAACCGGTGGTTCAGTCGCTTGGCGGTGCGGTTGGATACCGCCTTTCCGGCGGTCAACGCCGCTGCGGCGCATTGCCCGGTCGGCTGTGTCGGCATGCCGCTGCGGCCGGAATTGCGTTTGCCGGCGCCCGGCAAGGCGGCGGCGGTTGCCGAATTGAACCGGCTTTACCACAGTGAATTGCGGGCGGAACGGCCAACGGTATTGGTGTTCGGCGGCAGCCAGGGCGCTTTGGCGATCAACCGGGCGCTGCCGCAGGGCTTGGCGTTGCAGCCGAACCGCGATTTTCAGGTCATCCATCTCGCTGGAGAGGCGATGGCCGGCGAAGTGCGTGCCGCCTATGAACAGGCCGGCATTGCCGCGCTGGTGCTGGCCGGCTGCGACCGGATGGAGTTGTGCTATGCTGCCGCCGGTCTGGTGGTGGCCCGTGCCGGCGGCAGTACGGTGGCGGAATTGATTTGGTTCGGCAAATTTGCGATCCTGGTGCCTTACCCTTACGCGGCCGAACTGCACCAGGACGACAACGCCGCCTATCTGCGGTCGCTCGGCGCGGCGGAAATCTGGCGCAATGCCGAATGTACGCCGGAACGGGTGCGGGATTTTTTCACCGCTTTTCTGGCCGCGCCGGATTCCTGGCAGCGGCGGGGCGCCGAGGCGAAAAAGGCGGCGCTTCCGGATGCCGCCGAGCAGGAACTGGCGTTGATCGACAGCTGGTTGGGCCGGAAGCGGGCGTAGGAGTTCGGTCATGCGGTCGGAGAAGAAGCCGGGTGAAAGTCTGGTGCGGAGCCATTTGGAGAACCACAGTATTTTTTTTCCGGAGCGCACTGTGCCGCTGCACGCGATGCTGGTCAATTGCGGCCATCAGTTGATCCGGGAACATTCTTACTGCTGGGATGGGATGAAACGCGGCAGCCGGGAGTTGGCGATCTGGCAGTATACGCTGCGCGGGCGCGGCGCGTTGCGGCAGCCGGACCGGGTGGTGCCGTTGACGCCGGGCCGGGCGATGCTGGTGCTGGTGCCGGACGACCATTGTTATTATCTGCCGGAGGATTCCGACTGCTGGGAAGTGCTGTTCGTCACGCTGTACGGCCGGGAAGCGATCCGGCTGGTGCGGGAGGCGATTTCCCGCCAGGGCGCGGTTCTGGAGCACGACGGGAGCGAGTCGGAAACGGTCCTGCTGGCCTGGCAGATCTTCAATCTCTGCGAACAGGGCAGCCTGAATGACAAATTCCGCTCCAGCAAGCTGGCCTATGAGTTTGCGCTGACATTGCTGGGCGAATTGGAACAAAGCGATACTTACCGGGAGAGCCGGCCGGCTTTTCTGGCGCAGGTGACGCAGTACTGTCTGGAACATCTGGAAGAGGCGGTCACGGTGGATGAACTGGCGGCACTGGCCGGTTACAGCCGGTATCATTTTTCGCGGCAGTTCCGGCGTTATCAGGGAATGTCGCCGCAGCAGTATGTGACGGAGCTGCGGTTGAAGCTGGCGTTGCGGATGCTGCAGACCGAACCGTTGAGCATCAAGGAAATCGCGGCGCGCTGCGGCTTCGAGGATGTCAGTTATTTCTGCAAGGTGTTCAAGAAACACCAGTTGGTCAGTCCCGACCGTTTTCGCAACCGGCGTTGAAAATCGGACGGCGAAAGAGACTGGAGTTTTCAATTTCAAAATAAAAAAATACTGTGATCAAGGGAACTTGAAGTCATATTTACCGGTCTCTTCATATGGATTAAAGCAATAAAAATGAATGCCCTTTTAAGCCGTTGCAGTGTAGAGGTGACATTGGACGGTGAATTCTGAGGGTTTTGGGGGGAGCCGGAAAAAAAGATGCCATTTTTTGTGAAATTTATTTTGACTTTCCGAAATAATTCCCATATAATAAATATGGTGCCGCTTTTTTAGGCGTTCCCATTAACAAAATCGAGGGTTGACAATGAAAGCAGTGTTAAGAGGACCATCAGGATAATCTGGTGGCGGACGGAACGGCCTGAAAAGTGTTTTTTTCCAGGTCGCAGTTATTTTATGGATGATGTGAATAATCCACAGAACCGAAGCAATTTCGGAAACTTTTCTACAACAAAACGAGGATAATATGAAAAGAAATTTCACATTGATTGAACTGTTGGTTGTGATCGCGATCATCGCCATTCTCGCCAGTATGCTGTTGCCGGCGTTGGGCAAGGCGAAGGCGGCGGCGCAGGCGATCAAATGTACCAGCAATCTGAAACAGGTTGGTTTGGGTACGACGATGTATGCGGACGACAACGGTGATACGATGGTTCCCGCTTATATGAATAATGCGGTAATCAACAATAACGTACAGACGCTGGTTTATTATCCGGGATTGCTTTTGGACTATCTTGCCCGGGATTTGTGGGTGGATCCGAGTGCAAGCGGTTGGGATAAGAGCACGAATATCTTCTCTAATCCGGAATCCGGCAACGATATGCAGGATAATTCCAAATGGACAATCAATTATAGTATCAGTCAGTCCGGCAAGGCTTCTGACATGACGACCTTTCGTTTTGACAAAGGAATTAAAATTACTTCAATCACCAATCCGTCCGGTACAATCGGTTTTTCATGTGATGAAAACTTTTTTGGAGGTCCGTATGGTGGCACTTATACCAATTTGGATGATCAAGTGCCGATCGATAAAAGTAATTTGAATGGCCGTGGTACGGATAACACTACTACTCGTGTTTCGTATGCTCATAACAATCAGTGTAATCATTTGTGGGCCGACGGACACGTTGACCGTCAGAAAGAGACGACGTATCGCGATTGGTCGACGACCGACTGATTGCTTGGCAGAATTTTCTGCGGTTATTACCGTCCCGGTTAAAAGCCGGGACGGTTTTTTTTTTGTCTGGAGGGGCATTGCGCGCATGAATGGCGAATGCGCCGGGCGTGTATTATTTCCGGCCAGGATTGCTGCCGGCACCGGCGAGCAGTTCGGCCGCGTGGCGTTCGGCGGCCGGACCGCCGCCGAGCATCCGGCTCAATTCCCGGATTCTTCCGGCCTGGTCCAGCAGCTTGATGTGGGAGAAGGTGCGGTCCTGCTGCAGTTCTTTGCTGACCGCGTAGTGACGGTCGCCGCAGGCGGCCACCTGGGCTAGGTGGGAGATCGACAGTATCTGCCGTTTGGCGGCCAGCGCCGCCAGCGAGCGGCCGACCTGATTGGCCGTTTCGCCGCCGATGTTGACATCGATTTCATCGAAGATGACCACCGGTACGGCGTCGGCGTCGGCCAGCACGGTTTTCAGTGCCAGCATCACCCGCGACAATTCGCCGCTGCTGGCGATCTGGCGCAGCGGGTGGGGCATTTCGCCCGGATTGGCGGAAAAGATGAAATCGATCTGGTCGCCGCCGTTTTCGCCCGGTTCGACCGCCTGAAATGCAATCGCCAGATGACTGCGTTGAAAACCGAGCGTCGCCAACTGGGTCCGGACCGCCGCGCAGAGCGTATCGGCCGCCTGGCGGCGTTTGGCGGACAAATCGGCGGCCAGGGCGGCCAGGCGGTCGCGGAGCTGCTGCTCCTGTGCCGCGAATTGCGCGCGCAATTTGGCGCTGTCCTGGTAAAGACTCAACCGGTGTCTGGCGTCCTCGAGGATGACGAATACCTGTTCCAGCGTCGGACCGTAATGCCGTTTCAGAGTTTGCAGTTCCGACAACCGCTGCTCCAGCTCCTGAAAGGTTTCCTCATCCAGTTCCACTTTGCCGGCATAATGCTCCAGCAGGCCGGCCAGTTCCCGTGTTCCTTCGATCAACAGGTCGCAGCGGGTCAGCAGCTCCCGGCTGCCTTGCGGATCGAGACGCTCCAGTTCCAGCAGGTGACGGTAAACCGCCGACAACTGCTCGGTGACCGCCGTCTCCGCTTCACAGAGCATCTGGCCGGACTGGCCGGTCAGTTCCAGCACCTGTCTGGCGTTGGCGGCCAGTTGGTGCTGGGCGGAAATCCGCTCGTCTTCGCCGGGTTCCGGCGAAACTTTTTCGATGTCGTAAACAACCGCTTCCAACTGTCTGGCTTCGGCGGCCGACGGCATCGCTGCGAACGCTTCGCTTCTGGCCTGTTCCAGTTGCTTCAATTCCAGGCAGCACTGCCGGCAGGCCGCTTTTTCCGCCTTCAAATTGGCATAGCGGTCGAGGATCGCCAACTGCCGGGCCCGGCTCAGCAGCGACTGGTGTTCATTGGCGCCGTGAATGTCGATCAACTGTTCGCCGAGCAGCTTCAACGTCTGGATGGTGACTGGCGTGTCGTTGACGAAATTGCGGTTCTGGGTTTTGGTGATGACCCGGCGCAGTTGGATTTCCGGGTGTTCCGGCTCCCACGGGATGCCGCAGTCGTTCAGCAGCCGGGCGAGCTCCTCCTGGTCCTCGGCGGAAAAGCTGATGCCGGCGCTGATTTCACAGCGTTCCTGGCCGGTGCGGATCAGGCTTTTGTCGGCGCGTTCGCCGAGCAGCAGGCCGACCGTCCCGAGCAGGATGCTTTTGCCGGCGCCGGTCTCGCCGGTGATGACGTTGAACCGGCTGCCGAATTCGACGTCGGCGCTTTCAATCAAAGCCAGATTGACGATTTTTAACCAATTGAGCATATTTTTATCATAAGGCGATTGCGTTGCGTTTTTTCAACGCTAAATTTACTTGAACAATGGATCAATACAAGTCCGTGAACGGAAGAATTGGGGGGGAATCGTCATGCGGAATACACCGGTGCAGTATCGCTGGACGACCGGCAAGGAACCGAAAATCGTGGAAATCCGGCTGGGGGTTGTCGCCGGAACTCCGCCGCCTCCGGCGCTGGCCGGCGCCGGCCGGAGTCTGGAGCGGCGGCTGGCGGGAGAGCTGCCGGCGTGGGATATGGCGCAGTTTGCCCTGGCCGGCGTCGGCGATTGGGCGCGGAAGGTGTTGACGCTGTTGTTCGCCCTGGTGCCGGCCGGCCGGGTGGTCGGCTATGGACAGTTGGCGGCGCTGGCCGGTCGGCCCGGCGGGGCGCGGGCGGTTGGCGGAGTGATGCGTTCCAACCCGTTGCCGCTGGTCTATCCGTGTCACCGGGTGGTGGCGGCCGACGGCAAATTGAACGGTTTCATGTGCAGCTCCGATGCGGCCGGAGCGGCGTTGCGGTTGAAGCGGTGGCTGTTGGAAACCGAAGGGGTGGAGTTCGATGCGGCCGGTCGGGTGAAAAAAGCGTTTTTTTTAACGGATCCGGTTGACATTTTGCCGGAATGAGGGAAGTTTATCAGATTGAATTTTTTATTTTATATTTGGAAGGAGAAATGAAAAATGTTGAAACAGGATAGTTTGCAGTTTCTGGAAGAGCTGCTGCGCAGCGCCAGTCCGTCCGGTTATGAGATGGAAGCCGCCGCGGTCTATCGCGAATACCTCGGCCGTTTTTGTCCGGAGGTGAAAACCGATGTGATGGGCAACACCATCGGCGTGCTCAATGCGGGTGCTCCGCTGCGGGTGATGCTGGCCGGCCATTACGACGAAATCGGCTTCCAGATCGTCTATATTTCCGACGAGGGATTGTTGTATTTCCGGCCGAACGGCGGTATTGACAAGCTCAATGTGCCGTCATCGGAAGTGGACATTCTGACCGCGGCCGGCCGGGTGCGCGGCGTGATCGGCAAAAAGCCGATTCACCTTTTGAAACCGGCCGAGCGCGATGTGCCGCCGGAATTGTCGGACATGTGGATCGACATCGGCGCCGAAGACCGCGAGGCGGCGGAAAAGCTGGTGGCGGTCGGCGATCCGGTGGTGATGCGGGCCAACTTCCGGCGTTTGAACGAGAACCGGGTGATGTCGAAGGGGATGGATGACAAGATCGGCGCTTTCGTCGTCGCCGAGACGATGCGGGAGTTGTCGGCGCGCCGGCTCAAGGTGGCGGTTTACGGGGTTGGAACGGTGCAGGAGGAGCTCGGCTTGCGCGGTGCGCATACCAGTTGTTTCGGTATTGATCCGGCAATCGGTTTTGCGGTCGACGTCGGTTTCACCACCGACATTCCGGATGTGGCGAAGAAAATCTGCGGCGATATCAAGCTGGGGAAGGGGCCGGAAATTACCCGCAGCGCCGACAACAATATTGTCCTGGGCCGCTTGATGCGCAAAGTTGCCGCCGAAAAGGAGATCGCCTGCCAGGAGTCGGTCGGGCACCGGGCGACCGGCGGGACCGATACGGCGCAGATGCAGATGACCCGCGCCGGAGTGGCGACCGCGCTGGTCAGCATTCCGAACCGCTATATGCACTCGGCGGTCGAAATCTGCGACCTGCGCGATGTCGAGGGTGCGGTGAGGTTGTTGACCGAGACGATCGCCGCCTTGCAGGGCAATGAAACATTTATTCCCGGAATCGATTGATAAAAACGGCGTTTTGTTTTTGCAATCGTCGATAGTGAGTGTTATATTTCTCCGGTCCCGGATTGCGCGGAAAAGTTGTACAGTCGGGCGCCGGGATTCCGGAGATGGGGTTTATTCATAATATTGAGAAAGTGATAACATCATAAGAGGGCGGCGGGTAAAATGGCAGGAAATCCGAAACTTATTGTACTGTCGGAGAAATTACGCGGCAAGAGCTTTGAGTTGACCAAGGAGGTCATGAGTGCGGGACGCAACGAACAGCGGGATATCTGCATCAAAGATCCGACTTTGAGTTCGCATCATTGCGACTTTGTCAAAACGGAACACAGCTATCTGGTGCGCGACAACGACAGTACGAACGGTACGCGGGTCAACAATGTGCCGATTACCGAGCAGGAACTGAAAAACTTCGATGTCATTCAACTGGGCGGTGTGGAAATCCTGTTCGATTTCGACGACGGGACGAATACCGCGGTCGGCTCCCGGACTGAAACCGGCATCGATCTGGATTCGACGACGAATACCGGATTGGCGACGGTGAAGCATTTTACGAATTATTCCCCCTTTGCCGAGCGGGATACGAAGCGTCAACTGCGCAATCAGAAGATGGTTTTGGTTTTGGTCGGCGTTCTTGGGATTGCGGTTCTGGCATTGTTGATTGCGCTGGTGGTCATGGCCATGAACAAAATGTCTTGATTTTTTGCCCGGACCGCGCCGGGCGGTGCGGAATCGATAGAGCAATATTGGGAACGAAGATGGGGAAAATGCAGCGGCATGTTCCATTTTCGTTCCGTTATTTTTTAATCTTGAATGAGGAGTCGTCTATTGAGTATGGATCAGAATGATAAAAAATCTTCGCCGGAGCAGAAAAAGCGTGGACCGGCCCTGCCGCCCGGCGGCCTGGGCGGGCCGCGGCGGGTGAACCGGGCTTCTTTGGTCTGGCTGGCGCTGTTTGCGCTGATGGCGGTGGCCGTCTGGATCAAGTTTGCGGAGCCAGCCGTCCAGCAGGAGTGGAACCAGACGGAATTCGAACAGCGTCTGGTGGCCGGACAGGTGCAATCCGCCGAAGCGATTCCCGATCCGGAAGGCGTCCTGAACATTACCGGCAAATTCGTTTTGCAGCCGGAGGACCTGCACAAATTGCCGGCCAAAAAGCGGCAGCAGAATGACGTCGGCTATTACAAGACCCGGGTGTTGAAGACGGAGCGGCTGGACGCGCTGCTGCAGGACAACCTGAAGGATTTCAAGGTGGAGCAGCAGAGCATGCTCGGCAGTTTCATCTGGATGGTGCTGCCGATGTTGCTGATCGTCGGGGTCATCTATTTCATGATTTCCCGGCAGTATAAAATGGCCGGCAAAGGGGCGATGCAGTTCGGCAAGAGCCGGGCGCGGATGATCCCTCCGGATGAGTTGAATGTGTCGTTCGACGACATCGCCGGCGCGGATGAGGCCAAGGAGGAAATCACCGAGGTGGTGGATTTCCTCAAGGATCCGTTGAAGTTCAAGCTGTTGGGCGGCAAGATTCCCAAAGGCTGCCTGCTGACCGGACCGCCGGGAACCGGCAAGACGCTGCTGGCCAAGGCGGTGGCCTGTGAGGCCAACGTGCCGTTTTTCTCGATCAGCGGTTCCGATTTCGTCGAAATGTTCGTCGGCGTCGGCGCCAGCCGGGTGCGCGATATGTTCGAACAGGCGCGCCGCTGTGCGCCCTGTCTGATTTTTATCGATGAAATCGACGCGGTCGGCCGTTCGCGTTTTTCCGGCATGGGCGGCGGCCACGATGAGCGGGAACAGACTTTGAATGCGATGCTGGTGGAAATGGACGGGCTGGAAAGCAGCCGCTCCAATGTCATCGTGCTGGCGGCGACCAACCGGCCGGATGTGTTGGATCCGGCTTTGCTGCGGCCGGGCCGTTTCGACCGTCAGATCGTCATGGATCTGCCGGATATCGCCGGCCGCAAACGGATTCTCGAAGTGCATGTCAAGAATATCAAGGTGGACGATAGCGTCAATTTGGAGGTTATCGCCAAAGGGACGCCGGGATTCAGCGGCGCGGACCTGGCCAATTTGTGCAATGAGGCTGCGCTGCTGGCCGCCCGCAACAATCAGGAAGTGGTGACCCAGGCCGATATGGAAGAAGCGCGCGACAAGGTTTGCTGGGGGCGGGAACGCCGCAGCCGCAAGATGAGCGAACACGAACGCAAATTGACCGCCTATCACGAAGCCGGCCATACGCTGGTGGCGCTGCACAGCGACAAGGCGGATGAATTGCACAAAGTGACGATCGTGCCGCGCGGCCGCGCGCTCGGCTTGACCTTCCTGCTGCCGGAGTCCGACGGCTATTCGATCAGCAAGCTGGAATTGCTCGACGACATGGCGCTCTGCATGGGCGGCCGGGTGGCGGAGGAGTTGACGATGGGCGACATCACCAGCGGTGCGGCGCAGGATATCGAGCAGGCGACCCGGCAGGCGAGGTTGCTGGTCTGTGTTTTCGGCATGGATGACAATATCGGACCGATCAAGTACGGCAGTTACGGTCCGGTCCATGTGCGCTACGATGCGCCGCCGGCCGACAGCTACAGTCCGGAGACCGCTCGGGAGATCGACTTGGCGATCAAGCATTATCTGCAGCAGGCGATGGATCGCGCCCGGCAGATTTTGAGCGACCACCGCGACGAATTGGAAAAACTGGCGCAGGCTTTGCTCGAACGTGAAACGCTGAGCGTTCAGGATATTTATGAGTTGTTCGGCTGGAAAGACGGCAAACCGGCGGCTTCGGCTTCCGCGGCCGCGGAAGCTGGAACGATCCGGAACGACGGCGACGCGGAAACGCCGCTGGAACAGCCGGCGGAGACGCCGAAACCGCTTGAAATCGTCAAGGAGCCGGAATCCGGCAGCTTATAACCGGGTTGTGGCAGGATGGCGGATTGGCGAACGGTGTTGCGGCCGGATGGCGCGGGCGGCTGTGTGGTGAAATGCCATGTGCAGCCGCGTTCCTCGCGCAGCCGGCCGGTGGGTCTTTATGAGGAAAGCCTCAAAGTGGCGCTGACGGCGCCGCCGGTGGACGGGAAGGCCAATGCGGAACTGATCGCCTGTCTGGCCAAATTTTTCGGCCTGCCCAAAGGACGGGTGTCGCTGTGGAAGGGCGCCGCCGCCAGGGACAAGCTGGTGGTGCTGGCCGGGCTGGCGCCGGAAGAGGCTGGCCGGCGGCTGGAAGAGAAGTTGAACTGAAATTTTGATGAAAATAAGGTTGATGGATTTTTTCCGATGAAAAGTATCATTTTCCTGGCGGACGGGATGGCCGACGAGCCATTGGAGGAGCTGGGCGGCAGGACGCCGCTCGAGGCGGTGGAAACGCCGGCGATGGACCGCATCGCCCGGCTTGGCGCGAACGGCACCTTTCTGTCGTTGCCGCCCGGCTTGCCGACCTCTTCCGATGTCGCCAACATGTCGGTGCTCGGCTTTTATCCGGAACGGAATTATCCGGGCCGCGGACCGATCGAGGCGGTCAGCCAGGGAATTGCCCTGGCCGATGATGATGTCGCCTGGCGCTGCAATCTGGTGACGGTGTCGCCGGACGGGATTTTGCTCGACTACTCGGCCGGCCACATCGACAATGCGGTTTCCGCCGAATTGATCGCCGCGCTGCAGCGGGAATTCGGTTCCGGGCGGGTGAGTTTTCATCCCGGCGTCAGCTACCGCAATCTGCTGGTGCTGCACGGCCGGGAATTTTCGGCGGACATCGGTTATCAGAAGCCGGATTCCTCGCAGGGCATCCCGGTCGATCAATTGCAGCTGACCGCGCTGGACGATTCGCCGGAAGCGCGTCATACGGTGCGGTTTCTGCAGGATTTGTCGCGGCGGGCCGCCGCTTTTCTGGCGGCGCATCCGCTGAACCGGGGCAAGACTTCGCCGGCCAATGAAATCTGGCCGTGGAGTCCCGGCCGCCGGCCGAATCTGCAGCCGTTCAGCCGGCGTTATGCCGGCCGGACCGGCGCGATCATCAGCGCCGTCGATGTCATCCGCGGCATCGGCAAGGCGGCGGGGATGACCGTCGTCGAGGTGCCGGGAGCGACCGGTTTTATCGATACCAATTACGAAGGCAAGGTCGCCGCGGCGCTGAAAGCATTGGAAGACCACGATTTCGTTTATATCCACGTCGAGGCGATCGACGAGTGTTCCCACATGGGTGATTTGGCGTTGAAAATGCGGGCGATCAGGGATTTCGACTGCCGGATCGTCGCGCCGGTGCTGGAGGCGCTGCGAGATCGGGAAGTGCTTTATGCGGTATTGCCGGACCATCCGGTCCCGTTGAAATTGCGCAAGCATACCCGTACGCCGGTTCCGGTGGCGGTCTGCGGTCCCGGCATCCCGGCCGACGCGGTCGGGGCCTACAGCGAGCGCCTGGCGCCACAGGGTGCGCTGGGGGCGCTCCGCGGCGACCAGTTGATGAAAATCATGTTGCAACTCGACTGACGCAGGCAGCGATGACCGCCGGGGAACAAGCAAGAAAACGTTGGGTGCTGCCGGTATTGTTGCTGGCGGCGCTTTTTTTCCTGCGTGGCGCCTTGTATCGCGATCTGTGGTTTGACGAGGCGTTGACAGTTTTGAATTTCATGCTGCCGTTGCCGGACGCCTGGGCGGTATACCGTTCCTATTTCATTCCCAACAATCAAATTCTTTATACGATTTTTCTGCAGAACTGGCACCACTTGGCGCCGGATTGGCTGCCGGTGGAATTGTTCTGGCGGCTCGGCAGCGTTGGTTTGGCGCTGCTGACGGTGAGTGTCCTGTTCCTGACCTTCCGGAAACGGCTGGGAAGCTGGCTCTGGGGCGGCGTGCTGGCGTTTTATGTCGCCTCGGTGCCGCTGGCGATCTACGGCACGGCGGTTCGCGGTTACATGCTCAGTTCACTGGCGCTCGCTCTGGCGCTGGCGGCCGGGCAGTCGCTCTGCTGCCGGTTGCGGCCGGCCAATCTGCTGGGCTATTTTGCCGCCTCGCTGCTGGCGGTGGGAACCATTCCGACCAATCTGGTGGCGCTGGGCGGCGTGGCGCTTTATTTCCTGCCGTATTGTCGGAAGAGGTTCTGGCGGGATGGCCGTTTTTACGCTTTGGTTTTGCTGCCGCCGGCGGCTGCCGCGCTGTTTTATCTGCCGATTGCCGGGGCGGTGCAGAAGGCGATGGCGCTGCAGGAGGGCTGGACGCAGCAGGGACGGGCGTTGCTCTACTTATATTGCGCGTTCGGATTCGCTTTCCTGCCGGTGCTGTTGCCGGCCTTGTGGGGCGGTTGGCGGTTCTGGCGCCGGAAGGCTTGCCGGCGGCGCTGGTGCTGGCGCCTTTTCATTCCGTTGCTGCCGTTGCCGTTGTGCCTGGGGTTGGCGGTGGCGCCGTTTCCGCGGATATTTTTCAATTTCTGGCCGTTGGGATTGTTGCTGCTGGCCGGGGGCATGCGTCATCTGACTGCCGCCAGACGGAAATCGTCCGACGGCCTGGCGCTTTTTCTGGCCGGCGTCGTGCTGGCCGGCGGCTGGGGTATGCTCCAGCGGGAGGCCGGCGGCTGGCTGGCCGGCCGGTTGAAGGCGTCCGGCCAGATGGACGATCTTTTTGAACCCTATTATATGCAGGATTCCTTTGCCGTCCAGCCGACGCTGGCGGAATTGCGCCGGCTGTTTCCGGAGCGTCTGCCGGTCACTTTCCTGACCTTCCGGGCGGATCCGTGGCCGGTGATGTTTTACGGTTCGTGGTATTACGGATTCGGCGAGGAATGGCGTTTCGACGGACCGCGGGGGCCGGTGGCCGCCCTGCCGAAGGACGCGCTGGTGATCATGCAGCGGCAGGAGGACCCGGTGGCGGTGCTGGACGAGCTGGACCGCCGTTTCGGCCGGCGTCACTGGGTGGAATTGTTCGAGAACGATTTTCACCGGGTTTACCGGAGTCGCTGAAGGGCTGGCCATGGCGGAAGAAAAAATGCCGGCGGATCCGGAAATGAGGGAGCCCGACAGATTGCTGTCGGCGGCCGGTCCGGCGGCGGTGTGCGCCTGGTTGTTCTTCTATCTACTGCTGCCGCTTCTGGTGGCCGGTTACGGTAGGGCTGAATTGGGTTGGGAGCGTCTGCCGGTCGGCTGGCAGGTCGGGTTGACGCTGGGGATGCCCTGCTGTACGCTGTTGACGGTGATGGCTTTTCTCCGGTGGCGGGCTGGCCGGCCGGTCGATTGGCTGGTTTTGTTCGGGCTGGCCGGCCGGAAAGACGACAATGTTTTATTCCGGGCGCTGCTGGCGGTCATCATCTGGCTGCCCTGGGTGGAATTGATCACCGGACTCTGGCAGGCGGTGTTGAATCAATTGCACTGGAGCTACGAATCGCAGCAGCAGATGGTCGCTTTGCTAAACGAGGTGGAAACGCGGCCGCTGCTGCTGGCGCTGCTGATTCTGGCAACCGTGGTGGTGGCGCCGGTAACGGAGGAGATTATTTTCCGGCGCTTGCTGTTCGAATGGCTGGCGCCCGGCTTCGGTCGGGCCCCGGCGGTGGTGCTGACCAGTCTATTGTTCGGTATCGTCCATTGGGCGCTGCTGCCGGCTCCCGGGTTGATTTTGCTGGCAATTGGATTCCAGTTGGGTTATCTCTGGCGGCGGTCGCTGCGGTTGCCGGTGATCTGGCATATGCTGCATAACGGTATCGCGCTGTTGGCGTATTATTGCTGGGATCTGGCCTGAATCTTGCAGATATCGCGCCGATTGACAGTACGGAAGCCGGAATGTTTCTGGTAAAAAGCCGGAAACGGTGGTATATTATCAGCGATATTGTTTGGGAATTTTGGATTATAACATAGAAAGGACGACGCGGGCCATGGCGACATTCGACAAGATCAACATTCCTTCCGGTGATAAAATTACTGTGAATGCAGCCGGGGAATTGAACGTGCCGGATCGGCCGGTTATCGCCTATATCGAAGGCGACGGCATCGGACCGGACATCACCCGGGCGAGCAGGTATATCTGGGACAGCGCAGTGGAAAAAGCCTATGGCGGCAAGCGCAGAATCGCCTGGATGGAGGTGTTTGCCGGCGAAAAGGCCAATGCCGTCTATGGGGAGAACACCTGGCTGCCGGAAGAGACGGTGCAGGCGATCAGCGAATATCTGGTGGCGATCAAAGGACCGTTGACCACACCGGTCGGCGGCGGAATCCGTTCGCTGAACGTCGCTTTGCGCCAGAAGCTGGATCTCTATGTCTGCCTGCGGCCGGTGCAGTATTTTCAGGGGGTGCCTTCGCCGGTGAAAGCGCCGGAAAAGACCGACATGGTCATCTTTCGGGAAAATTCTGAGGATATTTATGCCGGCATCGAATGGAACGCCGGGACGCCGGAGGCGCGGAAGGTCATCGAATTTCTGCAGCGGGAAATGAAAGTCGACAAAATCCGTTTCCCGGAAACCTCCAGCATCGGCATCAAGCCGATTTCCCGGGAAGGTTCCGAACGGCTGGTGCGGGCGGCGATGCGTTACGCGATCGCCAATAAGCGCCGCAATGTGACGCTGGTGCACAAGGGCAACATCATGAAATTCACCGAAGGCGGTTTCAAGAACTGGGGCTATGAGCTGGTGCGGCGGGAGTTCGCCGACGTGGCGGTGCCGGCGCCGGATTGCGACTGGCAGGCCCCGGCCGGCAAAATCCTGGTCAAGGATTGCATCTGCGACGCTTTCCTGCAGCAGATTCTGACCCGGCCGGAAGATTACGACGTCATCGCGACGATGAATCTGAACGGCGATTACGTTTCCGATGCGTTGGCGGCCTGCGTCGGCGGCATCGGCATCGCGCCGGGAGCGAACATCAATTACGTCACCGGCCATGCGCTTTTCGAAGCGACGCACGGGACGGCGCCGAAGTATGCCGGGCAGGACAAAGTCAATCCTTCTTCACTGGCGCTGTCCGGGGAGATGCTGTTGCGTTACATCGGTTACACTGAAGCGGCCGATTTGGTGCTGCGCGGCATTCAGCGGGCGATCGGCGACCGGGTGGTGACTTACGATTTCGCCCGCCTGATGGAAAATCCGACCGAAGTTTCCTGTTCCGGTTTTGCCCGGGCCGTGGTTGAACGGATGTAATATGGAAAGGTACGACAAATGAAACTGGTATCGTTGTTGAATGAGGAATTGATCTTCTGCGGGCTTACCGCGCCGGACCGTCGTTCGCTTTATCAAAAGATGGTGTCGGAGGCGTGCCGCCGGCTGGAAGACGTTTCCTGGGAAGTGCCGGCGCTGGTCGATTCGCTGATCGAACGCGAGGACAGTCTCGGCATGGCCTATGAAGGTGTGGCGCTGCCGCATACCCGGGTGGAGGAGTTGGACGATTTGTATATCATCATCGGCGTGCTCGAGGAGCCGATGACGATCAAGTCGGGAGACCTGAAACCCTGCCAACTGGTGATCATGTCGCTGATTTCCGGCAATACCTCGGCGACTTACTTGAAGATGCTTTCGGCGTTCACCCGCTATCTGAGCGATCCGGTCAATCTGCACAAGTTGACGGCAGTCGGCGACGCCGAAGAATTTCTGACGGTGCTGCGTGACGACGACGTCAAGGTCAAGCGCAACATCACCGCCGAGGATATGATGACGCGGGATTGCGCCCGGGTGCAGCCGGACGACAGTTTGTCGGTGGCGCTGGATATTTTCAACCGCGACAGCAGCGAGGTGCTGCCGGTGGTCGACGTGCACGGCAAGCTGGTCGGCGTGCTGGACGCGACCGAGGTGATCAAGAGTTTTATCCCCGATTACATTTTCATGATGGACCACCTGAAATTTCTGTCCAGTTTCGAGGTGTTCGAAAAGATTTTCAAGGAAGAGAATCGGCTGGCGGTCAAGGATTACATGCTGCCGGTCAAGGCGACGCTGGCACCGGAAACGCCGCTGATCCAATTCACCGTCGGGCTGGCGCGGCGCGAATGCTGGACCTATTATGTGGTGGATGCGTCGAATACGCTGCTGGGAGAAATTTCCGTACACAACATCATTCACAAAGTTTTGCGCGGTTGATCGAAGGATAGAAAAATGGCTTTTTGGTTTGCAACAATTGTTTTTTTCGGCACCTATATTTTGATCGCGTCGGAAAAAGTTCATAAAACGACGGCGGCATTGATCGGTTCTTCGCTGATGCTGCTTTTCATCCTGCAGGGGCCGCACCACGAGGCGGAACAGCATGCCGACCCGGTGCCGGCGGTGATCGAGCAGAGTATGGAGTCGACCGGCGGTGCGCCGACATTCGACCGGCAGACTGCGGAAGAGGGCGTGACGCCGGCGGCGACGGAACTGCGGCAGAAGTCCGGCCGTTACGACAAGCTGGACAGTTATGCGCGTTATGTCAATTTCGACGTTATTTTCACATTGGCCGGCATGATGGTGCTGGTCAACGTGCTCAGCGGGACCGGTATTTTCCAGTATATCGCCATCTGGTGCGCCAAGAAAGCCAAAGGTTCGCCGATCCGGACGATGATTCTTCTGGTGTTCGCCACCGCGGTGCTTTCCGCCTTCCTGGACAATGTGACGACGGTTCTGCTGGTGGCGCCGGTCACGCTGCTGGTGGCGTCCGAATTGTCGGTGTCGGCGATTCCGTTCCTGATGGCTGAGACGATGGCCTCCAACATCGGCGGCACGGCGACGTTGATCGGCGATCCGCCGAACCTGATCATCGGTTCGGTCGCCGGGCTGGATTTCGCGGCGTTTCTGGTCAATCTGGCGCCGTTCATCCTGGTGATTCTGGTGGTCTACTGCATCATCCTGAAACTTTATTACGGCAAACGCATGCATGTCACGCTGGAACAGCGGGCCCGCATCATGGAGCTGGACGAAAAAGCGGCGATCACCGATCCGGTGAACATGTGGCGTGGCGGCATCGTCATTTTGCTGACCATCTTCGGTTTTCTGATCCACGGCGCCGTCGGTCTGCAGCCGTGCGTCGTGGCGATGGCCGGCGCGGCGGTGGCGTTGGCGATCTGCAAAGTCAACGTCGACCAGGCGCTGGAGAAGATCGAATGGAGCACGCTGTTTTTCTTCATGGGATTGTTCGTGCTGGTTTGCGGCGCCGAACAGGCCGGCTTGATGAGGGCGTGCGGCAAACTGCTTCAATTTACCGACGGCTGGAATCCGCTGGTGATCGTGCTGGCGGTGATGTGGATCAGCGGCATTGCCGCCGCGGTGACCAACAATGTGTCGTTTACGGCGGCGATGGTGTCGATCATCGCGGCGTTCCTGGCGGAAACGCCGGCCTTCGCCTCCGTGGAACTGCAGCATCTGATGTGGTGGGGCCTGGCGCTGGCGGTCTGCCTCGGCGGCAACGGCACGCTGGTCGGCGCCGCCGCCAACCTGGTGACGGTCAACATCGCCAACAAAGCGGGAAATCATGTGACGTTCAACGATTTCCTGCGGTTCGGCGTGCCGGTGTCGCTGTGCAGCCTGGTGGCCGCGTCGGGTTATATCACAATCCGTTACTTCCTCTATTGCTGAGAAGATGGACGGCGGCGGAATCATTCAATATCGTCGGTTGACTGCCGCGGCTCCGGCCGCGGTGGGAAAACTGTATTGCTGTGCCGGCTGGATGAAGCCGGAGGACAATTTTGATTTCGTGCCGGCGATGATCCGCGGTTCATTCCGTTTTCTGGGGGCCTTCGACGGGGAAGAGCTTGTCGGGATGGCGCGGGCGCTGTCCGACGGCGTCAGCGACGGCTACATCCAGGATGTCGTCGTGTTGCCGGCATATCGCCATTGCGGCATCGGCCGGGAGTTGGTGCTGCATCTGGTGGCGGAGCTGAAAGCCGCCGGCGTCGATTGGATCGGCTTGATCGGCGCGCCGGGGACGGAGGCGTTCTATCGGCGCTTGGGGTTTGAACCGATGCGGCAATTTACGCCGTTCCATTGGGTGGAAGAATCCGGACAATCCTGAACCGCTTCGCCACAACGGTAGAAAACGTTACCCGACGCCTCGAAAATTCCGATTTTCGAGGCGTCTTTTTTTATTGGCCGGGCGCCGCGCGCAGGACCAGCCGGGTGATTTCCGCCGGCACTCCCAGCCGAATCGGGAAGCCGTTCCACAAGGCGGTGCCGGGACTGACGTAAAGCGGCATGCCGTCCACCTCGTACCAGCCGGAGACGAGGCCGTCGTTGAAGAGGGCGACCAGCCGGTCGAACAGCACGATCAAACCGCCGTGGGTATGGCCGGACAACTGCAGGTCGACACCGGCGGCCGCGTTGCGCGCCGCCTGGCGCGGCTGGTGGGCCAGCAGCAGGACCACCGTTTCCGGCGGCACGCCGTCGAGCGCTTTCCGAATGTCCGGCGGCTCGGCGTTGAAGCGTTCGGCGGCGTGATCGGCCAGCCCGGCCAGCGCCAGCGTGGCGCCGTTGTCTTCGATGAGAACGTGTTGATTGACCAGCAGCGGCAGGCCGAGTGCCGCGAAGTGCGCCTGCCATTCGTCAAACCCGGAATAATATTCATGATTGCCCGGCGAGGCGAAAACGCCGCAACGGGCTCTCAAATCCGCCAGCGGGGCGACGTCGGCCAGGCGGTTTGCCACTTTGCCGTCGACCATATCGCCGTTGAGGACGATCAGGTCCGGCTGCAGGGCGTTGGCTTTGTCGACGATCGCCCGCAGGAATGGTTCGGTGTTCAGCGCGCTGGCGTGCAGGTCGGCCAGCAGCACGACGGTGAAACCGTCGAGCGCGGCGGGCAGCCGCGGCAGGATGACCTCTTCGGTGCGGACGGCCGGGACGCGCAGCGCCTCCCAGGTCCCGTCGATGGCGAGCACCAGCGCGAGGATGCAGAGCAGGGCGGCGACCGGCCGGTGTGGGAAGGGGCGTCGCCACCGCGGCCGGAGCCGGCCGGCCAGCGACCAGACCAGCCGGATCAGGTCCTTGGCGATCAGCAGGAAAAAAAGCAGGATCAGCGCACCGTAGCAGACCGACGCGAAGATGATGAGCCAGCGCGGCAATTCCGGGGAGAAGAACATGCCGCCACCGATCCACAGAAAGACGGTATTCTTTTGCGCGATGAGCAGCAGCAGAAAGCCGGCGGACAACTGCCATCGCCATTTCCAGCGCAGCGGCAGGATCAGGCTGTAAAAGACATATCCGAAAAGAACCAGGGAAATCAACCACATCATCGGCCGCACTCCTCTCGCGTTTGGTTGTCCGGCAACCCTGCTACGATAGTACCGTGCGGCCGGTTTGTCAAATGGAAATTCGGGATCGCCCGGTTTCCGGTTCCGGCGGAAGCCGGCCCAGCAGCCGGTCGGTCAGGAACTTTTGAAACGCTTCCCGATCGGTCCAGCTCAGGGCGATGTCGACCGGCGGCGCGGCCGGATCCGGCCGGGTCCGGCCGTCATCGGCAATGCGGAGTCCCATCGTCCGGAACGCCAGGAATTGGCGGGAGAACGCCAGGAATACCGCGACAGTGTCGAACAGGATCGAACTGCGCGTTTCCGGCGACCAGTTGAGCTGCTGTTGATGATGCCACAGGCGGTATTGCTGGAACACCGCCGTCAATAACGGATCGCCGGAAGCGCGCAGGCGCTGATAGCCTTCTCCGCTCAGAACGACCTGGCCGCAGGTGTCGGGCGGGGTGATGACCGCCGAGTTCCAGGCGGCGGCGAAGACGGTCCGGGCGGCCGCCAGGTCGGCCCGGATGTTCCACTCCGCTTCCGGCGGCATTGCCGGGTCGCTGCCGTGCCGGATGCTGCCTTGCATGCCGACGAAATGAAGTTTGGCGGCCAGCTCCGGACGGCGCCGCAGCAATTCGCCCAGATTGGTCAGCGGGGCGATGGCGACGACAGTCAGCGGCACCGGCGATCGGTCGATCAGCTCGATCAGCGCGGCGATGCCGTCGCCGTGAACGGTGCCGGGATAATCGGCCAGGTCATAGCCGGCGACATAATCCCGGGCCGTCGGACGGTCGTCGGGCGTGTCGGTGGCCGGACCGATGCCGATCGGAATCCCGGTCCGGCCGGCGGCCGTCAAGATTTTGGCGGCAATCCTGGCCCGGTAAGTGGTATCGGCACAGGCGGTCATCACCATTTTCAGTTCAATTTCCGGACAGCGGAGCAGAAAAGCCAGCGCCCAGGCATCGTCGATGTCGGTGCCGAGGTCGGTGTCCAGTACGACGGGAATCGGTGTTTGATGCAGCATTTGATCGGACCGGTGGTTGGAATGGTTCATTGGGCGGCCGGCGTTTGGTCCGGCTCGACGGTGAATTCACCGAACAGGTTGATGCCGCCGTTGTCCTTCGGTATCAGCCAGGAATGTGACGTCGCCGTTGGCGAGCCGGATGGCGTAATCGCTGCGCCGGCGCAGGGAGGGGGCGGCGTCCGGCAGCCACAGACCCAGTCGGCAGCGGCCCGGCGCGATCGACTCCGGCAGCGGCAGGGCTGCGGAGGCGCGGTGAACGGCCGGCGGCTGTCCCGCTTCCGCCGGATACCAGCGGCGGGGATCGGTTTCGACCGGAAAGTCGAAACGCCGGCCGGCGGCGTCGATCAGGGTCAGGAAAACCGGCCGCGGATTGATTGGCGGGGCGAAACCGCGGTTGATCAGGGAGAAGGAGACTTCCAACGTTTCGTCCCGGTCGATCCGGGCTGGAAAGGCGGCCTGCTGCAGTTCCAGCCGGTAACCGAGATGATCGCGGATGTATTCATAGGCCGAACGCGGCACCGGCGTGCCGTCGCTGTCCTCGAAGTAACCGTCGGAGACCGGCAGGTTGGCGGCGGCCAGCTCTTCCGGCGTCAGCATGGCGGTCTGCCAGCGGTCGATGGAGTACGGTTCCCCTTCGAAACGGCTGTAGCTGTGCACCAGGCTGAAGGTGGTGTAATGGTGGTCGCGCAGCTGGGTGACGGCGGTCATCGCGTCGATTTCGCCGCCCTGATCCTTCCAGAAGAGTTCGCCGTCGACCGGCAGGAAACGGCTCTCGGCGGTCATCTGGTCGAAATCCGGATTGCCCGGCTGGCTGTAAGGCGGTTCCGGGAAGGTGCCGCCGCAATCCCGTCCGGCCGGATGCCGCGAAAGGTCCTGGTCGTGGCCGGCTCCGCGGCGATCAGAGCGCAGCAGGCCATGGCCAGCAGAAAGGTGGCTGATTTCAACATAAATTTCAATTCTCCGGGGTTTGATTGTCGATGAAAAATTTCAGAGATACGGTTAATTGCCGTAACCGCCGCGGTCGAAGAACGGCAGGTGGTCCAGCTTCACTTCCCAGCTTTTACGGGCCATGACATGTCCGTCGGCATAGAGCAGGTTGCCTTTCCGATTGTGGCGGTCGTCGAAATTCCAGTCGATGCCGTCGTAATTGGGGTAGCCGAACAGATCGGTGTCGGCTTCCTCCCGCTCGTCGGCGAACACCGGCGTCTCCGAAGCGGAATAGAACGATCCCAATGCCGGATAATGATAAGGCCCGCCGTCGCCGAACCAGTCGGAAAAAGTGGCCGGCGGCAGATAGATATTGTAAGCGTAGCCGAGTTTGCTCCACCAGCCCGGATCTTTTTCCCACAGCGGGCAGCTCCAGCAGGAAGCGAGCACGCGCCGCTTGTCTTCGGCGGTGAACGAACTTTGCGACGGCTCCGGCAGTCCGGTATAGGGCATCAACTGTTCGAGCCACATCACCGCGCCGTTCGCATAACGGGCGGCCGGCAGGCGGTCGCCGCTGTCGTTGGCGTACATGGTGGCCGCCAGGCCGCACTGTTTGAGATTGGACGTGCATTTGATGGCCAGGGCGGCGCTTTTGGCCCGGGTGAGTGTCGGCAGCAGCATGCTGGCTAGAATTGCGATAATAGCAATCACTATCAGCAATTCAATCAGTGTGAAATGTTTCTCCGTCGTCATTTCGGATTACTCCTTGGGGTTGAGTGGTTGAGGTTTTCTCTGGGATTTATAGAATTCAACGTTGAATGCTGGATCTGGCCGGAAGTTCGGCATGGAACCGGCCGCCGCCGTAAATCGCCTGTTGCGGCTGGATCTCCCGCGTCGGCGGCGCCGTCGTCTCCCGGAAGTGGCAAAGCGGCGGAATCGTGATTTTGCGATTTTTTTCGCCGGCGGCGAGCAGCTTGAACGCTTCTCTGGCGATGGCATCGACGGGATGTTCGATCGAACTGATGATTTCGGTCGTCGCGTCAATGCCGGCGATACTGATATCCCGGCCGATTTGGTAATTGGCTTTGGTGAAAGCGCCGGCCAGTTGCAGCGCGTAATAGTCGTGCGTGACCAGAACGGCGGTACAGGTGTCGTAGATGTCCTGGAGCAGTTCCGGCGAGAAGAAAATGTTGTTTTCCAGATCGGTGCGCAGCAGCGGCCGGGTGACCGCCAGACCGTTGTATTCCATGGTTCGGATGAAGGCGGCGATGATCTGCGGACTCATCGCGCCATTTTCATCGAGCAGCATGATGTAGCGGTGTCCGAGTCCGATCAAATGCTCGACCATCCGGGCGACGCCCGCTTCGATGTCGGAATTGACGCAATTCAGCGGGCCGCCGTTCAGCCAGAAATCATTGATGATGACCGTATTGATCTGCTGTTGCTGCAGTTGCTGCCAGATCTGCCGTTCCCGGCTGGCCCAGAACGGCGGCCGGATCAGGTAGCGGCAGCGGGCCGCTTTCAATTCGCGGATGAATTCTTCGGCTTTTTCGCCTTCGCCGACCAGCAGGTTGGCGCCGATCGCCTTGGCCTGGCGGGAGATGGCGGCGAGCATCGACAGGTGATAAGGGTTGTAAGTCGCATGTACCATATAGCCCACCATGTCGATGGCCTGCCAGAATTCCCGCTGGGCGACGAAAGTGCCGATGCCGTTCTGGCGGACCAGATGGCCGCTTTCGACCAGTTTGGCCAGCGTCGCCTGCACGGTCGCCTGGGAAATGCCGTAAGACGCGGCCAGGCTGCGGGCGTTGGCGAGCCGGCCGCCCGGCGGCAGGATGCCGGCCTGGATTTTACGGACCAGGTCGCGCCGCATGGCGTCTCCGCGTTTGTTTTTGGCCGTTTGAACGATGGTTGTCATTTTTATAAGGGTGATGATTGAGCTTTTATTCTGTTTCTATTTATTATAGATAATTTTTCAAAAAATGTCAATAACTTTTATTTTTATTTGCCAGCTTTTATTTTTGAGGAGAATAAGCCGCCGCCGGGGTGGTGCCATTCGGAGGAAGAGAGAGATACGGCTGCGGAGGAGGGAACGCCGAACCGCCGGGACCGTCGCGTCCGGTGGCCTGCGATCGGGAAATGCCGGAAAAGCGGGGGGCGTAAAAAAACGACTCCTCCGGCCGGATTTCGGCCGGAGGAGTCAGTGTACGGTGTTCCGGTTCGCCGGATCAGTCGGTGGTCGACCAGTCGCGGTATTTGGTGATCTTCTGGTTGGAAACGTGGCCGTCAACCCAGAGGTGGTTGCATTTGAGGTTGTGGATATAGGCAATCCGGGTGCCTTCGGTCCAACTGTCGGTACCGTCCAGCACGGCCGGAATCGGCACCTGATAATCGAGCAGGCTGGTGAAATCGCCGATGGCATAGGGACCGCTCCAGTAGTTGGCGTCGCAGGAGAACATGATCGTCCCGGTCGGATTGGGGATCGAAGTGATTTTGATTCCCTTGTCGAAACGTTTCGTGCTGGCGTTGGCGGTCGAACCGCATTGGTTCATTCCGTAATTGATGATCCAGTTTTTCTGGCTGTCATTCTGCGGATCGGCGAAAGGCGGGTTCAAGCCGCCCTCCTGGCCGGACGCGCTCGGGCACAGCCAGATGTCGCGCGGGCAGAAATTGCTCAGCAAGGCCGGATAATAGGAGTTGCCCTTTTGGGTGTAATTGTCGAAAACCGCGTCCGCCATATAGGCCGGACACATCGTGTCGTCGTTTTCGTCGACATACAGTGCAGTGCCGACGCCGATTTGCTTGAGGTTGCTGACGCATTTGATCGATTGGGCGGCGGCCTTCGCTTTGCCCAGCGCCGGCAGCAGCATGCTGGCAAGGATGGCGATGATGGCGATCACCACCAGCAGTTCAATCAATGTGAAACCCTTCTTTTCCATTTCATCTCCTTGTTGGTTTTCTCGGAAATTTGAAAAACTTTTTATCCGACATTCATCCTCTCAAAAGATATTTTAGCAAATTTGAATTCAAAAGTCAAGTCCCTTGGATGGAAAAGTCGATTTTTACAGCGAAATTTGATTGACTGGACCGGCAAATCGCCGTTTCGGATACATTTTATCCGATTCGGAACGGCAATTGCAATGGGCAATTTTTGAAGGAAGCGAAAAAACGGCGATTCCCGGTGAACCCGCCAATTGGGAAATTTTCGGGAAATTTTCGGGAAATTTCGGATTTTTCTCGCCGGGGGTATTGACTTTCTTGATTTTTTTTGATATAATTATAACTGTGTTACAACAGTGTAAATCAGGCGTGGGGGACATGGAAACACTCGAGAAAAATATCGCGACGCCGCTGTCGCGGCAGCTCTACCGGATTCTGCTGCAGCGGATTGCTTCAGGGCGTTACGCTGCCGGCCGCAAACTCGACAGCATTCGAGTGCTCATCCAGGAATTCAAGGTCAGCAGCATGGTGGTCAACCAGGCGCTGGAATTGCTGGAGAAAGACCGCCTGATCATCCGGGTGCCGGCCAAAGGCGTTTATGTCAGCAGTTCCGAGTCGGTGGCGACCAAGCCGCTGCAGTTGCTGATCGCCTTTCCGGAGCTGGCCATTTCGCCGGATCTGCTGCCGCTTTCCGACTGGCATGCCAATTCGGAAATCTACCGCGGCATCCTCGGCTTCGGTTCCCGCCACAACGTCAATGTCCATCTGGAATATTTTCAGGAAGCTGCCGACGAGTTTGAGCTCAACGGGCAACTGCGGCGGCTCGATGGCTACGATGCGGTGCTGTTTTACGGAAACCAGCGCCAGCGGCTGCGGGCTCTGGCGCATACCGTGGTGCCGTACGTGTTCGATGTCGGCTGGGCGGAGTTGCCGCACCGCTTCGGTCATGAGCACATTGTCGGCTTCACGGTGGCGGACAATGCCGAGGTGTTGCTGCGATTCATGCGGCAGCGGAATTTCCGCCGTTACGGTTCGATTACGCTTTATCATCCGGAAGAGGAACAGCACTTCCTGCTGCATCGGCTCGAACTGATTCATCAGCGGGCGGCCGGGTTCGGCGTCGAACCGGACGAGGAGTTTCAATTCGAAACCGCCGAAGCGCCGGCGGAAGCCGTCCGCCAGATAGCCGATCGGCTCCGCCGCGGATGTCCCGATTTGATTTTCTTCAATTCCGATGAACTTGAGCTGATGTACCGGGCGGCGGCCCGGGCCGGCCTGCTGCCCGGCCGGGATGTCAACTTCCTGTACATGGGGCCGGGGCCGGTTTGTCCGCAGGCGACCCGGGTGGCCGAACCGTATTTCCAGATCGGCGAAACCGTCGTCCGGAAGCTGGTCGAATGCGCCAGAGGCAATCAGCCTTGGGCGCCCGGCGTGACGCTGCTGTCCTCCCGGGTGATCGAGGGGGGCTCGACCGGGGCCGGCCGGGAGGAGCTGCCGGCGGCGAAGGTGGTTTGAATTGTTCCAGTCGTTTTTCCGTCGAACCGTAAAAATACAACACCAAAAAAAGGGAGGCAGGCGATGAGAAAGAAATTCACATTAATTGAGCTGTTGGTTGTAATTGCTATAATAGCAATACTTGCCAGCATGCTGCTGCCGGCTTTGTCCAAGGCCAAGGCGAAGGCACAACAGATCAAATGCACCAGCAATCTCAAGCAATTCGGCTTGACGTTCCATCTGTATGCCAACGATTATGACGACTTCATGCCGCCGGCGGGGATCATCACGCCGAAGTACTATCCCGGCTGTTGGTGGGCTTACTGGAGTGTGTCGGTCGCACCGTATTTTACCGCGGAACTGCCGTCGCCGCTGCCGGCGGATTGGAAGGCTCCGGACATTTATTTCTGCCCGGCCGGTTCCGACAATGGCTTTCAGGAGGACGGCTTCGATTATAAACACACCGGCTATTTTTACAATATCTCGATCGGACTGGTCGATATGGCCGGCGGGGCGGTCTGGGATACGCCGGTGAAAAAACTCTCCTCCTGCCGGCTGCCGTCCAATTTTGTCGCTCTGGTCGACGCCTTCAATGCGAATGGCTGGCCGCTGTTCAACAATGAATGGAAAGATAAATTCATCGGGCCGCACGGCAGCGGCGCCAGCAACATGACCTATGTCGACGGCCATGTCGGCAGCGCGCGGATTTACACCGTCACCGACGAGGAATTCTGGCGGGATTTCCGGTTCGGCGATGAAGGCTGGTGAGTGATTCGAAAACGGAAATAAAATCAGCGCGGGAGGTACGGCCTGCTCCGGCCGTACCATTCCAGCCGTTTTGACGGACTTGCTCTGAACAATGATACAGGTATGCGCATGCTTATGATGAACAGAAAACAGTGGGGATACTTGCTTTTGCTGGCCGGCCTCTGGTTCGGCTGGAACGGAACCGCCGGTGCGGCGGTTGCCGAGCTGGAACAGGATGGACAACGGCTTTACCGATTGTCCAACGATTGTCTGACCGTGGTGATCAATCCGTCTTGCGGCGGCCGGGTGGAAGAGTTCCGCCGTACCGGCGGGGTCAATCTGGTTTCGCCGCGGCCGGCGGATCTGGCGCCGGGCGGCAGCGGACTTGGACAGGAACGGCTGCGATCCGGCGGTGTTCTCGTCGATCGTACCGCCTGGGTGAAATGGAAAGTGGTTGCCGCCGGCGGGGAAAACGGCCGCAGTTTCGTGACGCTGGAAAATAGCGATTCGCCGCTGCATTTCGTCAAGACATACACGCTGCGGGACGGCATTGCCAGCCTGACGGTCGATTACGCGGTCGACAATCCGGGCACCGGGGATTTCATCGGCAACCTCTGGTTTATCACCGCGCCATTTCCGGAAGGAACCGGCGCCATGCGTTATTATTATCCGCTGGCGGAACAGTCGTCCTGGCCTGATTTGGCCGGCGGCCGGGCTTCGCTGGAACCGGTCCGCTGGCCGGAAACCGACGGCAATATCACGGTCAACCATGCGGCGGCCGGCTGGGTGGCGGCGCTGAACGACGCCGGCAACGGCATTTTACTGGAAACCGGTTATCCGGATTTGGGCAGTTTCTATCAATGGTTGCCCGACAATCCGATGCTGCAGGGGACGCTGGAATTTTTGACCGGGGATTTGAAAATCCGTCCGTTGTCGGAGGGCAAAGCGCTGGCGCAGGCCCGGCCGGAACGGGAGGACTCGCTGTTCGATTATATCTTTCGCACTTCATACAGCGTGATGCCGCTGGACGGCTGTGAAGCGGTGAATGCCGCCGACAATCACATCGCCGGGTATCTGACCCGGGAGGCAGGCCGGCTCCGCGCCGTACTGCGCAGCGACCGCGATTACGGCACGGTGACGGCCCGTTGCGGCGAAGCGGAACGGCCGGTGACGCTGAATGCCCTGGCTGCCGCCGAACTGGATTTGCCGCTGCCGGATGAATCGCCGGTCGTTTCGCTGGAACTGCTGAACGCCGAAGGACGAAAGATCGCCACTTTGGTCAAAAGTTTCGAGACCGCCCACCGGCCGCCGCCGGCGGCTGAAAAGAACACCCTGTTCACGTATGCGCCGAATCATGCGGAGCTGTTCACCGATTTTCCGCAAGACATCATTTGCTGGGCGGCCGATACCGCTGAAAAGACCAGCCTGCTGCTGTTCGCCGTCGCCTGGAGCCATCGCGACAGCGCCGAACTGACGGTGCGCGGCAATTTTGATTTCGATCTGGTCGAAGTGGGCTATCCGCATCAATTGGCATTCGACATCAGCGACAACCGCAGTTGGATTGCGCCGGATCCGGTGGACTACGCCCGCCGGATGGTCGACCGGGCGCATGAGGTCATCGTCATCGCGTCGACGATCCGCTGGGAAATACTGCCGGAAGAGGTCCGGGAGCGGATTGCGGCGCAGGTTGCCGAAGGGACCGGCCTGATTTATGTCGATCCGCCCGGCGGCATTGAATCGCTGGGACTGGAATTACATTACAATCCGGAAGCGACCGAGAACTTGAACCGCGCAGTGCCTTATGAAATGCTGCCGGCAATCCGAACCGATGCCGATCCGGCCGCTCCGCCGTTGAAAGTTTACGACTGCGGCCAGGGCCGGGTGATTGCCGTCAACTATCGGCTCAACCAGAATGACCTGGTTTGGCAGGTCGAGAGTTACGGCCTGGTTCCCGGCCCGGATTTTGCGGCTGGCTGCCGGTTCAATTATTATGATTATCATTTTTCGCAACTGCTGCGGGCAATCCGCCTGGCGGCACGGCGCCGGCCTGCGGCTGAAATTACCGGTATGACGGCCGACCCGGACCGCCTGACGCTGGCGGTTGCGGCGGCGGCGCCGGCGGCGGGATCGGTGGTTCTGGAAGTTAGGAACAAATATGGTGAAGTCGTCGACCGAACTGAATCGGAAGCGGTGCTGCCGCAAGGCGCCGGCCAACTGGTTCTGCCGCTGCCGACGACCCAGATGACTTTGGACGGCGACTATTTCTACAACGCTTTTCTGAAAATCGACGATCACACCGCCGATTGGTTCACGGTTGTTCAGAACCGGCCGGCGGCCGGCGCGATTGAGAAATTCACCCTGGCGAAGAAATCGTTCGAGCCCGGCGAAGCGGTGACCGGCACGATCCGCTTCCGGGGCGCAGTCGACGGCGCCGGGTTGTCGCTGGTGATGAAAGACCGTTACGATCGGCTTCTGGCGCGGCGGAATTTTACCGAACTGCCGCCGGAATTGACTTTTTCGATCGAACCGGCGGTACGGCCGGAAACGACGTTGAGCACGGTCGAACTCGAGTTGACCCGGGATGGCCGGCTGCTGGATCGAACCGAAGCGACTTGGACCACGCAACTGCCGCCGCGGAACGGGCTGACTTTCACCTGCTGGGGTTCCTGTTCGAACTATTTCGCCGATGAATATCATCGGTACCTGGTGGAAATGGGCTTCGATGAAGTGATCGGCTACGATGGGCAATTGACTGATTTCGGTCAGCAGCGGATTGCGGCGGAGTCGGCTTTGCGCAGCAATATCAACTATATTCCGATCGGCATTTCCCGGCTGATGGGGTGGACGGCGAATAGTAAGCCGAATTCCGACGGCATTCGCACGCCCTGTCTGCGCGACCCGGAATATTTGGCTGAACTCGGCCGTACGGTTAACGCAGTGGTGGCCAATATTGCCGACTACCAGCCCAACGCCTATTTCATCGGCGATGAAAATTCGCTTTTCATGTGGGATATTTTTCATGACTATTGCCATTCGCCCCGGTGTCTGGCGGCATTTCGGACCTGGCTGCGGACGCGCTATGCTTCGCTGGCGGAGTTGAATGCCGCCTGGCAGACTGATTTTACCGCCTGGGAGCAGGTAAAACCGCTCAAACTGGCGGAAGCGCAGCAGCAGCGGCAGTACGCCTCCTGGATCGAACACCGGACCTTTATGTTCACGGCGCTGACCGGCGCGGTGAAGACCGAATATGAAGCGATGAAAGCGGCCGACCCGGCCGGCCGGCTCGGAGTGTCCGGCATGGCGATGACCGATTTGAATGTCGGCTTCGACTGGCATGAGGTGCTGCCGTATCTGGACCGGGCGATCGTCTACGAACATTCCGGATTGGATGACGTGCTGCGCAGCTTTGCCCGGCCGGGCAGCGGTCTCGGCAGTTGGACCGGCTACAATGCGGCAGTGCCGGAAATCCGTGAAAACAACTACCGGCAGATCCTCAACGGACTGCGGGCCAACGGCAACTGGGCCAACGGCTATCTGCTGCGGCACGGCGACCTGAAGGTGAATGATTACGGCCGGCAGCTCAAGGAGATGATCGCCGAGCTTAAACAGTCCGGCCTCGATGTGATCACCGAGCCGGCCAACCGGATGCCGTCGCCGTTCGCCCTCTATTTCTCCATCCCGTCGATGCTGCTCTGCGACGCGACCGACGAACGGGTGATCGACAACCGGCGCTGTTATCAGCGCAATTTCGGCGGCTGGACCGGCCTGCTGGCCAATCTCGGCTGGCCGGGGCCGCTGGTGATCGGGCCGGGAGAATTGCCGGAACTGGACCCGGAACGCACCCCTTATCTGATCCTGCCGCTGGCCCAGGCGATGAGCGATGCCGACCTCGAAGCGATTGAACGCTATGTCGCTTCCGGCGGCAAATTGATCGCCGACGTGCTGCCCGGCGTTTGTTACGACAACGGCAATCCGCGGCCGGAAAATCCGTTCCGAAAGCTTTTCGGCGTGGAAGCGCGGCTCCGCAGTCCGGCCGACCCGGCGGAATGTCCGGTGTGGAACGGCCGGACTCTGGAGGCGGAACTCGGCGATTCGCAGCTCAAGCTGACCGGCGGCCGGCCTTTGCTGGCCGCCGACCGGCGGATCATGATCGGCAATGCCGGTCACCTGCTGCTGAATCTGCTGCCCAATCGCTACGGGCGGGGCCGGGCGAATACGGCATTGGCCGATCCGGTGACCGCCGTTTTCCGGACTGCGCTGGAGCTGGCCGGCGCGCGGGACGATTGGACGATTCTGCTGCCGCCGAATGCGGAGGCGGCCCGTTATACACTGGACGGCAACTGTTATGTCGGGCTGACCCGGGCGGCGGTCGGCAAAGAGGAACGCGATGACGCGGTGCTGCGATTCGATCGGCCATACTGCATTTACGATCTGCTGCAGCGGCGGCTGGTCGGCACCGCCGACTGCTATGAAACGGCGCTGGACGGCTGTGACGTCCGGCTGCTGGCGCTGCTGCCGGAACCGACCCGGCCTTATTCGCTGTCGGTGGCGAAACGGGGACGGGAGATGACTGCGGTGGTGGAAAATCCGGGCATCGCCGGGCTGTTCCGCCTGGAAGTCTTCCGTCCGGACGGGATGCTCTATCCGCCGGCGACCGGCAACCACGCCGGAAAACCGCGGACTGAAGTTGCCGTTGATCCCGGGTTGGAGCCGATGCCGGGAGAGTGGGTTTTCAAAGTGATCAATCTGCTGGACAACACCACGGTCGAAAAGACCGTTCGATGGTGAGGCGAACCGGCGGCCCGGCGAAAGAAAACCGGGCCGCCGAAGCTTAAAATGCCGGAAGCGAAGCGAGAAAGCGTTCGGTTTCCCGCGGCGTTTTTAAAACGACCAGTGTCGTCGATTCGTTCCGTTCCCGCAATACGGCCAGCACGCGCGGCAGCATTGCCCGGTTATAGGTCCAGATGTAACGCAGGAATTCCCGATTCAGCCGTTCCGGACAGCCTGCGGCCAGATCCTCACGGTTGCGGCGGCGGTATTGCCACCGGCGTTTGAAGGTTTGCCAGAAACAGCGCCGCCGGGAATACTGCAGCAGGATCACCGTATCGGCGTATTGCAGCCGTTCCGCCAGCGTTCGCTGGTAATTCCCGTCGATGATCCAGCGGTCCTGCCGGAGCAGGTCGGCCAGTTCGGCGTCGAATTGTTCCCGGGCTTTTTCCTGCCAGCCCGGTTGCCACCAAAGCCGGTCGAGGTGATGGACCGGCAGCCGGAGCCGTTTGCCCAGCCGCCTTGCCAAAACGCTTTTGCCGGCGCCGCAGCAGCCGATGATCAGAATTCTCTGCATGTAATTTCCTTCGCTGTCCGGTTACAATATTGCCGGTTTCCGGCTTGTCAATGCCGGATCTTTCATACCATCCGATCATTTTTCCAAAATTTCGCTTGACAAAATGATTAGTGCATAATATGTTTAGTATCTAAATAATATGGAATCTGAATATTAAGGGGGATGGAACTATGTCGACGGCAGTTGAGGAGGAAAAAGTTTGGAAGCAATTGTTTCGGACCGTGGAGGACATCCGGTTGTATCATGGCCGGACTACGCCGTTTTCGCCGCCGGCCCGGGCGACAATGACCCAGATGCGGGTGATGGGATATTTGATTGGAACCTTGTCCGGTTCCGTCAAGGTCAAGGACATCGCCCGGGAATTGGGCATCACTTCCGGCGGGGTTTCGCAGATTGTCGACACGCTGGTGAAAAGCGGCAAAGTGGAACGCTGCCGGGACTCCAGTGACCGCCGGAGCGTCTGCATTTCGCTCTCCCGGGAGGGGCGGCGGTTGCAGGCGCAGATCGATGCGTCGTTCACGGCGTTGTTCCGGAAGCTGTTGCGTTCCGTTCCGGAGGAGAAATTGCAGGTTTTTTATGAAGTGCTCGGCGCGATGAGCCATGCGCTGGAAGACGCAAAACAAAATGGAGAAAAAAATTGATGAAGCAGAAGTTGATTGCCGGTTTGTGTTTGGTCGTCCTGGGATCTCTGAGCATTCGGGCGGCCGACGGGCCCGGTGCGGCTCCGGCCAAAGCGGTGGTGGAAACCGGCAAGGTGACGGAAGTCGAGGATACCGAAAGCCGCCGTTATACCGGCCAGATCGTATCGCCGGCGGTGGTGCAGATTGTGCCGCGGGTTTCCGGTGAAATTCTGGAAGTCGGTTTCCAGGACGGTTCCTATGTCAAACAGGGGCAGATGCTCTACCGGCTCGATCCGGTGCAATACGAAGCGGCGGTCAAAAGCGCCGAAGCGAAAGTCGCCGAGTGCAAAGCCCATCTGGAATATGCCCAGAACAATTTTGACCGCAACAATCTGCTGTATGAGAAACGGGCGACGAGCCGGGATGTCATGGAGAATACCAAGTCCTCGCTGGAAGCCTACCGCGCTTCGCTGCTGGCAGCGGAAGCGGAACTGATCACCGCCAGGGACAATTTGAAGAATACGACGATCGTCGCGCCGATGGAGGGCGTCGTCGGCGTCACCAATTTCACTGCCGGCAATTATATCACGCCATCCTCCGGGAAGATGGTTTCAATCATCCGGGTGCAGCCGATCCGGGTCTGCTTTTCGATCAGTACGGCCGATTTTCTGTCGATGTTCGGTTCCCTGAAAGTATTGAAGGAGAACGGCAGTGTCCGGATCAGACTGGCCGACGGCAGTTCCTATCCGGACGAAGGAGGCATCGAACTGTTGAACAACGAGGCCAACCGCAAGACCGACGCGATTCAGGTCTATGCCAATTTCCCGAACAGTGATTACAAATTGATCGTCGGCAGTACAGTCGGCGTGACGTTATCGAAGAAACAGGGGCGCACGGTTCCGGCGGTGCCGCTGTCGGCGGTCATGCATGACAATCAGGGTACTTATGTTTACGTGGTGGATGCCGCCAACAAAGTGGAAAAACGTTATATTGTGCCGGAAAACGCCACCGATGAACTGCAATTGGTCGCTTCCGGACTGGAGGTCGGCGAAACGATCGTCGTCAAAGGGACGCACAAAGCGGTGCCCGGCAAGGAGATTGAACCGGTGAGCGCGGAGCGGTAAATCATGTTTTCTCGAATCTTTATTGAGCGGCCGCGTTTTGCCGTCGTCATCAGCGTGGTGATGGTGTTGGCGGGAATCATCTGTCTGTATAAGCTGCCGATTGCGGAATATCCGGAGATTGCGCCGCCGACGTTGTTCGTATCGGCCAGCTACGTCGGCGCCAGTGCGGAGGTGATTGCCGAGACCGTGGCGATGCCGATCGAAGACGAGATCAACGGCGTTGACGACCTGCTGTATTTCTCATCGACCTGCGACAATTCCGGCAGTTACTCCTGTTCGGTGACCTTCAAGAGCGGTACGGACACCGACATCGCGATGGTCAATCTGCAGAATGCGGTCAAACGGGCCGAGGCGAAACTGCCGTCGGAAGTGACCAAGACCGGGATCAACGTGATGAAGCGGGGCGGCGACATCCTGGCGATGTTCGCTTTCCTGACCGATGGCACCAGCATGAATTTGATGGAACTGAACAATTATGTCGAATCCAATATCAAGGATGCGGTCAGCCGGATCGAGGGCGTTTCCTCGGCCAGCGTGATGTCCACCCAGGAATATTCGATGCGTATCTGGCTCGAGCCGCTGCGCATGTCCGGTCTCGGAATTTCGACGTCGGACATCGCCCAGGCGGTCGAATCGCAGAATATCCAGGCGGCGGCCGGTTCGATCGGCACCGAGGACAGCAACCACTTCGTCAATTACAAGCTCAACGTCCAGGGCCGGTTGAAAACCGCCGATGAGTTCGAGAACATCATCCTCCGGCATGATGATGACGGCAGCATCGTCCGGCTCCGGGATGTCGCCAAAGTGGAGATCGGCGCCAGTTCCTACTCCGGCAAGAGTATGTTCAACGGCAAGCAGGTGGTCGGGCTCGGCGTCTACCGGACGCCGGAAGCGAATGCGTTGGCTACCGTCGAGCGGGTAAAGGCCGAACTCAATAACTGGGCGAAGCGGTTTCCGGCCGGCGTCAGCTACCAGATCGCTTACGACCCGACGGAGTTCATCACCGTTTCGCTGCAGGAAATTGTCACGACGCTGGTGGTGGCGCTCGGACTGGTGGTGTTGATCACCTGGCTTTTTCTGCAGGATTGGCGGGCGACGCTGATTCCGTCGATCGCCATCCCGGTCGCTTTGATCGGCACCTTTCCGTTCATGTACGCATTGGATTACAGCATCAACGTGCTGACGATGTTCGGTCTGATTCTGGTCATCGGTTCGCTGTGCGACGACGCCATTGTCGTGGTCGAAAATTGTCAGGCGCTGATGGAACGCGAAAAACTTTCCCCGAAGGAGGCCGCCATCAAATGTATGGAGCAGATCACCGGCGCGATCATCGCGACGACGCTGGTGACGGTGGCCTGTTATGTGCCGCTGGCTTTTTACGGCGGTATGGTCGGAGCGATTTACATGCAGTTTGCGGTGACCATGTGCATTGCTCTCTGTCTGTCGACGGTGGTGGCGATGACGTTGAGCCCGGCGCTCTGCGCGATCATGCTGCGCAAACCGGACGGGCATGTGCCGATCATCTTCCGGCCGTTCAACCGGGTGTTGGACGGCAGCCGGAGCGTCTATTCATTTTTCGTCGGTTTCCTGGTGCGGCGGGCGCTGCTGACGATCGTTTCATTTGCCGGAGTGGTCATGGTCATCTGGTTTTTGTTCAACAATATCGACAGTTCATTCCTGCCGAATGAAGACAAAGGCGTGATCATGTGCAACATCGAGCTGCCGAACGGCGCGTCGCTGGCGCGGACCGAAGCGGTGCTCGACGAATTTTCCGACTGCATCAAAGACATCAAAGGCATCAAGTCGGTGATGATGGTTTCCGGCATGAGCATGATGTCCGGTGACGGCGAGAACGTCGCCATGTGCATTTTGCAGTTGGACAACTGGGATCTCCGCCGGACGCCGGAGACGCAATTGGATGCGATTGTCGCAAATGTCCAGGCCGAAACCAGACGGATTGCCGATGCTTCCATCATCTGTTTCACGCCGCCGGCGATCATGGGACTCGGGGTGACCGGCGGCGCCACCTTCAATCTCTGCGCCATCGGCGACGTCAGCGCCGACGCGCTGTCGGTGACGGCGAAAGAGGTGGTCCGGGAACTCTCCGCCCAGCCGGAAACGCTGTACGCGATGACTGCTTACAACGCCGACACGCCGCAATTGTACCTGGACATTGACCGGGAAAAGGCCGAAACGCTTGGTGTCGAGGCCAGTTCGATTTTTTCGACGCTGCAGAGCAAACTCGCTTCGCTGTACATCAACGATTTCACGATGATGAGCCGGAATTACAAGGTGAAAATGCAGTCGACGGCCGAATACCGGAAGACGCTCGACGATATCCGGGAAATTCAAGTCCGGAATGACGAGGGCGAAATGGTGCCGCTCAGTTCGCTCGGCACCCTCCGGTATATGGTCGGGCCGCGGCAGATTACCCGGTTCAACAAGATGAGCAGCGCGGAGCTGAACACCCAGGCGATGCCGGGCGTCAGTTCGCAGAAATTGTTCGAACTGGTTGAAAATACCGAACTGCCGGACAATTATATGGTGGAATGGACCGGGATGAGTTATCAGGAAAAGCAGAACCAGGGACAGATCGTCTATTTGATGATGCTGGCGCTGACCTTCGCCTATCTGTTCCTGGTGGCGCAATATGAGAGCTGGACGATTCCGGTGCCGGTGATGCTGGCGGTGGGGTTTGCCGTGCTCGGGGCGCTGCTCGGTTTGCTGCTGACCGGCGAGACGATGAGCATCTATGCCCAGCTCGGCATGGTTATGCTGATCGGTCTGGCGGCCAAGAACGCCATATTGATGGTCGAATTTTCCAAGCAGGAACGCGAAGCCGGCAAGAGTGTGTTCGAGGCGGCGATGCGCGGCGCCAATCTGCGTTACCGCGCCGTGCTGATGACGGCCTGGAGTTTTCTGTTCGGGGTGTTCCCGCTGGTGATCGCCACCGGAGCCGGTTCGGGCAGCCGCCGCGCCATCGGCATTACGACTTTCTCCGGTATGGCGCTGGCGACCTTGATCGGCATCATATTCACCCCGGCGCTCTACGCGGCGTTTCAGCGCAGCCGCGAATGGCTGAAGTTGAAATTGGGGTGGCAAGCCAAACGATAGCCGTTCGGTTCCGGAAGTTGCGTCCGGGAAAGAACCGGGAAAAGGCCGGAAAAGTTTTTGCCAAACTTTCCCGGCCTGAACATTCGGTGCCGTGAATTATTTTTCGGAAGCCAGCCATTGCAGCAGCCGGAGCCGTTTGGCCGGAAAATCGAGCTGCTGGTCGGCGATCAACGCATCGACCTCGGCCGTCCGGCCGCACTGGCGCAGTTGCTGGATCATCACAAAATCCTCCCAGGCTTCCCGCATGTCCTCGCTCTGCAGCGATGCGACCGGTGCGGCGTTGCCGGGGAAATAAATCAGGTAATCCATCTCGGCGCCGTCGAAATCATCCCACGGATCGAAGCGCGGCGCGAAGATCGAATAAAAACCCCAGCCGTCGAGCCGTTTGGCGGCGGAGGTCCAGGCCAGGCGGCGGCCCGGGCAGGGATGGATGTAGGTGACGTTGAACCAGCGGTCCGGCTTGCGCCACAATTCGACCAGTTTTTCGTTGTCTTCCAGCCCTTCGATCGGGCAAGAGAGGTCGATGAGGTCGTACCAGTCCCGGTAGGCGGCAAGGACTTCGTCGGCCGGCGCGAAGCCGCGGTCGGTCCAGCAGCACGGGTCGCAATACAGCCGAACGGCCGGATTGTGGGCTTTGATGATCTTCACCAGCTCCCGCATCAGCGTGACGCCGGGAGTGGTGCCGGGTTCATCCCAGAGCTCGCCGTACCAGCGGTCGTAATCCAACCCGGCCTTTTGCATGCGTTCGACCACTTCATCGACATAATCGGTTACCTCCTGGCGCATTTCCGGCGTGACATCTTCGGCGGAAATCTGATTGGAATAACCGCCGTGCACCAGGCGGTCCGGAATGATCTGGATATGAATTTTGCTTTCCGGAAACCGGGCGGCCTGCTGCCACAGCGGCGATTCGGGCGCTTCCCAGTAGATGTTCCAGCCGGCTTCGCGGCGGAACGCGGCCTCCTGCCGGTGGTAATCCGCGTCGCGGACCGGAAAGAACGGCGCCGTGCTGGCGTTCCAGGTCAGGATTGCCTGTTTGGCGGGCCGTTCGAGCGTGGCGTCGACGACCTCGACGGCGACCGGCACGGTCGGCCCGTTGGCGATCGTCAGCGGAGCGGAATAACGGCCGGGCGCCGCCTGGTCGGTGGTGAGCTTGACGTAGATTAGAGCCGCCTGGGCCGGCTGCAGTTCGAGCGTCGGAAAATCGGCGATCTGGGAGCCGTTCAGCAGATAGCGTTCCAGCCAGGAGCGTTCCAGCAGCGACTGCCGGTCGAACAGCGGCCGGAAGACATTGCTGTTCCGGCGGGTGTTCATAATGCCGCCGACCAGCAGTTCCCCGGTGACGCCGGCCGCTTTCCGGCCGTCGGCCGCCATGAATTCGCCGAGGGAAATTTCCGGGCGGCTGACCTGCCGGCCGGATGGGTTGACGACGTAAAAGGCCAGGTATTCGGATTCATTGCGCGCCAGTTGCAGCGGCGTTGCGGCGGCGACCGGTTGTTTCAGCACCTGGCTGGCGGCCGGGGCCGGATTGTTCGGTTCGCCCGGCACCAGTACCGCCGGCGCTTCCGCCAAATCGCCGAGCGCCTCCTGCCAGTTGAGGAAATCCGCCGCGGTGGTGATGCTGGCGGCAATGCCGGGAAACAGTTGATATTGGACGTCGGCGTCCGCCTGTTCGTCGTGCGCCTTGATCCAGGCGAAATGCGCCGGCGCCAGCGCGAAATAACCCGCATCGGAATAAGGCCAGGAGGTCAGGGTTTCCGTCTCGGCGGCTATGCCGCCGGTGCGCCGGGTTCGTTCCAACGCCAGCCGCCAGGCCTGTCGGCCGTCGCGTTCCGGGCCGACAAAATCGACGGTGGAGAGCAGCATTTCCGCCGTCCAGCCCCAGGGATGCTGCTGTACTGCGCTTTGCGAGTCGAGCGGTTTTCCGCTGAAAGTCGGATCGATCATCCGGCTGGTGTCGTTGATCTTCTGGCCTTCGGAATTGACGGTCAATACCGCGAAACGCCCTTCGGAGACATCGGCGCGATTGAAGCAGACTTCGACCATGTCGTCCGGCCAGGCGGCAGAGGCGGCGGCAGGGTCCTTGATCCGCCGGCCGGCCATATCGGGCTCCCGGCAGATCCAGGCGACGTAGATGCCGCCCGGTACGTAGGCCAGATAGGCATCGGTCAGCGTATCGGGCTGATCCGGATGCTGGAGCGTGCACAACGATACTTGGCGCATTTGCTGCAGATCGTTTTCTGCCGGTTGTCCGTCGATGACGGGAACTTCGGGCAGGGCCGGCAGGGTGAAGGTTTCATACGAGACCGTCGACGTCTGCTGAGGAGCCGCCGTGCCGTCGCCCCAGATGGCGACCTCTTCCAGGATGAACCACCGTTGGGCGTGGAGCCGCAGCCGCAAAACCGTTCCTTCGGCCGGTTCGAGGGCGATGCGTTTCATCACGTCGGTCATCGCGCAGCTCCCTTCGGCGACTGTTTGGAACGTTGTGCCGTCGCCGACCTGAATTTGATAATGAACCGGCGTATCGCCTTCCCGATTGCCCACCGCCAGATCCACCTCCGAAAACCGGTAGGGCAGCGCGAAGCTCCAGTCGACGGTGGATGCTTCCGGAGCCGAGGACGGAGGAAGGATGACGCCGGCGGTCAGCGTTCCGTCGTTCAGCGCGCGGTCGGCGGGAATGCGCCAATCGGGAATTTGAGGGTCTCCTTTGGCGGTAATCCGATAGGAAACATTGGTGGCGATGGCGTAATCGGCAACTTGCCGGCTGTTTTCACTGAGCAGCAGTCCGGGCAGTCCGGCGGTGTTGTCGGCGGTTCCGTCGGCCCAGATCAAGTCGCGGGCCTGCGCGGCGGCGGTCAGCAGCGTCGCGCCGGCGAGCGCTGCGGTGGCGATCCAATGCTTCATGGCAAATCCTCTGTTTTCATGGTTTGCGAAACGTTTCATTTATCATGGCCGTTTCACCGGTTATTATGTTCAAAAGAAAATAACGCAAAAAGTGAAACGTTTCATTTTTTGTTATTTCTAAGTATAGCAAAATAATCGTGAAAAGTCAACACTTTCGGAAATTTTTTGAGAATTTTTTCTGCCGGTGAGACGAAAAAAGCTGGCCGGTTGGCCGGAAGGAGCGGCCGGGGAAAGTCTGCGGGCCGGAAAAAGCCTGCAAAGGCTCCCTCCGGCCCATCCTGGAATTTGTCCGGCGCGATCTATTCCGGCCGGCCGGCCAGCCGGACCACCACGATCCGGTCGACCCAGATATTTCCCTGCCAGCCGGCGGTCATTGGCGCGACATAAGCCTCCCGCCGGACGCCGGGGGCAAAGCCGTCGAGTTTGAACCAGCGGTAACGGTCGCTCGGCAGTTCGTCGAATTTCAACTCCACAGCGGTGTTGACATCGTTGTCCAAATCATGTACGCCGATGACCGCCGCCGGCGCCTCCGCGACCTTGTTTCCATCGGCGCGGAGGCTGAAGTACACCTCAAACGTATCCGTTGACGTTGCCGGCCCGGCCGCCAGAAATTCCGACAGCGGCAGCTGCATCAGCCGCCAGATTTGTTGGTTGGGCAGCCGGGCCGCCCGCCCGTAGGGTGAGGAAGCATCCGCTTCCACCGTCACCCAGTCGCCTTCCTTGAGCAGCGTGAAGTCGGCGGCGGAAAATTCATACCAGTCCGCATCCGCGATTCCGGTACAGAACTCCGGCACGTCGCCGGACCGGCGCAGGTATTTCGGCCCCGCCAGCAAGCCCGGCATCCGGCGGTATAAAACATCGATTTTATCCAGTTCGTTGAGGCGTTCCACCCGGTTGCGGGTATAAATTGCCTGCACTTCCGCCCATAACCGTTGGTTGGCGCGATAAGTTTCCCGGCCCAGTGCCGGGTTCCAGGCCGAGGATTGCGGTGCGCACAAATAGACCAGATCGAACGGCAGCCGGGCCCGCCGCAACCGTTCCTGAAAAATCGCCCGTTCCGCCGCCGGCAGCTTTTCCAGTTGCCGTTCCGCTGCGGCGAAGCGTTCCCGGATGGCGGCGATTTCGGCGAAAGGGAGCCAGTCGTTGACGTTGGCCCGGTAGCAGCCGAGCGGTTTGCCGGCAGCCGCGAATACCGCCTTGCAGCGGTCGATCACTTCCAGCAGGATTTCGCCGGCGGCCGGCGAATAATAACCGTTCAGGAATTCTTTCATCAACGCTCTCTCATCCGACGACGGGTCCCACAGAAGATGGGCGATCACCCAGGCTTTGAGTTGGATGAAGTCGCCGCAGTTTTCGCTGCCGAAGTCGCCCTGCGAAAAAACGAAAACCACATTATTGGCCGCGTACAGCCGGAGATTGTCGCCGAACGTTCCGTAATTCGGATGCGGAATCAGGTAATTGCTAAAGTTGGCGATGTAGTCCCAGATGGCGATTTTGCCGGCGATCTGCCGCCAATCGTTCAAATCGCCGGCGAAGGCCGAATTGGCCGCATCGGTATACGGCCGGGAAAAGTCGTTGAGATACGGACAGAGCCGCACCAGCACATTGTCATGCACCTTCATCTTCAACGGCGCGGCCTGGGAGTAACAGTAAGCCAGCGTTTCGATCAGAACATCCGGGTATTTTTCGCCGACGGCTTCCGCCACGGCGTTGACTGCGGCGATGATCGGCGCCGCCGGCGAACCGCCGGCCGCTTCCATCGCTTGGCATTGATCACACTCGCAACGCAGCCAGCCGTCCATCTGGCTGACCGAGATGATCGGCGCGCCGGGTTGCCGGTCCAGCCATTCGAGCACATTGCGGCTCAATTCCCGGATCATCGCCTGGTTGGACCAGCACACCTGGGCCGGCACGCCCCGGTCGTCCAGCACATACCACTCCGGATGCGCTTCGAAATACCGCTCCGGCGGCAGCAGAAAGGTAATGGTGTGGACGTAACCTGGTTCGGCGATTCGCACGTGACCGCCTCGATTTTCCGGGATGGGTTGGAAATGTCCGTTGCATTTCAGCTTTACCGCAAATTCCGGATTGGTGTTGATCTGGCTGTAATGCGATTCCCGGCTGAAAAATGGCGGCGCGTAACGATAAGTCAAATCATCCGGCAATGACAGTGTCGCTTTTTCCGGCACCCATTCCTCGGTCGGACTCCACCAGCGTACTCCCCAGAATTTTTCCAGCAGAGTGTAAACCGCATACAGCGTGCCGCGCGGCCGGTTGCCGGACAGCACCACGTTGTCGCCGTCGACTCGGATGATGACGCTGTCGGCTTTCCCCCGCCATTGATCATCCTCCGCTGTTCCGGATAACAACTGCCGCCATTCCGGAGCATCGCCGACCAGAATATTGCCGCCTGCCGGCTGCGGAGTGTTGAGCACCGGCAACTCTTCCCCGGTCATTAAACTGATATATTTACGCAATTCTTGGGCAGCCGTCTGTTCCGGCAGTGGTGCATCGGCCGCCACGACGATGACGGCCTGACTGTGCCCGTTGTCCACGAGTTCGATCGCCGCTGCTTCGTTGGCCGGGATAAGCGCCAGCAGGCAGAATCCGTACCGCCGGAAATTTTTCCATCGCATCATATCAAGTTTCTCCGTGAAAAGCGGCCGGCGCCGCCATGGAGCGGCGCCGGCGAGGGTTGATTGATCAATCGAGCCAGCTCGGCCACCACAAGTTTCCGGTGTGGTCGTTGTAAGGAGACCAGTAAATGCCGCCCTGAAAATCGGCTTCGATCAACGGCACCGCTTCGACATGGCTGTCGAGCATCACGGCATTGGCGTGGTTGCCGTGCCGGGTGTGGATCTGATAGAAGCCCAGCTCATGGCTGGGATAAGAATAGTCGCCCCAGTTCATAAAATAAGAGGGGGCCCAGGTGCCGGTGGCGTCCAGGACGATCTGGGTTGGAACGGTGTCGGCCGCATACATCAATTTGCTGGAGCTGAAGCGGTCGAAATCCGACCGTTTGTGCGGCGTATAGTAGACATCCGTCCAGGAATTCACCCCGAAGCTGTTCAGATAGACGCCGTAACTGTAGTTCGCTTTATCCTTCAACAAGTTCTCTTCGCTGACGATACCCTGCGGCGAGGAGGGGCACTCGAAACTCCAGCCGGAAAAACCGTAATTGTCGATCAATTCCCAGCCCCAGACGCGGGAACCTTCGCCGCCCCACGGATTGATGCCTTTGAATTCGGCCGGCATACACCAGTCGTCATTGTCATTTTGATAAAATGCATGTCCAAGGCCGAGTTGTTTCAAATTGCTGACGCATTTGATATTTTGCGCGGCGGCCTTGGCTTTGGTCAGGGCCGGCAGCAGCATGCTGGCGAGTATCGCGATGATGGCGATCACTACGAGCAGTTCAATCAGGGTGAAATCTCTTGGCGCCCGACGACATTTTTTCGAGGTTTTTCTCATTCTTTCTCTCCAGAAATTTAGGGAAGTTCATTTTGCCAAAACCGATTGAACAGTTCATCCTGTCCAGCTCGATCAAAAATATCTATTTTTAAGAATATTATAGCAAAATTTCTATTGAAAAAGAATATGGAAAATGAGCGAAAAGATGAGTATTCCGCGCAAAAGAAGGAATTTTACGATATCTTGATCCGGAAAACGCCGGCCAAGTTCAGCCAATCCGCTGACGCGGAGGAACAATTGGCCACAAAGGACGCGGGACATTGCCGCCGGAATCGCCCGGCGGCAATGCGTTAACCGCAAGCGGAACCGTCTCAAAATTGGAGGTTGAAGTACTCGCAGTAGCGTTCGTAAAGTTTGCCGGCCTGCAGGTAGCAGGAATTCGGACTCATGAAATGCGAAAATTCAAAAGTAATCGCTTTGTCCAGTCCGGCTTCCTGGGCCGCCTTGAGTTTGAGCAGCATTTTTTCCCACTTGATCGGCAGGAATTTGATCGGCATATCGCGGTCGAATGATTCGCAGTTGGTCCAGCAGCTCATGCCGTATTTGTCGGCCAGCTTTTTGTTGATCCGCATATAGTCGGCCAGTTCGTCGTATTCGCAGTGGCCGTCCTGAAAGGCGATGATGTTGACGGAATTTTTGATGGCGTCGAGAATTTCGTTCCACTCCTGTTCGTGCCGGTTGAGGCCGATACCCTCTTTCTTGCCGAGCGTACTGTCGAAAGCGTACACGTTTTTGACGCCGTCGATATACGGGGAGATCATCGTCGGCAGGTTGTTCGACAGATCCTTGCAGAATTTGCCCATACTGGCGTAGATGTCGATGATGCCGTGCGCCTTGCGGCTGACTTCCTGGTTGAGGTACCAGCCCTGAAAGGAGCGGTGATGGCCATACCGCTGCCAGACTTCCTCGGCAACGGCTTTGTTGAGGTCGATTTCCGCCTGGAATTCGCCGTTGCACCAGTATTTGCCGGAATCGTAGGTGCCGAAGAAGAATTTCATCTGGTATTTGTCGGCCAGCGTCAGGAACAGCTCCAGCAGATCCAGCGGCGGCACGTAACAATTTTCACGTTCCTGCAGAACCCGGGAGGGATAGGTCATGAAACGCTTGTGGCCGCAGCGGATCAAAATCACCGTATCGATGCCGATTGCTTTCATCGACGCAAAGTCTTTGTCCCAATCTTTCTCGCCCCAGTTTTGATGGGGAATGTCGTGAGAGATTTCGTCGAGAAAAGTGCCGGTGATTAACATCTTTAATGCTCCTTGCAGGTTATGTTTGATTTAATCCGATAAATCTACACTTATTCAGTGATTTTTCAAACGGCGGTTCGCCGTTGCCGAATAAAAGAAACCACTTTTTGAGCCGGAAGGTTTGCATTTCAGGCTGCCATGCGGCAATTTAAAGACGGGAACAAGTGTATCGAAATTGTGGAGAATGCGATATTTGAAAATCGGAACATGGCGGCAGCGGCCGTGGCTGTGGGCGGCGGCGGCCGGAACGGTGCTGTTCGGCGTCTGGCTCTATGACCAGAACAATACCATTGAGGTGACGGAGTATGCGGTTGGTTCGCCCCGGGTGCCGGCGGGGTTCGAGGCGTTCCGCATCGTGCAGTTGTCGGATTTGCACAACGCTTCTTTCGGCCCGGACAACCGGCGTTTGCTGGAAAAGGTGGCGGCGGCCCGGCCGGACCTGATCGTGCTGACCGGTGATATGAGCTCCTGGAACTCCCGCGATACGGCGCTGTTGGAAAATCTGTACCGGGAACTGGCGGGAATGGCGCCGACTTATTGCATTTTGGGCAACCATGAGGTAAAGTACGGTGAGTTGGAGGAGCTGCAGCAGCTGGCGGCGCGGACTGGAACGCATCTGCTGCGCAATGAACTGGTGGAAATCGAACGGCATGGCGACCGGATGGTGCTGCTGGGGCTGGACGATGTGCTGGAAATGAAGCCGGAAATGACGGCGGCGCTGGAGCGGTTGGCCCAGACGCCGCCGGAACAAATGCGGGTGGTGCTGACCCACCGGCCGCATACGGTCTACGACGACGAAGAGGGCCGGACCTTCAAGCTGGTGGATTACGGATTCGACCTGGCGTTGGCCGGGCACATGCACGGCGGACAGTGGCGGATTCCGTATTGGCGCGGCTTTCTGGTGCCGCGATACGGCTTCTTTCCGAAGTATACCGGCGGCGTCCATGCGTTTGACGACGGCTGGCTGGTAATTTCCCGGGGATTGGGCAACGGGCTGGTGCCGCAGCGGTTGTTCAACCGGCCGGAAGTGGTAGTGGTTACGCTGCATCATGAAGCGGAAAAATAGTGAACTTTTAACCGAAACCGAAAAGGAATCAGATTATGTTATTGATCGCTCATCGCGGAGAGTCGGAAGCCGTTCCTGAAAACACCATTGAATCGTTTGTGCTGGCCTGGACGCGCGGCGCGGCCGGGATTGAAGGGGATTTTCACCTGACCAAGGACAAGCGGCTGGTCTGCATGCACGACGACAACGCGCTGCGTACCTGCGGCGTGAACCGCCGCATCGCCGACATGACGCTGGATGAAATCTGCGAACTGGATTGCGGCCAGTGGAAGTCGCCGGCCTGGGCCCACACCGAGGTGCCGACCTTGGAGGAGGTGCTGGAAACCATTCCGGAGGACGGCCGGATCTATATTGAATTGAAGACGATCGGTTCCGAGGTGGTCGACGAGTTGCGCCGGGTGGTCGAAGAGTCCGGCCTGCGCGAAGAGCAGTTGGTCATCATTGCCTTCGACCGGGAGGTGGTCAAGGCGAGCAAGGCGGCTTTCGGCGGCCTGAAGGTTTACTGGCTGACCTGCCTGGACGAAGGCTTGACGCCGGAAAAAATGGTGGCGACGGTCAAGGAACTCGGTGCCGACGGCGTCGATTGCCATGCCACCGACAAGCTGACGGCGGAATATGTCGAGGCGATGCACCGGGCCGGATTGGAGTTTCACGTCTGGACGGTGGACGATTGCGAGCAGGCCAGACGGCTGATCGAGTTCGGCGTCGATTCGATCACCACCAACCGGCCGTATGCGCTGTGGTGCGAATTGAACGGATAGTCGGAGAGCCGCCGCCTGGCAATTGGCCGGCCGGCGGCGGGGGTTTTTTCTGATGAACAGTAGTTTCTGCAATCCGGGGAGGTTTGGCGCTCGAAAGGGTGCCGGCTTCAAGCTCAAGCTGGCGGCCGCCGGGCTGGCGCTGTGGTGCGGATCGGCGGGGTTGGCCGGGGCGGAAACGTTCCGACCGATTCCGGAACCGGCCGGAACGGCGATCCAGGCGCGCGGCGAAGATTGGACTGGCGATCTGATTGCCGTCCAGACCTGGGGGCAGCCGGAATACAATCTGGTCACCAAAGCCGGGCAATGGCTGCCGCTGCTGCGCGACGGCTTGAAGGTCAACGCTGTCTGTTTCCGGCCGCCGGCGGTCTTCAACCACCACCGCCGCGGCATGAGTCCGCCGGGCCACCAGCATACGCCGCCGGAAGAGTATTTCAACAGCGAGGAGGCGTTTGCGGCGGCGCACCGTTTGTACCGGGCCTCCGGCATCCGGCTGATTCTCTATACCGGGCTGGTGAATCTCGGCCATGCGCCGCAATGGGACGACGGAACGTTGCAGCGGGAGCATCCGGACTGGCTGCAGCGCGGCGCCGACGGCGGCACGGTGTCGCATTTCGGCAACCTCTGGCTCTGTCCGAACAGCGGCGCGCTGGATTATGTGATCGATTATTCGCGCCGGTTGTTGGAGCGGTATCGCCCGGATGCGCTGATGTTCGACAACAATTTCTATCACAATGCCAACAGTGGCGAAGCGGCGGAGCGAACCTGCTACTGCGTGAATTGCGAGGCGAAATTTGCCGCCTATGTCGCCGAACGTTTTGCCGGCCGGACCGAGGAGCTGTTTCAATTGAAGCCGGCGGAGATCCGTATTCCGCGCCGGGAAGGGCTGTTGTGGAATGTTTGGCTGGACTGGCGCAACCGCTCGTGGGCGGACGCGATGCGCCGTATCCGGCGGGAATTGCCGTGCGTCGTGTTTGCGAATACCGAATTCATGTGGGATGACTGGACGCTGGGCGTCGACCGGGTGTTTGCCGAAGAGGACGCGGTATTTTCCGAAACCGACAATTTGGCTACGCTGTCGGAAAAATTGGCGGTCGGCAACTCGTTTGCGCCGGACCGTCCGGTATTCAATTACCTGATCGCCTTTGAAACCGAGAAAGAGGCGTTCTGGAATTTGCGCCCGGAGGCGGAAATCGCCAATTTGATCGGTTATGTGCTGGCTTACAAGAACAACCCGTGGCTGATGTTCCACGGCTGGGATCCGGAGCTGGGGTATCCGGAACCGGTCGGCGATGCCAACGCCGCCGGGCAGGCGCTGATCAAGCGTTTTTTTCAATTCCGGCATGACAGAGGAGAATGGTTTCGGGAGATGCAGCCGGCATCGGATGCCGGTATCGTTTACGCCAGCCGCAACCGGTTGTACGGCGAGCAGCGGCAGGATACCGCCGCCTTGCGCTATCTGTTGCGGCAGGGCTATCCGGTGCGGGTGATCTACGATTTGAATCTGGCGGACGGAACCGGATTGGAACGGCTCAATGTCCTGGTGGCCGACCATTTGCGTTTCCTCAGCGATGAGGAGGCGGCGCAGTTGGCGGCGTTCCTGCGGCGCGGCGGGACGATCCTGGCCACCGCCGACTTGGGGGAATGCGATCAGTTCGGCCGCATCCGGCCGGTGCCGGCGGTGATGGCCGCGTTGCAGCGGCAGCCGGACGGGGAGGATCTGGCCGGCCGAATCGACGATTACCGTGTGCCGGCCGATTTGCCGGAATTGCTCGACGGGACGAGCGAATGGGGCTTGCCGGAGACGGCTGCCGCGGCATTTGAACTTGTCCCGTGGCAATTGCCGGACGGCCGCTGGCTGCTGCACGGCGTGCGGCGGCTGAATGGTTCGGACGGCGCGGCGGAGCTGCGGTTGCCGCGCCGGTTGGCCGGGCAGGCGCTGGCGGTGCGGCTGCATTCGCCGTTTGGGGCGGAGGCATTGGAATTGCCGCTCGAAGACGGTGTGGTGAAGTTGCCGCAAGTGCTTTACTATTTTGTTCTGGAAGTGTGCCCGGCAGAGGCGGCAACCCGTTAGGAAGGAGTGGGACGAAGTGGAAAAGGCGGTATTGTTGGTGGTCGATGTGCAAAACGGTCTGGTGGAAAATAATCCGTACAACCGGAACGCTTTTCTGTCCAATGTCCGGAATTTGATCGCCGCCGGCCGGCGGCGGGGCACTGAAGTGGTGTATGTCCGGCATGACGGCAGCGGCAGAGGGATGCTGTGCTGCGGCAGCCGGGAGTGGGAAATCGTTCCGGAAGTGGCGCCCCTGGCCGGTGAGAAAATTTTCGACAAGTGCTTTTGCAGCGCATTTGGCGGAACCGGCTTGAAAGAGTATTTGGACGGCAAAGGGATCGGGACGATCATTCTGGTGGGCATGCAGACGGAATACTGCATCGACACGACCTGCAAGGTGGCGTTTGAATACGGTTATAAAGTGATTATTCCGCAGGGCGCGACGACGACCTTCGACAATCCGCCGATTGCGGCGGCCGCTTTGTGCGAATTTTATGAAAATAAAGTGTGGGGCGGCGGTTTTGCCGAGGTATTGCCGGCGGAACGGGTGTTGAACCGACATGATTTTCCGAGTGCGCGATAAAGGCTGGCGCTCCAGGACGGGCCTGGCCCGGTCCGACGGCGGAATGCTGCCGGACCAATCCAACAGGTGAAACCGGCCTCCGGGTTGGGGCTGGCGATCGACCGGAACAAGGCTGTATTCTTTAGGCTGAAAAGCGATACGGTGACGGCGGGTCCGGTATTTTTTTTGCAAAAAATTCTGGCGTTTTTATTTTTTTATGACATAGTAATCCCATGGAGTAGAGAAAATTGGCCCGGGAATGGAAGGAAAAACCGGGCGGGGAGGAGAATCTATGTTTTTCGGAATTCTTTCCGGCGTCGGCGCGGCTTTGTTTCAAGGCGGCGGCTATATCCTGTCGCGGCGATATGTCCGCCGCACTGGCGACGCCTGGTCGCTGCTGATTTACACCCAGGTGATCATGGCGGTATTCAGTCTGCTGATCCTGCCGTTCGCCTGGCAGGAGGATTTCTGGCGTTCCTGGCGCTGGCTGCTGCCGTTGCTGGGTAGCGCCGGCGGTTCGGTCGGCGGGCAATTTTTCTTTTTCAAGGCCGAGAAGAAAATCGAAGCGTCCCGCCTGGCTTCGCTGATGGGATTGCGGGTGGTCTTGCTGGCGGTCGTGTCGGCGTCGGTCGGACTGGAGTCGTATGATGCCCGGCAGGTGTGCGGCATCGTGCTGGCGGCGCTGGCGGCGCTGGTGATGAATTACCAGAACGGCCGGCTGGTCTGGGACGGCATGCATTTTCTCGGTTTGGCGCTGCTCTGCTACTGCGTGTCGGATTTGAGCGTCAAATACCTGGTCGACGGTCTGGCCGGCGGCAGTGTCTGGCAGAATGCACTGCTGGCGATGTGTCTGGTCAATTTCCTGCTGGGGTCGCTGGCGCTGCCGTTCGTGGCGGGGCGGCGCTGGAAGCGGGAGAAGGCGGTCGGAGCCTTGCCGTTTGCCGGCGCCTGGTCGGTCAAACAATTCTGCTTGTATACCTGCTACGCGCTGATCGGGCCGGTCTTCGGCAACGTCATCCTGACGGCGCGAGGACCTTTGACGATCGTTCTGACGTTGATATTGGTGCACTTTCAGGTCCGTTATCTGGGCGATCATGCCGATTGGCGAACCTGGCTGCGCCGCAGCGCGGCGACCTTGATGATGATCGTGGCGATCGTGTTGTATTCCTGGAGTGTATCGTCCGGCCCGGCCGGTTTGTAACAGCAACAGTCATAATTATGGAACGAGGTGTGAAAATGAGTACGAGATGTCAGGAAAATTTATTGAAAACGGCGGAAATGCTGGCGACGAAATGTCTGGCCGAAAACCGTTATCCGAAGGATGTCGCCGGCGAATGGCTGGTGGTGTATCCGCTGGTGTCGCCATGCTATACGCTGTCGGAGCTGGTTGACGCCATCGACGCGGTGATGACGGAGAATGCCTGCGACGATTGAATCGCGGGCAGCCGCCTTGTTCCGTCCGGTTCCGCCGGAAGCGGATTGCCGGCCGGACCGTTTGGTTGGGACGATTGTCCTGACCGGCGGAGGCTGTCCGCGGCGGCGGAAACGGAGCGCATTCGGGATGAAGGAGGGCTGCCGGTTGATTTATAGCTAATTTCTTACCGTTTCGGTAGTTTTTCTGCCAATTTTCCGGTCTGGAAAATGGCAGAATTTTTTTCATGATTTTTTTCCATTTTTCGATTTGTTTTGAGCAGACTTTGACAGTATATTCATTAGGTGAATAACTCCTCCATCTTTAATGTGCAAGGTTAGTCAATGCTTAATAATCGTACTTTTCTGTTTTGCGGTCTTCTCGCTGCCATGCTTGCCGGTTGTAAATCTCAGGAGGATTTCGTCAACGAGCGGGCAGAGTTTGCGATCTCTTACTTCGATAAAATTGATAAAATGGTGCCGGATGCCGGCAGAGTTTATACATTGCCGGAGTGTATTGCGGCGGCGCTGGAATCCAATCTGGATTTGAAGGTCAACCAGATCAACGAACAGGTGGCCAAGGAGCGCAAGACTGCCGAGGCGCTCGGCATGCTGCCGGACCTTTATATTTCCAACGGCACGACCTATCGCGACAACCAGCCGGGATCGACCAGCATCAATGTGAGAACCGACGAACAGTCGCTGGCGGCGAGCCGCAGCTCGGAGAAGTTCGAAAACAGCCTGCGGCTTGAGATGGCGCTCAGTCTGCTGGACTTCGGGTTGGCCTATGTCAATTTTGCCCAGGCCCAGGACCGTGAGCTCCTGGCGCAGTATCAGACCCGGCGCGCCGCCCAGAATCTGGCGCTGGAAGTGGCGCAGACCTATTATAAAGTGGCGGTGGCGCAGCAGGCGATCGAGGATACCGAAGCGTTGCTGGAGCGCTGCCGCAATGTCCAGGCCGAATTGGAGAAGCTCGGGTTGGACAAGAAGATTTCGCCGTTCCGGATGTTCGACGAAAGCCAGCGGTTCATTCAACTGGAAAAGCGGCTGGTTGCCTATCAGCGCAGTTATGAAAATTCCTGTACCGAATTGCGGGCGCTGATGGGATACAAGCCGACGGCGGTGATCCGGGTGGATGCCGGCAATCTCGACAACATCAATCCGGTGCAGTTGCCGGCGATCGCCGAGCTGGAAAAATTGGCGCTCTATCAGCGGCCGGAACTGTATCAACTGGACATCAATACGAATATCACCGTCAACGAAGGCCGCAAAGCGTTGCTGATGATGCTGCCGAACGTCCGGATGTTCGTGGATTTCAACAATTCCAGCAATCCGCTGCTGTACAACCAGTCCTGGTGGGAGATCGGCGTGCGCGCCGCCTACAATTTGCTGAAACTGCCGCAGCAGATGAAGCGTTATCAGGCGATCGGCCAGGAAGAGGAGATGCTGAAGGCGCAGTTGCTGGCGCTGTCGGTCGGCGTGTTGTCGCAGGTGCGCATCGCGGTGACCAACGTCGGCGAGGCGGAAAATCGTTATCGGATCAACAAGCGGGTTTACGACTCCTACAGTCGTTATCGGGAGGCGGCGATCCAGGCGCACACGTTGACCGGCAGTCTGTCGCAGCTGGAGCTGGACCGGGTGGAGCTGGAGACGGCGGAAGCCAAGATCGACTGTCTGATTGAGCTGGGCAACTATTATGTCTCCTATTACCGGCTGTTGAACATGGTCGGCATGTCGGAATTGTCCAACGAAACCTTGCAGCAGATGAACGATCGGTTGCAGGAAGCCATGCGGCGGATGGAGGACAAAACTGCCGGTGAAGCGTCGGCTTCGCCGGCGCCGGCGCTGGCGGCGGCGATTCCGACGGAACCGGACGCCGAGGAACCGGCGCCGAAAACGGAATCGGCGGACCGGAGCATCGTCTGCGGCAAGGTGATGCGGCTGAAAGAGCCGCTGGACAATTGTCGTTATGTGCTCGCTTCCAGTTTCGCCGAAAAACTGCGGGTGCTCTGTGTGCTGCGGGGCGAAGAGGCGGCGTTTGCCGACGCGCTCGGCGAACAGTTGCTGGTGGAAGGCGAATTGGCGGAGGATCCGAAATTCAAAGTGCCGGTGATGACGGCGATGCAGTGGAAAGCACTGCCGGCTGACAATGTGGTCCGGCGGCAGGAATACCGGCCGGATCCGAACCGGCAGGAAGCGATTGCCGGCAAATTGATCCGGTTGCGCGACAATCGGCTGAATTTGAAATACGCGTTGGCGGAGGAGCAGCCGGAGGGACGCCGGATTGTCGGTTACCTGGCCAACACCGCCGACGATTGCGGGGATTATCTGGGGAAAGAGGTGGAGATTCGTGGTGCGGCCCGGTTGATCGAGGATTGGGGAGTTCCGATTGTCGGGATGGAAGCGATGAAGGTGCGGAATTGAAACCCGGAATGGATCCGGATGCGTAAGGATCGGTGGCGGTATGTCTTTTGAATTGGAGAAAAGGATTTTGTTCGACGGAGCCGGCTTTGCCGAAGTGGCGGCAGCCGCGGAGGCGGTCGAAGCGGTGGATCATGATCACGATGCCGGTGTTCCGGCCGATGGCCGGGACGCGGTCGAACAGTTGCTGGATGCCGACCTCGGCGGCCTGCTGCCGGCGGACCAGGCGGCAGGTTCGGTTTCGGGCGGGACCGATGTGGTGTTTATTGCCGGATCGCTGCCGGATAGCGAATTGATCGGCCAGGTGGCTGCGGAACGCGGCGAAGTGGTCATTCTGCAGTCCGGAGCGGACCCGTTTCAGCAGATGGCCGATTATCTGGCCGGCCGCTCCGATGTGGCGGCGATCCATATCATCAGTCACGGCGAAGCCGGCAAGCTGGTGATCAACGGCATTTCCATCGATGCCGATTATCTGGAAAGCCATCGCGGGGCGGTCGGGGCGCTCGGCGAAGCGATGACGCCGGATGGGGATATTCTGCTCTATGGTTGTGATCTGGCCGATTCCGCCGCCGGGCGGGAGTTGATCGGGCAGCTCGCTTCGTTGACCGGCGCGGATGTGGCGGCGTCGGAGGACGCCACCGGCTACGGCGGCGACTGGGATCTGGAATATCAGTTCGGCTTGATCGAGACTGAGGCGATTCAAATCGACAATTACGATTACCTGCTCAGCAGCGCCGGAGAGACGATCTATGTCAAAGTGGACGGCAGCGACGCCTGGCTGGGGCGCGGCAATGTTTATACCGATTTGCAGACGGCGCTGCAGGCGGCCGGGGACGGCGATCAGATCTGGGTGGCTTCCGGCCGTTATGTGCCGACCCGGGAGATGGTGGACGGCGATCCCCGCAGCGTCTCTTTCGTGATCGGCGACGGTGTGGAGCTGTACGGCGGTTTCGCCGGGACGGAACATGCCGTCGGCGAACGGACCGATTTCGGTTTCGGCGGGCGCAACGAAACAGTCCTGAGCGGTGATGTGCTGAACAACGATAGTTGGTCGGTGGTCGGCGATAGCTTTGTCGATGACGCCGGCTCGGCGGCCGACAATGCTTACCATGTCGTTTTCGTCGGGGAGGATGTCAGTTGCACGATCGACGGTTTTACGATCACCCGCGGGGTGGCGGCCGACGTCGGTCGCGACGCCAATGGCGGTGGGGTTTACAACGCCGGGGAGGCGCTGATCCGCGACTGTTGTATTACGGTGAATTATGCCGCCAACGAAGGCGGCGGTATCTGGCTTGGCGGCGGCCGGCTGGAAAATTGCCGGGTGCTCGACAATGTCGCCGGCAATCAGGGCGGCGGCGTTTTCGCTTCCGATGCGAATGCCGTCATCACCGCCAGTGAAATTTCCGGCAACCGGACGATCGGCGCCGGCGGCGGCGGCGGCGGTGTTTTCATGGCCAACGGCAATCTGCGGGACAGTTGGCTGCATGACAACCACAGCAGCAGCGCCGGCGGCGGATTGTACATTTGCGCCGGAACGGCGGAGAATAGCAATGTGACTTACAACCACAGTCTGGACGGCGGCGGCATCTGGATTGCCGGCGGTGAAGTGGTTTCCTCCAGGGTGTTCGGCAATACCGCCCAGGTCAACGGCGGCGGTATTTACGCGATTGGCGGAGCGGTGACGCAGACGGAGTTGGTGAACAACAGCGCCGGCGGCATGGGCGGCGGCCTGTGGAGCCTGAACCTGGAACGCGGTGAAAATCTGCTGGTGGTCAACAATTATGCCGAACGCAGCGGCGGCGGCATGTACCTGCTGCTCGGTACGGTGGTCAACGCGACGCTGGTCAACAATCTGGCCGCTTACGGCAGCGGCGCTTACCTGGGCACCGGCGGGGTGCTTCACAATTCCATTTTGTGGGGCAACCGGGAGTCAGGCGGTGATAAAACGCAGTTGCGGCTGGCCGGCGGCAATATTTTGAATTCCGGAGTCGAAGGCGGTGTGGCGGTCGGCAGCGGTAATTACAAATTCAGCAGTGACAATTCCGGCAGCCGGCCCGGCGAACTCTATTTTAACTTCGTTTCAGCGACTTCGTTTGCCGGCAACGCGACGAGTCAAGCGCAACTGGCGGAGCTGGCTCGGGCCGACTGGCAACTGGCCCGCGGTTCCCATGCGGTCAACCGCGGCGACAACGGTATTGTCATCACTGAAAATATTGCCGAAGACCTGATCGGCCACGACCGTATTCACAACGCGGCCGGTGGCGGCATTGTCGATCTCGGCGCGTATGAATCGGTCTGGAAGGGCGTTCAGATTGCGCCGGTGATCGACGATATCATGTACGGCGATACTGCGCGGCTGCCGGACCGGAGCGAAGCCGGTTTGGAAATTGCCTATGAGAGCCGGGATACTTCAATCATCGTCATCGACGGCAAGGAATTGACCGGGGTAAAAGTCGGCGAAGCGGATATCGGCATTAAAATCGACGGCAATGACAACTGGGAGGCGTTGGACTATACGCAAACCGCGGTCAAGGTGACGCCGCGGCCGATTACCATCATCGCCGACGATCAGCGGAAAGTGTACGGCGAACTGGATCCGGAATTTACTTTTGCCTACGGCGCCGGCAGCCTGCAGTTGGTTTTTGGTGACAAAATTACTCTCGACCGCGGCGACAAGGGGGAAAACGTCGGTGTTTATGATATCGATCAATATCTGCTCGAAGACGGCAATGGCGGTAAAAATTATGCGGTGACGCTGGTAAAAGGAGAATTGACGATTACGAAGCGGTCGATCACGATCGTCGCGGACGATCAGCATAAAACTTACGGCGAATCGGACCCGAATTTCAGCTATCAGGTGGTTGGCGGTCTGGTCGGCAGCGACAGCGTGACGTTGAACCGCAGCGACAAGGGCGAGAATGTCGGCGAATACGCGATCGACGACTATGACTTGACCGGCGCCGAGAATTACGATGTGACTTTCGTGGAAGGGACGTTGACGATCACGAAGCGGTCGATCACGATTGTTGCGGACGACCAGCATAAAACTTACGGCGAATCGGACCCGAATTTCAGCTGTCAGGTGGTCGGCGGTCTGGTTGGCAGCGACAGCGTGACGTTGAACCGCAGCGACAAGGGTGAGAATGTCGGTGAATACGCGATCGACGATTATGACTTGACCGGTGCCGAGAATTACGATGTGACTTTCGTGGAAGGGACGTTGACGATCACGAAGCGGTCGATCACGATTGTTGCGGACGACCAGCATAAAACTTACGGCGAATCGGACCCGAATTTCAGCTGTCAGGTGGTCGGCGGTCTGGTTGGCAGCGACAGCGTGACGTTGAACCGCAGCGACAAGGGTGAGAATGTCGGTGAATACGCGATCGACGATTATGACTTGACCGGTGCCGAGAATTACGATGTGACTTTCGTGGAAGGGACGTTGACGATCACGAAGCGGTCGATCACGATTGTTGCGGACGACCAGCATAAAACTTACGGCGAATCGGACCCGAATTTCAGCTGTCAGGTGGTCGGCGGTCTGGTCGGCAGTGACAGCGTGACGTTGAACCGCAGCGACAAGGGTGAGAATGTCGGTGAATACGCGATCGACGATTATGACTTGACCGGCGCCGCGAATTACGATGTGACTTTCGTGGAAGGGACGTTGACGATCACGAAGCGGTCGATCACGATTGTCGCGGACGACCAGCATAAAACCTACGGCGAAGCAGACCCGAATTTCAGCTGTCAGGTGGTCGGCGGCCTGGTTGGCAGCGACAGCGTGACGTTGAACCGCAGCGACAAGGGTGAGAATGTCGGCGAATACGCGATCGACGATTATGACTTGACCGGCGCCGCGAATTACGATGTGACTTTCGTGGAAGGGACGTTGACGATCACGAAGCGGTCGATCACGATTGTCGCGGACGACCAGCATAAAACCTACGGCGAATCGGACCCGAATTTCAGCTATCAGGTGGTTGGCGGTCTGGTCGGCAGCGACAGCGTGACGTTGAACCGCAGCGACAGGGGTGAGAATGTCGGCGAATACGCGATCGACGATTATGACTTGACCGGCGCCGAGAATTACGATGTGACTTTCGTGGAAGGGACGTTGACGATCACGAAGCGGTCGGTCACGATTGTTGCGGACGACCAGCATAAAACCTACGGCGAATCGGACCCGAATTTCAGCTGTCAGGTGGTTGGCGGCCTGGTCGGCAGTGACAGCGTGACGTTGAACCGCAGCGACAAAGGCGAGAATGTCGGTGAATACGCGATCGACGATTATGACTTGACCGGCGCCGAGAATTACGATGTGACTTTCGTGGAAGGGACGTTGACGATCACGAAGCGGTCGGTCACGATTGTTGCGGACGACCAGCATAAAACCTACGGCGAATCGGACCCGAATTTCAGTTATCAGGTGGTCGGCGGCCTGGTTGGCAGCGACAGCGTGACATTGAACCGCAGCGACAAGGGCGAGAATGTCGGCGACTATGCGATCGACGACTATGACTTGACCGGCGCCGCGAATTACGATGTGACTTTCGTGGAAGGGACGTTGACGATCACGAAGCGGTCGATCACGATTGTTGCGGACGACCAGCATAAAACCTACGGCGAAGCAGACCCGAATTTCAGTTATCAGGTGGTCGGCGGTCTGGTCGGCAGCGACAGCGTGACGTTGAACCGCAGCGACAAGGGTGAGAATGTCGGCGACTATGCGATCGACGACTATGATTTGACCGGCGCCGCGAATTACGATGTGACTTTCGTGGAAGGGACGTTGACGATCACGAAGCGGTCGATCACGATTGTCGCGGACGACCAGCATAAAACTTACGGCGAAGCAGACCCGAATTTCAGTTATCAGGTGGTCGGTGGCCTGGTTGGCAGCGACAGCGTGACGTTGAACCGCAGCGACAAGGGCGAGAATGTCGGCGACTATGCGATCGACGACTATGACTTGACCGGCGCCGCGAATTACGATGTGACTTTCGTGGAAGGGACGTTGACGATCACGAAGCGGTCGATCACGATTGTCGCGGACGACCAGCATAAAACTTATGGCGAAGCAGACCCGAATTTCAGCTATCAGGTGGTTGGCGGCCTGGTTGGCAGTGACAGCGTGACGTTGAACCGCAGCGACAAGGGCGAGAATGTCGGCGAATATGCGATCGACGAGTACCGTTTGAGCGGGATGGATAATTATGACGTGACCTTTGTCGAGGGATCGTTGACCATTGTTGCCAGGCCGGTCGGTGATGGCGTCGCGCAATTCAATATCGACAAACAGCATCAGGAAATCGACCGCAGTTTTATGGAGTTGGAAGCGTTCACGCTGGAGCGCAGCCGGCTGGTTGCCGAATTGAATGCCGCGGTGAAACATCTGCCGCCGGAAGTGGAAGAATTGACGCCGCTGCCGGACGGAGAATATCTGCTCAGCGATTATGCGCCGTTGCGGCCGGTCCGCGAGGAGATCGAAATTCCGGATCTGCTGAAAACGCAGTTGGACCGGGATCTGGAATCGCTGTTGGTGATCTGAGGAGAAAAACTATGATGTGTCCTGTTTGGCGATGGTGCGCCGTCTGGATGGCCGTCGTCCTGTCGGCTGTTGCCGGTGAACCCGGTGTCGGGGGGGAGTTTATCGCGGTGCTGATCCCGTATCAGGAAGCGGTGGTTTCGGCGCGGGTCAGCAGTGTGGTCGGCGAATACCGGTTGAAGGATGGCGACGCCGCCGCCAAGAATGCGGTGATCGTCGAACTGGACACGGCGGAATTCCTGCCGTTGAAGGAAAAGGCGGAGGCGGTTTATCAGGAAAGCGTCACCCAGCGCAATTATTACAGGAAAATTTACGACGGCAATCTCGAACTGTTTCAAAAAGGCCTGCTCGGCGAACAGGAACTGGCGAAGAGCAAGCTGGACTGGGAATTGGCCGTGGCCCGGGAAAAAACCGCCATCGCCGATTTGCGGTTGACCAGCTTCAATGTCGTGGAATGCTCGATCCGGATGCCGTTCGACGGCAAGCTGGCCGAACGGTTGTGCAAGGCGCACGAATTCGTCCGGGCCGGTATGCCGCTGGTGTCGGTCATCGACGACAGCAAGGTTTACGCCGTCGCTTTCCTGCCGCTGGAATTGCGCAGCCGGTTGCGGCTGGGAGAACCGCTGTGGTTTTTGACCGATGAGCAGGCGATGCCGCTGGAGGGGAAAATCGCCTTTCTGGCACCGCGCGGCGATGCCACCAGCGGTAATTTCGAATTGCGGTTGTTGCTGGACAATGCCGACGGGAAATTGCTGCCCGGCATGTCCGGAGTGATTCGCTGCCGATGACTACCGAAGCGCAGCAGTTGCGGGGGCGCCTGGCGGCGTTGTCCCAGATCATCAAACTGGGGCAGGGGGCGTTTGAAGCGCCGACGCCGGCGGCGTTGGCTTCTTATATCGTCAACCGGAGCCTCGGTTTGATTCCGGCGGATCGTTCCACGCTGTTGGAGGTCCGGCAGAGACGAGTCCGGGTTCTGGCCCAGGCCGGCCAGGCCAAAGTGGTTGGCGATTCGGCTTACAATCAGGCGCTGCGGACGATTGCGCCGGCGTTTCCGGCTTTGGAGTCGGTGACGCTGTTGGCGCCGGATGTCGAAAACGACGTTTGTCCGCTGCGGGATCGCACCGCCTTCAGCGCGGACCGGGAAATCCTGGTGGTCGTTCCGCTGCGTTCCGGCCGGCGGCGGCCGGACGATTGTGCCCGGTTCTGGGTATTGGGCTTCTGGCAGGAGGCGTCCCGGCCGGCGGCGGACGGCAGTCTGCCGTTGTTGCGGGTGCTGTACCGTTTTTACGCCGATGCGTTCGAAAGCCTGGACGGCCGGGGAACCGGTCGTTTCCGGCTGGCGCCGGGGCGGTGGGGACGGAGCCGTTGGCTGTGGCTGGCGGTGATTGTGGCGGCGCTGTTGGTGTTCGTCCGGGTGCGGGATACGGTTAGTGCCGATTTTGAGCTGCGTCCGCTGGAGGAAAATGTCGTCTATGCGCCGTTTCCGGGAACGTTGCGGGAGTGCCTGGTCGGCGACGGTGCGCCGGTGAAGGCCGGCCAGGCGATTTTGCGTTATGACAGTGACGAGGTGAATTTCAAATTGGTGCAGGCGATGCGCCGCTGCGAATTGGCGCGGATGCGCTATGAGGTTGCCCAGAAACAGTCGGTCAAGGACCCGGCCAGCCTGGCTGCCGCCAAATTGCTGCAGTTGGAGATGGCCAGCGAGGCGGCCGATGTGGATTTGTGCAAGTGGTATGTCGAACATTCGACGCTGTACGCCGGTGCCGATGGCCGGGTTTTCTTCAACGATATCGCCAAACTGCTGAACCGTTCGCTGACGGCGGGAGAGCGGTTGTTCGAGGTGATTCCGGAGCATGGCGCGTTGATTGCGGAAGTTTATTTGAACGAACGGGACGCTGCGGTGCTGACCGATCCGGAACAATTGTCGCTGGCGCTTTATTTGCATACCCGGCCGGAACAGTCGCTGCGCGGTGAATTGCTGTCGGTCAGTCCGCAGGCGTTGCCGATCGGTCTGAATCATTACGGCTATCGGATTCGGGTGAAGCTGGCGCCGGAAGAAAATTCACCCGAATTGCTTTCCGGCATGCGCGGCATTGCCCGGGTGCAGGGCCCGCGCGTTTCACTGGGCTTTTATCTGTTCCGCAATCTGCTGATCTGGTGGCATGGCGTATGACGGCAGCGAGGGAAGAGAACGTCCCGCAGGTCGCTCCGTTGCGGCGGGACCTGAAATTGCTGCACAATGCCGAAGGCGCAGTGTGGTTCGATCCGGTGGCGGATCGTTATTTTCAATTGGATGAGGCGTTGCTGACGTTATCCGGTTTTTTGAAGGACGCGCTGCCGCTCGATGAATTGCTCGCGCGGGGAGCCGCCGCCGGCTTGGATCGGGAAACGGTGCTGCAGGGGGTGCTGTTTCTGAAACATCACCATCTGCTTCGTCTGCCGCCGGAGGAGGCGATGGCGGCCGCCGGTAAAGTTGCGGCGCTGGAACGCGGCATGCTCTGGCAGAAAGTGCTTTCTTCCTATCTGTTTTTGCAGTTTACCCTGTGTCGTCCCGACCGCTTTCTGACCCGGACGCTGCCATGGGTCCGGATGATCTTCAACCGGCCGGTGGTGTGGCTGCTGCTGCTGTCGGCGGCGGCCGGTTATCTCGGCCTGATCCGGCATTGGACGGCGGTCGGCGATATGTTTGCGCATTCTCTATCGCGGCGGGGACTGATCAATTATGCGCTGGCGGTGACGGCGGTGAAGATCATTCATGAGCTGGCGCATGCTTATGTCGCCAAATCCTACGGCGTCCGGGTGCGTCGGTTCGGCCTCGGTTTCATCGTTTTTCTGCCGCGCTTGTTTACCGATGTCACCGATGGTTGGCAGTTGTCGGATCGCCGCGGCCGGATTTGGATCGACGCGGCCGGAATCGCCGCCGAAGTAGCGATCGGCGGTCTGGCGGCACTGATGTGGGCGGCTTCGTCGCCGGGTGCGCTGCATACGGTCTGTTTTTATCTGTTTGCCGTCAGCGCGCTGAATACGGTCTTCGTCAACGGCAATCCGCTGATCCGCTATGACGGTTATTTTCTGCTGATGGATGCGTTGGGCATCCATAATCTGCAGCAGCGCAGTTTGCAGGAGGTGCGACGGCGTTTTCAGCATCATGTGCTCGGCATGCCCGCCGGTCCGGCTCCGGAACGGTCGGGCTGGCTGCTGGTTTACGGTATCGCTTCGTTCATTTATCGCCTGTTCTTGTATACGGCGATCATCATGGTGGTCTATTTCAGGTTCACCAAGACGATCGGCCTGGCTTTGCTGCTGCTGGAATTCTATCTCCTGGTCTGGCGGCCGCTGCGGCGGGAGTTTCAATGGTATTGGCGGCAGCGGGAGCGCCTCCGGCCGGCCCGGGCGGTGCTGTTCGGCGGGGGGCTGCTGGTTCTGCTCGGTATCCTGGCGCTGCCGTTGCCGTGGACGTTGCGGCTGCCGATGGAAGTGTCGGCCGGAGCGGTGGAGTACTTCTATGTCCGGCAGCCGGGATACCTGCAGAATTGGGCGTCGGATGGCCAATGGGTGGAACCGCAACAGCCGTTGATTGAAACGATGAATCCGGAATTCGACAATGCGGCGCAAAGGGCGCAATTGGCTTTCCGCCGTGCGGAGGAAGAGTTCCGGCAGGCCGGCCGAACGCCGGAACGGCAACGGGAATTGCCGGCGCTGGAACAGCAGCGGCAGCGGGCGCTGGAAAATGTCCATGAAATGGTGCGGCGGCAGCGGCAATTGCGCTGCGAAAGCGCCTTCGCCGGCCGTTTTGCCCGGATTGCCGATTCCGCCCATGTCGGTGAATTTCTGGCGCCGGGCCGTTTGATGGGGGTGCTTTACGATGAAAAACCGTTGATTCGGGCCTATGCCGGCGAGAAGGAGATCGGCTGGTTGCGGGAACGGCAGGAAGTGCAGCTTCGCCTGGCCGGTGAATGGAACAGTTGCCGGGGGATCATCCGTTCGGTCGGCGCGATTCCGGTGGCGGTGGTCAATTCGCCGTTGCTGGATCTCTACGGCGGGCCGTTGGCGACGGTTCGCGGCCGGGATGGCCGTCCGGAGTTGCAGGAACGCTTTTACCTGGTGGAAATCGTCCCGTCGGCGGGAGAATGGTCCGGGCAGTTCGGCCGCAGCGGTGAAGTGAGCTGCCGGCGTTACCGCTCGTTGGGGATGCTGTTGTTCCGGCAACTTTTCCAGTTGCTGCGCCGGGAACTGAGTTTTTGATTACGGTTTTTTCGCCGGTTGATCGGTCGGGGGGCCGGAGGCGGCCGGCAGGGTCTTGCCGGCGTTGAGCAGCAGCGTCAGGAAGCTGAGCAGGAACAGCAGCTGCACCAAGATGACCACGGCCGTCTGGAAGGTTCCCCACAACAGCGGCAGGACGCTCAAATTGATGACGAACATCAACGTATGCAGCAGCAGCACCGCCCGTTTGCGGCTCATGCCGAGCCGGACGAAGCGATGGGAAAGATGGTTGTGGTCGCCGATCCAGAAGGGTTGGCGGCGGAGGCTGCGGATGACGATGACCGACAGCGTGTCGAACAGCGGAATCGACAGGATGAACAGCGGCAGCAGAACCGGAAAACGCGACAGCGAAAATTCCGGTGAATAATAGGTGACGCTGGCGCTGACCACCGCAATCAGGTAGCCGAGGAAGTGACTGCCGGAATCCCCCATGAAGATGGTTGCCGGCGAATGGTTGAAAAACCAGAACCCGAGACCGACGCCGCAGCTCAGCGAGGCCAGGGTGGCAACGAAATATTGCTGCTGGATGCCGGCAACGATGGCGAAGAACAGCATGGCGATGGTGACGGTGCCGACCGCCAGTCCGTCCATGTTGTCGAAGAAGTTAATTGAATTCATCATCAGCATGAACCAGAAGACGGTGGCCAGCCAGGTCAATACCGGCACATCCAGGAAGATGCTGATCCGGATGCCGGCGAACTGGACGGCGATCAGGGCGACGAGGAACTGGCCGGCGAATTTCGGCGCCGCCTGCAGATGGCAACGGTCGTCGGCCAGTCCGAGCAGCATCGCCAGCGCGGCGCCGAGAATGATGAACAGCAGCTTGACAGAGACGTGCGCCAGTCCGGCGGTATGGGCGGCGATCGCCTGGGAGATCTGGGTCGCCAGCCCGGAATCCAGCGCCAGAAAGGCGAACAGGAAACAGCAGAGCCAGGCGGAGAACATCGCCGCGCCGCCGAGCAGGGCGACCGGCTTGCCGTGGCCTTTGTGTTTTTCGCCTTTCGGGCGGTCCATGAAATCGAGTTTTTCCGCCAGCCGCTGAAAAAGCGGCGTGGCGATCAGCGTCAGCCCGGCGCCGCCCAGCAGCGTGATAAAGTACAAATGCGGCCACAGTATCATAAGCAAAATCCCGGTTTATTGATGAATGATCGTTGTAAAAAACTGAAATAAAACTATGTTGATGGAATAACATAGCAGATTTACTTCACTTTGAAACCGGGGAATTCAAAAAAAATGTCTCGACAATATATTTTCGGACCGGTTGCCTCCCGGCGGCTCGGTGTTTCGCTGGGGATTGATTTGGTCGAACCGAAAACCTGTCCGCAGAATTGCGTTTATTGCGAAGCCGGCGCCACTACCCTGCTGACGATGGAACGGCGCGAATACGTGCCGGTCGCGACGGTGCTGGCCCAGCTCGACCTGGTGCTGCGGAGCCGTCCGCCACTTGATTACGTCACCTTTTCCGGTTCCGGCGAACCGACGTTGCATTCGAAAATCGGCGAAGTGGTCGCTTTCCTCAAGACCCGTTATCCGGAATACAGGATTTGCCTGCTGACCAACGGCATGCTGCTCGGGGACCGGGCGCTGCGGCGGGAAATTGCCGCCGTCGATCTGGTCGTGCCGTCGCTGGATGCCTCCTGCCGGCCGGAATTCGAACAGATCAACCGGCCGGCGGCGATGTCGGATTTCGACGTTTTTGTCGCCAATCTGATCGATTTCTGCCGAAATCGCACCGCCGAAACGGTGCTGGAACTTTTTGTCGTGCCGGGCGTCAACGATTCCGAGGCGTCGCTTGAGCGGTTTGCGGCGATCATCCGGCAGTTGAAAGTGGGCAAAGTGCAGCTCAATACCCTGGATAGACCGGGCTGCGTGGAGTGGATCCGGCCGGCCACGTCGCGCGACCTGGGGCGGTTCATCCGGGCGCTGGAGCCGTTCGTGCCGGTCGAAGCGGTGGGCGTCTATCGCTACAAGAGCCCGGCGTTGCATAAAAAGCTGGAACTGAGCGAACTGGACAAACGGATTCTGGATTACGTGTTGCGCCGTCCCGCCACGGTGGCGGATCTGGTGGTGGCGCTCGGTTGCGATGCCGCCGAAATCCAGCGGGCGGCGGCCCGGCTGGTGGACGGCGGCCAGTTGCAGTCCGAGCGCCTGGCGCGCGGCGAATTTTTCAGTCGCGGCGGCCAGAGTGCCGGCTGAAGCGGGCATGCGGCTGAACAAAATTTAGTTTTCGCCTGTCAACTTCACAGATATTTGCCGATGAGCAGTTCGAATTTCCGGCGGTTTTCGGCGGAGATCGCCGTTGGGCGGGTGATCAGCGCGTGTTCCAGGGCGTGCGGACACGGACAGCGTACGGGCAGGCCGGCGACCCGGCCGGCGACCAGCCGGATGATCTCTTTGGCCAGTTTGACGTTGGCGGTAAGGTTCTGGACGACCAGTTTGACGGTGACATGGTCATGGTCGGGGTGCCAGCAGTCGTAATCGGTGACCATCGCGACGGTGCAGTAACACAGTTCGGCTTCCCGGGCCAGCTTGGCTTCGGCCAAGTTGGTCATGCCGACGACCGACAGGTGATTGTCGCGATGGAAGCGGGATTCCGCCTGGGTGGAAAAGGCCGGGCCTTCGATGTTGACGTAGGTGCCGGTTGGGAACACCCGGCGGTCGGGCGCTTCGGAGCCGGCGATGGCTTCGCGGGCGGCGGCGGCGGCCAGGCTTGATAGTTCCGGGCAGACCGGATGGCCGAATGCGATATGGGCGGCGACGCCGCCGCCGAAAAAGGTTTGCGTTTCGCCGCCGCGCTTGGTACGGTCGAAATACTGGTCGATGATCACGACGTCGCGCGGCCGCATTTCCTCGGTCAGGCTGCCGACTGCCGAAATGCTCAGCAGGTGGGTGACGCCGAGTTGTTTCATCGCATGGATGTTGGCGCGGTGGTTCAACTCGTGCGGCAGCAGGGTGTGGTTGTGGCCGTGGCGCGGCAGGAAGACCACTTCGACGTCGTGCAGGCGGCCGCAGGTGAATTGGTCGGAAGGCGTTCCGAACGGAGTGTCCAGTGTTTGCGTGTGAAGTGCTTCGAGTCCTTCGATGTCATACAGGCCGCTGCCGCCGATGATGCCGAGTTTTGTCATGGTTGTCATTCCTTAAAATAGTCGTAAAAACATTGTTACTTTCCTGCGGGAGGAGGTTGCCAGCACGGTTTCCAACACTATATTATGCCAGAGCGGGATTGTCAAGAACGGGGAATAGTCCTCGAAATATTTTATTTCGGAAAGTGATTGAAAGTTATGTTATGTGAGATATGCAAACACAATGAGGCGACAATCCATATTCAGGAGATTGTCGGCGGCAATAAGAAAACGATGCACATCTGCAGCGATTGCGCGGCGCAGAAGCAGAGCAACGGCGGGTTGGATTTCGGCGGCTTCAACCTGGCGGAGATGTTGTACAATCTGTCTGCCAAATTCACCGATCCGGCGACCGGCGCCAAGGAGCGCCGGGAGGAGGACGCCGCGGTGGAACCGGCCAACGCCTGTCCGAATTGCGGTTGGGATATCGTCGGATTGCGGAAAACCGGCCGGCTGGGCTGTCCGGTTTGTTATGAGACGTTCAAGGAAGTGATCGATGAGGCGTTGACGAAGATGCACCGCGGCAAGGTCCATGTCGGCAAAATGCCGCACGACGGGCACGATGCGGACAATTCGCAGTGGTTGCGGGAGTTGACGATGGCGCAGCAGAGCCTGGCCGAATCGGTCAAGCGGGAAGAGTATGAACAGGCGGCGGTCTTTCGCGACCGCATCAATGAGTTGAAGAAGAAACTGGCGGATCGCGGGGTGCAGTTATGAGCGCGGCGGATATCGAACGGCTGTGGCGGAACAATGTCAGTTGGCTGGCGAATTGCGAGGAGGACAATGACATTGCCATCAGTTCGCGCATCCGGCTGGCCCGCAATGTCGTCGGTTTTCCGTTTCCGATTGCGGCGACGGCGGAGCAACTGGAGCTGCTGGACCAGAATGTCGAACAGGCATTGAAGAGCAGCGGCTGCCTGGGAGAAGCGCCGCTGAGCTTCAAGCTCAATGAATTGAGCGAAATGGAAAAGCAGTTGCTGCTGGAGCGCCGGCTGGTCAGCCCCGACTTCCTGGCCCGGCGGCAGGGGGCGGAATTGTTCGTTCAGGCCGATGAGGTCAGCGGTATCATGGTCAACGAAGAGGACCATCTGCGGCTGCAGACGCTGCTGCCCGGGTTGCAGTTGCAGGAGGCCTGGCAGATCATCGACCGGCTGGATTCGCGGCTCGGCGAATTTCTGGATTATGCGTTCGACGACCGGCTCGGCTATCTGACCTGTTGTCCGACCAACGTCGGTACCGGCATGCGCGCTTCGGTGATGCTCCATCTGCCCGGCTTGGTGTTGTCCGGGCAGATTACTGCGGCGATTCAGGGCGTCGGCAAACTGGGGATGGCGGTGCGCGGCATTTTCGGCGAAGGCTCGGACAATCGCGGCAATCTCTTTCAAATTTCCAACCAGAGCACGCTCGGCGAGAGTGAGACGCAGATCATCGAGCGGCTGAGCAATGTCATCGCGATGATGATCAACCATGAGAAAAACGCCCGTTATTCGATGCTGGAAAAGAATCAGGCTTTCCTGCTGGATCAGGTGGGGAGAGCTTACGGCATGTTGCGGCACTCCTATATTTTGAATTATGAGGAAGCGTTGAATTTGCTGTCGCGGCTGCGTTTCGGCGTCGATATGAAGATGTTTTCGATGGTCAACGTCAAAACGGTCAATCTGCTGTTCATGGCGATCGGGCCGGCGCATTTGCAGAAATATGCCGGCCGGGTCCTGTCCGGCGGCGAATGTGATGTCGTCCGGGCCGCGATGGTGCGCGAACGTTTGAAGGAGGCCAATGAAAACGGCAATTGAATATCGGGCGGAGCCGTAACGGTCACGGCGTCTTTCGCGGTCCGGGAGGCGCCGTCAACATGACAGGGGGGATGAATTCTTTTGGATACGATGCTGGTATTGCTGCTCGCATTGCTGGAGATGACGTTTATTTTTGTCGGCTTTTGCCTGCTGCACAGCCAGCGCAAGGTATTGGGGTCGGCGGCGTTCTACATGACCTTCGGGTTGATGTTCCTGATGATGCAGTTGGTCTATGCCGCCGATTTGCAGGTGCAGGGGCCGAACGTCCTGTGGTTCGGGTTGTCGTTCCGGTTGAGTTCAACGGTATTTTTCATGCCCTGCCTCGCCGCTTTGCTGCTGTTGTATGTCACCGAAGGAACGCTGGCGATCCAGCGTTTCATCATCGGCTTGCTGGTGTTGTTCGGCATCTTCTTCTACCTCGGCGACCTGACCAGGTTGCAGTGCGCCTGGCAGGAGTTCTCCATTTCGCAGGGCATTGCGGCCAACACTTTCGAATTCCTGCTGGAACGCAGCCGGCAGGGCCTGCTGGCGACGCTGGTCGCCCAGATCATCGACCTCTTCCTGCTGCCGATCGTCTATACCCGGCTGCGCAACTCCAACAGAAATTTATTCTGTTGTCTGTTCGGCGCGCTGATGGTGGCGCAGCTGGCCGATTCGCTGGTGTACATGCTGCTGACTTTCCGTACCCAGCCGCTCTGGCCGGTCGAATTGAACAATACCTTCGTCATCCGGACGGTGACGGCTTTCTGGTTCGGCATCCTGCTGACGGTTTACATCCACAAATTCGAGCAGGGCAACGAGAACAAAGAACACAATCCGCTGGAGATCGTCTTCGCGTTTTTCGGCGGTTACGGCCGTTCGAAGATGCTGGAAAAAAATCTGCTCGAATGGGAAGGCCGTTATAAAATGGTGGTGGAAAACGCCACCGAGATGGTCATCCTGATCGACAACCTCGGGATGATCATCGAGTGCAATCCGGCCACCGCCAAAATGCTGAAGATGAAATCGCCGCTCGACTTGGCCAACCGGGATTTTTTCGAATTGATGTACGATGTCGATGAAAACATGCGGCGGGTGATGCTGAACACGCCGCCGACGGCCGACGGCCGCGGCGCCCGTTACAAGGTGCGGATGGCCGGCACCCAGAATTTGGATCTGCTGATCGATCTGACGATTTCGCCGATCAATGTCCACGGCGTGCTGATGCTGATCGTTTTCGGCCGCGATATCACCGAAGAGACCCATCTGGCGGAAGAACGGGAGATGCTGCGCGAACAATTGGCGCATTCCCAGCGTTTGGAGTCGCTGGGCAAACTGGCCGGCGGCGTCGCCCATGATTTCAACAATTACGTTCATGCGATTCTGGGACATATCGATGTGATCAATATGATTTACGCGGTGGACAACCCGAAGATCAAGCAGCATCTCGACAAGATTGAAATGGTCGCCGAACAGGCCAGCCGGCTGACCGGCCAGTTGCTCGGTTTCGCCCGCAAGGGAAAATATCAGGAGGCTGAACTGGAATTGCGCCAGTTGTTGCTCAAAAGCGTCGAGTTGTTCCGGCTGAGCTGCAAGCGGCATATGAAATTGATCGAAGCCTATGGCGACAGGGAGTGCTGGATTTGCGGCGATCAGCTGCAGTTGCAGCAGGTGATCGTCAATCTGCTGATCAACGCCCGCGATGCGATGCGCAAGGAAGAGGGGTATCTGCCGGTGGTGGAAATTTCGCTGGGGGAGGCGTCGCAGTGTCCGGTCAAGCCGCATCCGATGGAATTGCCGCCGGAAGGATTCGAACCGGCCGATTTCTATTACATCATGATCCGGGATAACGGCCGTGGGATGAACCGGGCAACGATGCAGCGGATTTTCGAACCGTTCTTCACGACCAAGCCGGTCGGAGAGGGAACCGGCATGGGGCTGGCGATGGTTTACGGCACGATTAACCATCACCACGGCGCGATGCAGGTCCTGAGCCGGGTCGGCAAGGGGACTACCTTTATCATTTTCCTGCCGAAACTGACCAACCGCCGGCAGGCCGACCAGCAGAGCAGCATTCAACTGGCGACCGAAGAGATGCCGGCGCCGGAAGTGTGACTTTATCCCTCTGGTAAACAAGCGGAAAAGCAACGCGGCGCAGTGAGCGTCCAGCCTGTGGCCGGCAGGTGTGGGCCGGCAGCGACTGCTCTATGTGCCGGGTTCCAGTCGAATGAAACCGATGTGGCAACAGGCGATGCCGGAACAAAGCGTCATCTACCGGCGGGAATGGGCCGGCCGGACCGAATTGGCGCTCTATTCGCCGACGGAAGTAGCGGAGGAATCTTTGCTGATCCGGTTGCCGTCAGACCGGCAGAACGCGTTGGAAATGATCCGGCGCGACCGGCTCAACCGGTTGCAGCGGTACGTACGTATTTCACCGCTGGAATCTTCGTTGCCGCCGGTGCGGCCGTTTGTGTTGACCGCGCAAGAAGTCGTGGCCTTGACGGATATGGAGGATTTGGAGGTATATCTGGCGGAATATCTGCAATCTTTGCAGCAACGCGATCGCGAGAATGCATCATATGATGTGGAAGTGACGGTATCGCCGCTGACCGGCCGGCCCGGCTGTTATGCCATAACCATGAAGTCTTTTGACCAACTGAAGCATGAAGTGGTTGCTGCTCCGGCTTTGCTGGTGGAGAAGGGAACGGTCGGAACGGTGGAATTATTGGGACCGGGAACGACCTCTCACTGGTTTCAGACCGAATTTTTTGAAGAAGTCAAGGTGTCGGGATATGGTTATGTTGCCAAGACCAGAGTCGATCCGGCGGACGGTGGTAAAATCCGGTTACGGATAGCCTGCATGTTCCGTTTGCGGAGTGGAAACGGAAAAGAAGATTCTACCAGGTTGATCGAGAAAGAGCTGTGGTTGGAATCCGGGGAACCGGTGACGTTGCGGGGAAATTGAGAATGGCCGCCGTCTCCGGTTTGAAACCGGAGACGGCGGCGGACATTGGGCGACGCGGATCGGTCGCGTTGTTGCCTAATCGACGGTAGACGGTTTCGACCTTCGGCTTCGGATTGTCGAAGGTCATGAACCGCATCTGCCGGGGCCGCCGGGGGCAGCGACAGATTGTGATCGTCGAACGGCAATTACGGCCCGGCAAAACGTACCTTTCTTCAATCGCCGTATGTGCTGTTCCATTTTTCGTCATTGTCGGCAAGCTCTGTGGCGGACATCGGCTGGACATGCCAGTCGGCAAACAGCATGTTGGTCTTTTTGTCATGGACCATGCCGGCTCCCATAAAAGTGGTCTGGTTTCTGACATTCCAGGCGTTATCCGACCAGCTCGGGAAATAATCGATGTAACCGCCGCCCTCGCTGGAACAATCCGCCAGTACCGCCAGAATGGTCGGCTGCTTCATCTGGACGGTCTTTTTGCCTCGCCCCAGGCGCGCATAATTGTGGACATAATTCATGCCGTAGGGATTGTCCATCGTCGAGTTATCGTTCCACCATTGACGGCTGTTGGTCGGGCATTGCCAGACACCGGACAGCGCCCGGCCGTCCCATACTTCGTTGCCGGTCTCATACCAGCCGAGATCCAGCCACCAGGTGGTGTTGCTTTTACCGAATTCACCAAAATCGTAATGCGCCAGGTAATTGTCATCGTAGTCGTTGGTGTACATCGAATAAGTGATGCCCAACTGTTTCAGGTTATTGACGCATTTGATTGACATCGCCCTCGCTTTGGCTTTGCCCAATGCCGGCAGCAACATACTGGCAAGAATGGCGATAATCGCAATCACGACCAGCAGTTCGATGAGTGTGAAACTTTTCTTCATGGTTACTTTCCTTTCCGATTTAGATGGAGGTTTTTGGTGTTTTATATACAATTAAGAGAGTGCAAAAGTTCCATCGGCAACTTGGATGGCTTCGACCGCCGCCTTCACCTGCAAGTCCGGTTTCTGAATGACGTGCAGCGAACGGTTCGGCGGCGGCGCCGTCGAATGGCGGACGATGATTTCGGCATTGTTTTTGAACATGTTCAGATTGAAGCTGATCTCTTCGAAAGTCCGCTTGCCTTCTGCCAGATCGAGAACGCTCAACGCCGCTTGTTGGCCGAGGATGAACGTATGGTCGTCGAAGGTGGTCATCTGAATGATGCCGTAACGGCTCAACGGCGTTTCCAGCGAGATGATGCTAATGTCCTGCGGGCAGTTGCCGCCGGCCTCGATGAAACGGTTCAAAAAACCAGCGGCAAATTGATCGGTGGCCGCCAGCGCGGTGAAGCGCTCGGCCAGCGGCATCGCCAGCCATTCCCCGGCCAGCCGGGCACCGCTGATGAACTCCTCCGCCTGGTAAGGCGGGAACTGCAGTTCCAGGTCGTTCCAGAGATTTTTGGCGCAAAGCCGTTCGCGGGCCTCCTGGTAAATTTCCCGGGTGAACAGGTAATAAACCGGTACGGCAATCCGGCGGTGCCCCAGGCTGTAAAAATAGGAAAGAATGCGTTCGCAACTCTCCTGTTCGTCGGTGTTGACGCAGAGGATGTCTTCCGGGTATTGACCACCGATGATGACGAACGGCAGTTTGGTCTTCTGAATTTCACGGACGACCTGCAAATCGGTGATCCCGGCCAGAATCAGGCCGTCGATGTTGCACTGACGAATGTTGGTCGGCATGATGAATTCGTTGATGTCGCTCATGTCGTAGGTGGAGATAACCACGTTGTATTTTCGTTTCCGGCAGATGTCGTGAACGCCGGACAGCATCGTGGCGAAATAGTTGTTGGCCAATCCGAGCGTTACTTTGCAGGAAAGCAGAAAACCGATCTGATAGCTTCGCTTGCTGGAAAGCATCCGGGCCGCACTCTGCGGAACGTAATTGTGGGTCTTGATGATTTGCTGTACCCGTTCTTTGGTCTGGGCGCTGATTTTCGGACGGTTGTTGAGTACGGCGGAAACCGCCGCCGTCGAAACGCCGGCCAGTCGGGCAATATCACTGATTCGTAATTTGCCGTTCTTCCGTTCCGGGGCTGTACTCATGAGCGTCTCATCCTTGTTGTCATTCATCGTATCGTCATGGTTAATGATTAGTGAATCGATTTACTTCGTTTGCTATATAGTATAGTAAATCGGTTAACAAAATGCAATAGGGAAATCTAAAAAAAATGAAATTTTTTTTGTTTTTCTTTGATTTTGATGAGAAGTGGGAAGATGATAGTCGGCCGGCGGCGGCTTTCTACCCGGCGAAAAGTGGGATGAAAAGCCGCCGCCGTGGCTTCAGCGCCAGGAAACGAGATCGTCCAGCCGGTATTTCGGCACGTGCAGCACATCCCGGTCGTCGAGATAATAACTGGCGTCCTCATCCAGCGCCACGGTTTCGCCGACCGGCATTTCAGCCGGATAGCCGACCGCCAGCAGATAAAGCAGCCGCCGCGGCGCCGAAAAATCCAGCAGGCTTTCGACCGCCCGGGCGTCGAAAGCGCCGATCCAGCAGCAGCCGAGTTCCTGGTCGGCGGCCATCAGTTCCATGCTCTGGATGGCGGCGCCGGCGTCGGCGTAAAGATGATTGTTCGGCGTCGCGTCGCTGTAAACGGCGATGAAACACCGAGGCGCGGTTTCGCCGGGCACCGGATTGCGCCGGGGAGCGACCTTGGCGGCATAACGGGTATGCCGGAAGATCTCGCCGACCAGCGATTCATCGCGCAGAACAAGATAACGCAGACGCTGCAAATTGGCGGCGCAGGAACTCTGCCTTGCCGCCTCCAGCATCCGTCGCAGCGCTTCCTCCGGGACCGGGCGCTGCTGAAAGCGCCGGATGGTCCGGCGCCTGGCCAGCAAAGTGTTGAAATCCATGATTGCCCCCCGGCTCAGTTGGCGGCCAGAAATTCGTCGATCTTGGCGGCCAGATGATTGCGGCTGATCTTGATGATGCGCTCTTCGCGCCGGACGCTTTCCGGCGAATCGGAGGCGTGGGCGGTGTTGACCATGACGTTGCTGCCGAAATCGCGCCGGACGGTGCCGCCGGGCGCTTTGCCGGGATCGGTCGGACCGAGGACGCGACGGATCCGCTGAATGGCGTCCTTGCCCTCGTAAATCAGCACCAGGCACTTGACCAGGCCGGGCTCGTTGCGTTCCGCTTCCGGACAATCTTCCGGCCGGCGGCCGGACATGAATTCGATCAGGCTGCCGAACTCGTAGTCGGCGTAGCGCATGCCGACGCTGGCGGTGAGTTGCTCCAGGACGCCGTTATCCAGCGGGCAATGCAGTTCCTGCTCGAGCAACTGGCGCGCCCTGTCGCCGATCTTCGGCGCCAGTTTTTCCTGCAGCGCCTGCTGGACCGGGCCGTAGAATTCCAGCGCTTCGGCGATGCTCATCCGGTAAAGCTTGCAGCCGACGATCCGCAAACCGGTACGGCTGAGCATGTCGATGATGTTGCCGGGCCGGCTGCTGGGATAGCGCCAGTTGTCCGGCTTGATGATGACCAGCGTCTGTTCGTCGTCCGGTGCCGAACCGACGGTATTGGCGATAATGTTCGGCGACTGGGAGGCGACTTCGGCAAACAGTTTCAGGGCCGGCACGGCGCGGTTCCAATCCTCCGGCGCCAGCACGGCCGGCTCGAAATAGCGGATGACGGCCGGATTGTCCCTGTCTTCGATCAGATCGGCGTAGGTGGCGCGAATCGTGTCGCCGTTCATCAGCGAGTGCGGTGCCTGATAGGGAATGCCGCCGACGATTCCGGCAATCTTGCGGCAGGCGTCTTCGCCTTTGAACAGCACCAGCAGGAAGCGTTTGTTCTTGCCTTCGCCGGTGGGAGTGAAGTTTTCAAGGACGTAATCGGCGAGCATTTCGGAATTTTTCGATTTCTCCTGGCGCAGCAACGCGGCATAAGCCTGCGTCTGTTCCGGGGTGAAGGCCAGAATCTGGGCGCCGATGAGTTCCAGGTCGGTCCTGGACAGCAGCCGGGCGAGAATGACGCCGGTACGCGCTTTGATCAGACTGTACGGAGAGATTACGACATACGATAATTCAACAGCCATTTGTCACATCCTTGCGTTTTGGTTGTCTCAAGAGATGGCCCGGCTCCGGAGCCGGGCTCTAGCTAAATCAACTGTAATATAGCCAGATGAATGAAAAAAAACAACTGCGGTTGACGGCTTTTTTTGCCGGAGCACCTGAAAGATGCGTTGACAGCGGCGGCTTGGAATGATACATTGTATTCGTCCGTTTTTTTAGCGGAAAATGACGTGCAAACCAGAGAAACAGGGAATATCTATGGAGCAACAAAATTACTTGGAATTGACCATTGGAGCGGTGCTGGTGTACAATTTTGTACTGGCCCGTTTCATGGGCATCTGTCCGTTCCTCGGCGTGTCCAAACGGTTGGATACGGCGCTGGGGATGGGAAGCGCCGTCGTCTTCGTCATGACATTGGCTTCGCTGGCGACGGCATTGGTCTTTCAATATGTGCTGCAGACACGGGAAATTTTCGGCATTTCGGTCGACCTGAAATTTCTCCAGATTATTCTGTTCATTCTCATTATCGCCGCGTTGGTGCAGGTGGTGGAAATCTGCCTGCAGAAACTTTCGCCGGCCCTCTACCGATCGCTGGGCATTTACCTGCCGCTGATCACCACCAACTGTGCGGTGATGGGAGTGGCGTCAATCAACGCCCAGGCCGGCCGGCCGGTCTGGCCGGCGACATTGTTCGGCTTCTGTTCCGGCGTCGGTTTCGCGTTGGCGCTGCTGATCTTTGCCGGGGTGCGGGAGCGCCTGGCACTGTCGCAGATTCCCCGGCCGTTTCAGGGCATGTCGATCGCGTTGATCACCGCCGGCATCCTGGCGATGGCCTTCATCGGTTTTTCCGGAATCTGCTAAGGAGGCACCCCGAATCATGGAGACGATTTTCGTATCGGTCGGCATTGTGCTGGTCATCGGCGGCTGCCTGGGCGCGGTCATCGGGCTGGCGGCCAGAATATTCAAAGTGGAAGTTGATCCGCGCATCGAGCTGGTCACCGAATTGCTGCCGGGCGCCAATTGCGGCGGCTGCGGCAAAGCCGGCTGCGCCGATTTCGCCAAGGCGGTGGTCAATGGCGAGTTGCCGCCGAACAAGTGTCCGGTCAGTTCCCAGGAAGTGGTGGCGACGATCGCCAACACGCTGGGAATCGAAGCGGGCAGCAGCTTCAAACAGGTCGCCGTCGTGCTGTGCGGCGGCGACATCAACCAGACCCGGCTGCATGTTCTCTACAACGGCGTTCGCGACTGCGTTTCGGCTTCGCTGGTGGCCGGCGGCCCGAAAGGGTGTTCCTATGGCTGTCTCGGCATGGGCAGTTGCGCGCGCGCCTGCCCGTTCGGCGCGATTGAAATCATCAACAATCTGGCGGTGGTGCACAATGAACTGTGCGTCGGCTGCGGCAACTGCGTCAATACCTGTCCGCGGCATCTGATCAAACTGGTGCCGGCCGAAGCCAGGGTCCATATCTACTGCAGTTCTCCACAGCGTGGCCCCTTGAAAAAGAAAGTTTGCGCCGTGCCGTGCATCGCCTGCCGGAAATGTCAGAAAGCGGGCGCGGAAGGTCAGTTTGTTCCGGACGGATTCAAGCTGTCGGTCAATTACGGCGCGGAATCGTTGCCGGGACCGGCAGTGGTCGAAGCGGCCGGCTGTCCGACCGGTTGCCTGCTGACGGTGGATGGGCATTTGCAGATTGAACGCAATGAAATTCTGGAGAATCATTGATGAGCGATAAGAAATACAAGGTTGTCACCTTCAAGGGCGGTGTGCATCCGGAGAATGACGGCAAAGCGCTGTCCGCCGATGCGGCGATCCGGACGGCGCCGCTGCTGGAGCGTTATGAAGTGATTGTGCCGCAGAATGTCGGCGCGCCGCCGAAAGTGATTGTCCAGAAAGGCGATACAGTTAAGAAAGGCCAGATGCTGGCCGAAGCGGCCGGTTTCGTTTCGGTGCCGCTGCATGCGCCGACCAGCGGGACGGTCGAGGGAATTGTCGAAATCGACGGTCCGATGGGATTGCCGGTGCCGGCGGTGGCAATTGTTGCCGACGGACAGGACGAGTGGGGCGAGCTGCCGGAGAAGCTTGACTGGCGGAATTGTGACGGAGCCTTATTGAAGGAACGCATCGCCGCGGCCGGGATTGTCGGCATGGGCGGCGCCGCGTTTCCGAGTCACGTCAAATTGTCGCCGCCGCCGGACAGGAAAATTGATTTTCTGGTGCTGAACGGAGCGGAGTGCGAACCGTATTTGACCGCCGATCACCGGGTGATGCTGGAGACGCCGGAGAAAGTATTGACCGGCGCGGCGATCATGGGGCGGATTCTGGGCGTTGAACAGATTTATATCGGCGTCGAAGTCAACAAGCCCGATGCCATTGAGGCGATGCTGGCCAGAGCCGAAGAATACCGCATCGGCATCGTCGGCTTGAAGGTGCAGTATCCGCAGGGAGCGGAAAAGCAATTGATTTATGCGGTGACCGGCCGTAAAGTACCGGCCGGCGGTTTGCCGATGGATGCCGGCTGCGTCGTGCAGAACGTCGGCACGGCGGCGGCGGTTTGCGACGCGGTGACGCAGGGCTGGCCGCTGATCGAGCGGGTGACGACAATCACCGGGACGCCGGTGCGGACGCCGGGCAATTGGCGGCTGCGGCTCGGCACGCCGATTTTGAAAGCGATGGAATTCGCCGGCGGGGTGACGCGGGAGCCCGGCAAGATCATTCTGGGCGGGCCGATGATGGGATTCGCACAGAAATCGCTCGGCGTGACGGTGATGAAAAATACTTCCGGCATTCTGTTGCTGGCGCCGGAGGAGGTGGTGCAATACGATTCCACCGCCTGCATTCGCTGCGGTCAATGTCTGCGGGCCTGCGCGATGGGGATTTCTCCGGGACCGTTGAGTACGGCGATCGAAAGCGAACAGTTCGATCTGGCATTGCAGAATCATGTGATGGACTGTATGGAGTGCGGCTCCTGTGCGTATGTTTGTCCGGCGCACCGGCCGTTGGTGCAGCATTTCCGCCGGGCCAAGGCGGAGATCCGGAACCGGATGAAAAAGAAATAATTCAGGTGAAATAGAGATGAGCGAAGCGAATTGCGAAAAATTATTGTTGCCGAAAGGCGAGGAATTGGTGTTGAGTTCTTCGCCGCACATTCATGCCAGGGAAGATGTGCGCGGCATCATGTTGAAAGTATGCGTCTGCCTGTTGCCGGCGACGGTGATGGGAATTTATTTTTTCGGCTGGGCGGCATTGCAGGTGATCGTGCTGACCGTGCTGTTTTCGGTCGGTGCGGAAATGCTGTGGTGCCGGCTGGCCGGCAAACCGGTATTGGGAACGGTGAAGGATTGCAGCGCGGCGCTGACCGGCTTGCTGCTGGCGTTGAATTTGTCGGCCGGGGTGCCGTGGTGGATCTGTCTGATCGGCGCTTTTCTGGCGATCTGGCTGGGCAAACAGGTATTTGGCGGGCTCGGTCACAATCCGTTCAATCCGGCGCTGGTGGCGCGGGTGGCGCTGCTGATCGCGTTGCCGGCCTATATGACTTTGTGGATACCGGCCCGGGATATGGGGCCGGAGAATGCCGAATATGCCCAGAAATTTTATACGGCCGGCGACTGGCAGGCGTTGGAGCAGGGGACGGCCGGGATCGACCAGTTGACCTGTGCGACGCCGCTGGGCGGCATCACGGCGCCGGGCGCGAATGAGAACGCTTTTGCCGATTATATTGACGGCGGCAGTTACTGGAATTATTTCATCGGCAATGTCGGCGGCTGTCTCGGGGAAACATCGGCGCTGGCGCTGTTGATCGGCGGGGGGGCGCTGATGCTGATGCGGGTGATCAAGTGGCAGATTCCGGTTTTTTACATCGCCACGGGGGCGGTGGTCTCCGGCGTCGTCAACGCCTGCTGTCCGACGGCGACGCCGCCGGCTTTGTTCCATCTGTTGACCGGCGGCTTGATGCTGGGGGCTTTTTTCATGGCGACGGATATGGTCACTTCACCGATTACCGGCTGGGGCTGCGTCATCTTCGGCGTCGGCTGCGGCATCATCACCTGTGTGATCCGGTTGTGGGGCAGTTACCCGGAAGGAGTCAGTTTTTCGATTCTGCTGATGAATGCGCTGGTGCCGCTGATCGACCGGTGCTGCCAGTTGCGGCCGTTCGGCTATGTGCGGCGCAAAGCCGCGAAGAAAGAGGTGGCGGCATGAAGCTCAAGGACAGTGAAAATTATCTGGTGCTCGGAACCTTCCTGGCCCTGACCGGCGGGATTGCCGCTCTGATCTTGGCCGGCTTTGCGCAGTTGACGGCCAAGCCGATCGCCGAGGCGAAATTGCGCAAGGTCAATCAGGCGCTGCAGGAAGTGCTGCCGGCGTTCGACAATACGCCGTCGGAGAATACCGTAGTCAAAACTTCTCCGAACGGTTGGGAGGTGACGTTTTACGGGGCGTTGCAGGGGGGTGAACTGGTCGGGGTGGCGGCGACGGCTTCCAGTCCGGACGGTTACGGCGGCAAACTGACGTCGCTGTTGGCGCTGGACCCGGACGGAACGGTCCGGACGATTCAGACCGGCGACCAGCAGCGCTCTGCCGTGCTGATCACCGAACAGACCGAAACGCCCGGTTTGGGGACGAATGTTTGTGAGCGCAAAAATGTCAAGACGATTTTCAATTTATTTGAAGACAAATCGAATGCGGGGTTGCCGCCGAATCGGGTGCTGGATCAGTTTGCCGGTAAGACGGCGACCGCGGCGGCGCCGTGGAAAGTGGAAAAAGACGGCGGCGAAATGATTTATATCACCGGCGCGACCGTGACCAGCCGGGCGGTGACCGAACTGGTTTATCAGATTGCAGTGACTTACGACCGGGATCGCGACGCGATCAACGCCGCGTTGCAGAAAGGAAACAGGCAATGAATTTCATCGGTGATTTCGTACGGGGATTGTGGAAGGAAAACCCGGTGCTGGTGCTGCTGCTCGGCATGTGTCCGACGCTGGCGACCACTTCGAATGCGATCAACGGTCTCGGCATGGGGTTGGCGACGACTTTTGTGCTGCTGGGCAGCAACGTGGTGATTTCGCTGATCAAGAACATCGTACCGCGTAAAATCCGGATTCCGGTTTATATCGTCGTCATTGCGACTTTTGTGACGGTGGTCGATTTGTTGATGTTGGCGTATGCGCCGGAGGCGTTGTACTCGGCGCTCGGTATTTTCATCCAGTTGATCGTGGTCAACTGCATCGTGCTGGGGCGGGCGGAAGCGTTTGCCTCGAAAAATACGCCGGTCCGTTCCTTTTTCGACGGTCTCGGCATGGGTTTGGGATTTACGCTGGCGCTGACGGTGCTCGGGGCGACGCGGGAATTTCTGAGCAGCGGTTCGCTGTTCGATGTCAAAGTGATCACCGCCTGGACGGTGGATTTCATGCTGCCGACCGGGGCGCCGGGGGCGTTCATCATTCTTGGCTGCTTCCTGGCATTGATGAATTATCTCAATGCGCGCCGGGCGATCAAACGCGGTGAAGTCTATGTCCCGCCGCAAGGATTGGATTGCCGGCATTGCAGCATCTGCGATCTCGGCAGGAGCAAAGACACCGATTCTTAAGCGATCGGTATAGGTATCCTTGAATTGCCATGCTCCCTGGGTTGTGGCCTGCGGGACCCGCACGGAACTTCATCCGGCGTTTGATAACGCAACGCCGGATGAAGTTGCCGCGTATTGTCGAAATTCATATCGTGCCGTACTCCAAGTTGCGGCAGGCTGGCGCACTCTTTCAGCTCCTGCCGGCGACCTTTCCCAAGATAGTTTGCAGGTCTTTTTACACTGATTCCGAATGCCAAGAATCGTGTTGCGCCCGAACTGGAGTCTCGCGTGGTCAAAATGGCTCTTGACAATCCGGCATTGGGCCAACAACGAGTTGCTAATGAGTTACGCAAGGAAGGGCTGTTTATTTCTCCAGGCGGAGTTCGTTCTGTTTGGCAGAGGCATGATCTGGAAACTTTTTGGAAACGCCTCAAAGCACTGGAAGCCAAAATTGCTCAGGAAGGGATCGTGCTGACCGAATCACAGCAGCAGGCTGTGGAAAAAGCCAAAGAGGAAAAGGAAGCCGTTGGAGAAATCGAAACCGGACATCCGGGTTATCTCATTGCTCAGGATTCCTTCTATGTCGGCAATATGAAAGGCGTGGGACGCATCTACCAGCAGACAGTTATCGATACCTATTCCAAGGTGGCTTTTGCTAAACTCTACGACCGTAAAAACGCTTTAATTGCCGCTGACATGCTCAATGATCGCGTGATTCCCATTTTCGACGTAAATGAGATTCCAGTCTTACAAGTTCTGACGGATCGCGGCTCGGAATATTGCGGGAACCGCGAACATCATAAATATGAACTTTACCTGGACTTAGAGAATATTGGCCACACCAAAACCAAGGCAAAATCGCCACAAACCAATGGCATTTGCGAACGATTCCATACAAACATTCTCACACGCCTGTCCTAACAAACTTTTGAAAGGGTGAAAAAAGTGGAGCCAACTTGTCCGTAATAGTATATTACGGTTGCCTAAACCACAAGGAGGCTCCGTAATGAAGAATACATCAGTCAGTCTTTTTCGTCAAGTGTTGGATTTGATACCGAAGCGAGAATTTGAAGAAATAGTCATGAAACACAATGGAGACAAGCGAAAACAGTCCTTTGACAGTTGGGCACATTTTGTGTCGATGATCTTCTGCCAGTTGGCGCAGGCCAATAGTCTGCGAGAGATTTGCGGAGGTTTGAAAACCTGTGGAGGCAAATTGAATCATCTTGGAGTGGAATCCGCTCCAACCAAATCCAACTTGTCGTACGCCAATGCCCATCGCTCTCCGAAAATGTTCGGCGATATTTTCCATATGCTTCTGGGACACTGCCATGCAATTGCGCCACGGCATGAGTTTTCGTTTCCCAAGAAACTTTACAGTCTCGACGCAACGCTGATTGAGCTTTGCGTTAAAGTTTTTCCATGGGCAACCTATCGGCAAACCAAAGGGGCAATCAAGCTCAATATGCTGTTGGATCACGATGGTCATCTTCCCGTGTTCGTTGATTTCACCAATGGAGATGTTCATGAGGTAAACAGCGCCAGACGAATGGAACTCCCGCGTGACAGCATGGTGGTTTGTGATCGCGGATACGTTGATTTTTCCATGCTGTATAAATGGAATCTCTCCGGTGTGGATTTTGTCACGCGCCTCAAGACCAATACGACCTACGACATCCCGGAATACGATGTCAAGCAATATCCCGGAACCGTTTTGAGCGATGAAGTCATTTTTCTGCGTGGTTCGCAAGACAAATATCCGGAACGTCTCCGCAAAGTGGTCGTCTGCGATGTGGAAAACCATCGGACATTGACCTTGCTAACCAACAATTTTGAGCTGGACGCACAAACGATCGGCGACATCTATAAGGCTCGCTGGCAAATCGAAAGCTTTTTCAAGATGCTCAAGCAGAACTTCAAGATCAAAACGTTTATCGGCACCAGCGAAAATGCGGTTCGGATTCAAGTTTGGACAGCGCTTATCGCTATTTTGCTGACCAAGTACCTGAAGTTTTTGTCGAAAGCGCAATGGCATTTTTCAACCCTGGTCACTTTCCTGAAATGGAATCTATTTGTTTACCGCGACTTGCGCCAATGGCTGGATCAACCATTTACCAAACCACCGGAGCCGGAATCATTTCAACCAGAGTTCGCTTTTTAGGACAGCAGATTTACAACAAAGGGGGGCTACTTTTGAGAATTGGTGTGAAATAGATGAAAATGAGGGGGCGTAATCAGAAAATTACGCCATTTTGAAAATTGTTAGGACAGGTGTGACATTCTCAATGAGTTTTATCAGATTGCATTCCGCAAAAAATCTATGATTCCATCGAAATGCTACAGAAAGATCTCGACGAGTGGATACTGGATTACAATCAGCAGCGCCCTCATAGTGGAAAATATTGTTACGGAAAAACTCCAATGCAAACATTCCTGGATTCTGTACCGCTTGTAAAAGAGAAGATGTTACAGTATAGTAATCAGCCGTCGGAGCAATAGAAAATATGACAAATCGTCAGATAAGGTCGTGACTTCTACAACTAATATGGGTAATTATGGTGGCGCAAACTGGGGAACTAGTCAACAGCCTTTACCTATTGTTGCTCATTCTTTATCTAAAGAAACAGGTTTCTATCCGTTATTCCGTGTTCCTACCAAGATTGAATATGCCAGTTTCTTATACGACTTTGATTTAGAGACAATTCGTTGCTCTAAAGCGGAATTGCCTCTGGAGAGTCTAGCGCATCTGCGTTGGATTGGAAATGCTTGGTTTGTAGAGGGAGCTGAGCTTGGACCGTTTGGCCAAGCGTACCGAGCGATTGGTACTCCTGCATTTCTTATCTTTGCCGGAATATCTGCTATTTTTGGAGATTGATTTATATATTTTATTGGGTCCTCTATTTTCTTAACTAGTTTTTATTACATCTTAAGTGATGAGAGAAGTAAAATGAAATTTTTAGTAATGATTTTACTGTTATTCACAGTTGGTTGTAGAGCTCTTATTCGTGAGTATGAATTTGATTTGATCGATAATTCCGCACAAGGAAAATCTTCGCAGTTATATTCTTCTTTGGAGGGATTTGCCCAAAAATACGAAATACCAAAATATGAAGTTCAGAAAGGAAGTGGTGACAATATTACTTATCTCTGGTATGGATATGGTAGAGGAATATCTTTGTTTTATATTCCCCATAAGAATGAAATTATTTTAAGATTTAATGATGTAGACCAACCAGCGGAAGATAGTATTTTTAAGGATTTTCAGATTCGCTTGCATGAAATGGGAATTTACTCTACAATAAAATTTATAGTATGGCGTGAACCATGGTTCCAATTTTAAGATTTTCTTATGGGATAATCCTGAATATGGATAAATATAACTGAGGTAGATAAGGAATTGTTCAATGTGGATAACAGTGCAAATAATAGTATAGATTCGGCAATTAGCATACGTGCATGTATATTATCATCATGGAAACTCAAGATGCACGAAAACTCGATAAGGTCGCTCTTGAAGAGCGGCGCAAGCAGGCCGTGAGATTGTATCAAAGCGGCAAGTGTAATAAATTGTACGGAAATCGGAAAAATCGTTGGAGCGCACCGCAATACGGTGGGCAAGTGGATAAGCAGGTGGAAAAAAAGCGGCACGGTTGCACGTCAAGATTTCGTTTGGAATCGAAATACCAGTCCGAACCTTGGGGGAGTACTTGAAACGCTGGGGATTTGCGCCGCAAAAACCAGTTAAGAAAGCTTATCAGCGCAATGAGGCGCACGTTCAAAAATGGCTGATTGAGGAGTATCCCCGAATCAAAAAGCTGGCAAAATCAGAAGACGCGGATATCTTTTGGGGGGATGAAACAGGAATTCGCAATGACGAGGCCAAGGGCCGCAGTTATGCGCCGAAAGGCAACCCCCCGGTACAAGCAGTCAATCCGGTACGCGAAAAAGTTAATATGATCAGCGCGATTACCAACCAGGGGAAAACTCATTTCATGTTTTACAGCGAAACGATGACGGTTCAACTTCTGATCCAATTTATGGAACGTCTGATTCATCAAAATGAGCGGAAAGTGTATTTGATTCTGGATAACCTGCGGGTTCACCACAGCAAAACGTTGACTGGTTTTCTGCAGGAAAACGCGGCTTTCATCAAGTTATTTTTCTTGCCGAGCTACAGTCCCGACCTGAACCCGGATGAATATCTCAACCGCGACTTGAAAATCAAATCTGAGCAACAAGCCCTTGGGGCGTGCCAAAGGAAAAATAACCGAACATGCCAAGCAACATATGGAAATGATAGCTAAACAGCCGGAACGAATCAAGAAATTATTCCATTCCAAGACTGTTTTATATGCAAGTTAGTTAGTTGCCGGTACAATAACATTTTGAGCACAAAAATATGTAATCGTCGTGTTCCAGCCAAACATCGACACGGGTTCCGTCTTCCGACAGCTTTACCTGCACGACCTCCACGGTTTGGACAGATTCAGCAGCTTTTGATAAAAGTCTTCTACCATATGAGTGTTGTGAATTTTTACCCACAAAAATTCCCGAAGCGCCTCTTTTGATCTATTTTGATCTATTTAAAAAGGTAAAAAAATACTATTTTCCTTCAAGACAGTTGACTTTTTTTTGGGGTTTTGCTATAATTAAAAACATGGAGAAGGATATGATACAGCTAAAGAAAAAGACAAAATCGCAACAGATCATTGAGACTTTTCTGGATGCCATGAATGCAGGTGTTCTGGTGCCGGGCTCCCGGATTGAAAGTGTCCGGGAAATCGGTGCCAGATTTGATGCCAGTCTTTCGGTAGTCAATAATGCGTTGAATTATCTGGAACAGCAAGGGCGTATTATTCGGCGCCCGCGTTCTGGAGTGTTCGTTAAAGCGCCCGATCATACCAGAGAGCTATTGAATGATTCTGTTCTGGTTTGTATGCCGTTGGAGGGACACGTCTGGGGGACGTTGTTCAGTCTGATCGTACGTGCGCTTAACCAGCGCGGATTGAGTGCTATCACAGTGCACAGTGATATGTTGATGACCCGGGAGCCCACAGCGGAGTTGTCACTGCATATTCACGAACTAATTCATGATCGTTTGCGCGGAGCCATTGTCATGGGATGCGACTATTGGAAAAATCCGTTTCTGAGTGATTATTCGCGGAATAAAATTGTCTTTATTTTTGAGTTGGACTATCCAGAAATCTGCGGAAACGGTGTCTTGGTGGATTATGAAGCCGCTTATCATGCGATGACCACCCATCTGATTGAAACTGGACGGCGCCGGATTGCTTTTATGGTTCCTCCGGAAGCTATGCGCGAGGGACAGCGGCGGATGGTGCACTTCAATCAGATGTGTAATGGTTACGAGCGAGCTCTGAGAGAACATGATTTGACCGGAAACTGTCGGTACCTGACAGAATTTGATGGTAATGATCTGCGTAGCATTCGAGCGTATCTGGCCGATATTATGAATTCATCTTTGCCGCCAGATGCGATCATGTGCTATATGGATGCGATTGCGATGCGGATCATCAAGGCGGCCCATCATCTGAAAATAGCCGTTCCGCGAGAGCTTGCCGTGACTGGTTTTTACCATACTCCGTGGGCTGACTTTGCTCCGTTGCCGTTAACGACCGCCCGCTTTGATCTGGACGCCATGGCTAAAAAAGCGGTGGAGATTCTGCTGACCGAGCAAGAAGTCCCTCAAATCATTTATGTGAAACCGGAATTGCGGCTTGAAGCCTCTTCCGTTGCCCTTGATACCAATAAATAACCCCTGTCAAAGAAACAAGAAAGGAAGGAAAAACAAATGAACCGAAAATTCACGCTTATCGAGCTCTTGGTTGTCATAGCAATCATAGCCATCCTTGCTAGCATGTTATTGCCGGCATTAAACAGGGCTCGAAGTAAAGCTCAGGAGATTTATTGTGTCAATAACCTGAAGCAAATCGGGTTAGGGTTTGCTTTTTATCAGAATGACTATGATGATTATTCGTTGCCATGGGTTGCTGCAGTTCCCAATGTGGCATATTACTGCTACTTTCCAGCCACGCTGAATCAATTATACAGCGTTCCTCGCAAGGTATTACAGTGTCCGGCGGAAGGTAATGCCAGCTCCACGGATCCCTTTCCGATTGACGACGCTGTGCTGGGGTCTTATGGTTACGGTATGAATGTTGACAGTATGGGATTGGGACCGGCTGAAGACACCAGAACCCGTCAGGTGTCGTCGATGATGTCACAAGGATGGTCAACGGACAGTGTGGTGATGGTTGACACAATTACTACCAAAAAGCATATTTACTGTAGCATGATGTGGAGCACTACTGGTGTATTTCCGTTGGTGCCGGACAACGGGTGGGTGCAGGTCAATGCTCAGAGGCACGGCATGCGCGCCAATACTTTGCATCTGGATGGCCATGTACAAAGCAATGCGGCACAGGCGTTGGCAAAAAACGAGAAGAATGATAGTTCAAATATGGAAAACCGCTTCTGGTATCCGAAAATCAACAATCCAACTAATACCCCGACTTGGTATTGATGGCATTGGCGTGCTGATTCAATAATAAATAGGTTTTGTCCCAAATTTTGTGAAAGAATGGATGGCATGGCAATGAGCGTTGATTTTCACTGACTCATAGTAGTCGCACGAAATTCTATTTTTCAAGTTCACAAGGATTTTTCCTCGTTTCTTCCTTAAGGCATAGAAAATTCACGGCTCGAAATGCTCTTTATCTTCACAAAATTTTGGACAATAACAATAAATAAGGAACAACCATGGAGTTAACGTTCAATTTTGCCTTGCTCGCGGTGATGCTCTGCACTTTCATCGTTATCCATATCTGCAAGAAAAGGGAAAAAACATTGCACCATGCATCTCTGTATGCAATTCTGGCCCTGTTGGTACTGCTGGTGAGTTGCGGTTTATTTCTATGGCTCAATTTTTTGCGTGCCATCGTCACCGATGCCGGGAGTATAGCACTGGAACGTGCCGAGATGCAATGGTACGCTCAGGGGTGGCGTATGGCCCGGATACTCACGGAATTTCACAGTGACGATCTGAATAATACTGCCTCCATTCTGGTACTTCATGGCGGCATGGCGAACCAGAAGAGTCGGTTGGATGCCTTTGTTGCCGCCATGACCGCGAATGGAGTGCCGCAAAGTGCTATAGAACTTCATGTGGTGCCGGTTTCCGGGCCTCGAGCTGGCATTGCTCCTGCAGAGAGTTTGGTGACGACCAATGATTTAAAAAAGGCTATGAGTCATTTTTCCGGTCCCGTCGTGATTTCTCTATTGGGGGTTCCTTCCGATGCCGCGGCCAATCGTTTTGACTTCACCAAACGCGGCCGTCAGCTTTTTGTGGCTGGCGGCGATGTTACCAATTATACGTCAGAAGTTTTGCAGATGGTTCAAAACGGCAAAGTCGATGCTCTCGTTCAAACGCGCCTTGATGCGCCACAATTTGGAGAAACGTATTCTCGAGATCCGGAGCGGGCGTTCAACCAATTCTATACTCTGGTCACTTCTACCGCCAAGACTCCGTAAGCGGTTATCAAATCACATCAGATTCTGTCCTTTTTTTGTTTAGAGCCAATTTCAAAAAAATTGGCTCAGTACCATAAATTAAAAAAATAAATTAACGAACGTCAGATATCATAATACAAGGAACTATGATATGAATTTTTCTGTAAGCATTTTGGCTGCATATTGTTGCTGTATTACTTCGCTGATTACGGCGGCACCGGTGGAATTGAGCAATGACCGTTTCCGAATCGAATTGGCAGGAGAGGAACATGGCATGGGCGTTCGGCAACTGGAAGACTGTAGCCGCGGTACCATTTTCTGGAAAACATCGGTCCAAAATCCATTGCTCTGGCGTATCCACTTGTCCGAAGCCGGTTCGGATCAGACCGTGTTATCCCGCGACAACCGTGATGCGTCCGAGTGTCGGATCATAGAACAGACTCCCGATTATTTGCGGATTCGCTGGAGCGGTTTTGCTGGACTGCGAGATGCTGAAGCTTTAACCGTGGATTTGCAAATTTCACTTGATGCCGCCGGTCGCTCGAGCTGGGAGCTGGTACCTGAACTGAATGATGATCGCTATACTTTCACTGGTATGGTTTTCCCATGTGTAGAGAATGTCATTGATCCGACCAAAGAAAAAATTCTGTTTCCGGTCGGCAATAACGGTAGCCGAATAGTCAACTTCTCATTGAAAGGGCTTTACCCTTCGTTCGAGGCGCAATTGCAGTTCTTCGGGTTCCTGCAGGAGCAGGGAGCACTCTATATGGGACTGCATGATCCTGAAGCTTCAATAAAAAGCTTTGAACTTTCGGATCAATTGGAATTGTCAGTATTTAATTACAGCATGAACACCTCAATTGCCGGACAATCGAGAACTCCTTCTTATCCAGTGATAATGGCACCGGCAGCGTCATCATGGGAGTGTTGTGCTCTCTATCGCGATTGGGCAGAAGATCAGCAATGGACGTCACGCGGCAAACATAATGAACGTAAAGACCTCCCGCCTCGTTCAGAAGAAATCGGTTTGTGGCTGAATCTTGACGATGATCCGGAAAAAACAACCCGTGAAGCTCTCTCGGAAGCGCCTTTGCAAAAAGATCCATGTGCTGTTCACTGGTATCATTGGAATAAACGGAAATTCGATCGTGAATATCCGGAAATGTTTCCGGCGAAAGAGGGGTTCCGAGAAGCAGTACAAGCCATGCGTAACGCCGGAATGTTCGTGTTTCCCTATATGAATGGGCGTTTGTGGGATACGACTTCAGACAATTTTGAATCTGTACGGCATGAAGCTTGTTCCCAGCTGGATGGAACACTCATTGCAGAGAATTACGGGAGCGGCGCTTGGCTTGCGGTCATGTGTCCAACTTCAGCAACCTATGCTCGAAAACTATACGATAACGTTGCCACTGCGATCAATGAATATGGCCTTAATGGCATCTATCTCGACCAGATTGCTTCATGCGCTCCGGTACGGTGTTGTAACCCCGACCATGGGCATCCGATCAGTGGTGGTGGCTGGTGGCAGCAAAACTATCGTTCTCTCATGAAACCAATTATCGACGATTTCGGGAGTAAGGCAGTTTTTCTTACGGAAAATGGCGCGGAACCCTACATCGACAGCTTTAATACATTTTTACTATGGGTGCAGGTTTACACCGACGATTTCCCATCTCTGATTGCAGTCTACAACCAGTATGCCTGGTATATGTGTTCCATGGTGGTGCCGGAGGATGATTTACAATCTTTTGCAGGCCTGATAAGCCGTTGTCTGCTGTGGAATATACAGCCGGGCTGGCTGAACTGGCTGCACGGTACTGACACTGATCTTTCTGAAGTTCCAGATGCAGCAATCAAGCGTGACTATATCGACCGGGTACTGCAATTGCGTCATGCTGCTGCAGAAGTCGTTCGGGATGGAATTCCGTTTGGAGATGTTATCTTCACGCCGGCTGCTGAACTCATCACGTTGCGTTATCATCGTAATACTAATTACGGACGAGTACCGGTTACCCCCGGGGAGTTTCCGTCGTATTATGGAACTTGGTGGCAGGCGGAGAAAGGAGACAAATGGGTGGCGCTCCTGGCTGAATTATCCGGTCATGAACAATCTTCCGCTTTTGTTGCTCTCCCGCCGGGCTTTGAAAAGGATGCGGCAGGGAAAGCGGTCTACAGAATCTTTGAAGATGGTCGGAAAGAGCAAGTGGAAATTGAAAATGGGGTTATTCCGGTCAAATTTGTTCCCTTTGACCTGCAATGTTACATCATAGAATGAATATGATTTTCACGACGACTTCAGGCGGTTCTTTGAATTGGCAGCGACGCAACGACTATTGGCAATCTTCTCGTTCGCAGATAGATAGATCATGTTCCATCACAACAATTGGGATAATAACGGGAATTGAAAGATGAATATTGTATTCGTTGGCGGAGGCTCATTTCGGACTTTGCCAATTGTGCGTGCTGTTTTATCAGAAAGAAACATCCTGCAGGGCGGAAGTATCCGACTGGTGGACTTCAATCTCAAACGGGTGGAAAACGTCAGTCGTTTCATCATGAAGTGTCCGGAGTTTGCCGACAGCGGCTGTACTGTGGAATGGACCGATAAAATTGAACGAGCATTGCCTGGCGCAGACATGGTGAGCGTGAGCTTTCCGGTTGGCTCGCCAAAGGTCTGCCGCCTCAGCGAGCTAGCCTGTCAAAAGTATGGCTTTTTCGGTTCCGATCAATTGTCGCTCAGCGGTGCATTCCGCTCGATCACTGGAGGAATTATTCTTCACAATATTGCCCGGATGATGGAAAAATATTGTCCGCAAGCTTGGCTGGTGGATTTTTCCAATCCAGTGGCTGTCTACAGTGCCTTGGTCAACAATCATACCAAGATCAAAGCACTCGGCATTTGCGCCGGTTTTGCCAATTACTGCTGGGATCTGGCGCGTCTTCTCTTTGATCGGGACGAATGCTGCAACGAATTCAAGGTTGCTGCGGCTGGGGTTAATCACTGTAGCTTACTGGTGCGCGGTACTTATCGTGGTGAGGATATCTACAAATTACTTGATCGCAAGATCAACGTGGCTGGCTGGGAACCGTGTCGGATTTCATCGGCATCACCCAATGATGAGAAATATATTCGCTACGGACTGCTAAAGCTGGCCGAAATGCGGCGACGTTTTGGTACGATGCTTTTTTCTGCAGAGGTAGATGGTTTGCAAACGGTATTTTTCGGAGAAGAGCCGCTTCCTCCGATAGCTGTCGGTGTCGAGCTGGATCAAGAGCTGGCAAAACTTGCAGCGACAAGAAAGCACGAACAGATTGAATTTGATTCCTGCCTAGAGAAGCAACTGGATGATTCATTTTGGGCGAAGTCGCCGCAGGAAGCTCCGCACTTTGCGGCGAATCCCCAAGATGTCACGGTGCCGATCATCCGAGCGCTTTCCGGTGTGTCCAGTGAATGGATCGTGGCGAGTCTGCCAAACAACGGCGCTATCGCCGGCTTCAAGGATAGAACAGTACTTGAATATTCATTGTACTTGGATAAAGATGGCGTCCATCCTGATGCTGAGCTTGTCATCCCTGACTATTTTCATGGCTTGGTGAGCGCTCTTGCCTCCCACCAGACGTTATTAGCGGATGCAATCGCCACACTGGACCCGAAGTTGTTCGCCTCTGCTCTTTTCGCATATCCGATCGGCCGTGATAATAGGACTACCAAAGCACTTTGGCGGGAACTGCTTGAAATCCATGAACAGGAGATACCGGAAGTATTTAACAAGACGAAAGATTATTTTTAAGCATTCAGGTGACGCAACTTCAAAAATAAATAACAAATGACAAATTTTAGAAATTACAGAACAACAACAAACTCGAAACTCATCGGGCTAATAACCATTATCCTGTTATTGTGTGGAGTAATCATGGCGGAATCCAATCTGCGCCCAGCTGGCATTTTCAGCGACCATGCGGTGTTTGAACGTAACCGGGTGTTGCCGGTGTGGGGACACGGGGCGCCCGGCGGTGAAGTTACCGTAACCTTGAATCAACAGAGTGTTACCACTCGGATTTCCCCCGATGGTTACTTTATGGCGCGCTTTCAGCCACAAGAGGCTGGTGGCCCTTATACCTTAACCTTCCGTTCTGCGGACGAAGAGCTGATCTACCAGGATATCTACATCGGAGAGGTCTGGCTTTGTGCCGGGCAATCCAACATGGAATTCACCATTGCAAATGAAACTCCACAACCACTTCCGGGCGAGCTTGATCGGCCGTTAATCCGTACTTTCCGAGTGCCAATGGCCGCATGGCCTGCCGGCCGTAGCGATGTCGATGCTGCCTGGTTGCTAGCGACGCCGGAGAATACACCCACTTTCTCGGCAACCGCCTTTCACTTTGCGGACTGCCTGCAAACGGAATTGGATGTCGCCATCGGTATCATCGACGTGAGTTACGGTGGAACCAACATCGCCGCATGGTTAAGTCGAGAGGCTCTTTATGATTTGCCTGGTTATCGGGAACGACTGGAACTTTATGACCGTTGCGCTGATCAGCGCGGCATCTCCGGGGCCGACGGTACGCCAGATCGGGGAGCGGTCGAAGATATATTCATTAAGCAGGTTACTCCTCCCTTACGCCACCCTGAAGCGACCGAATATGGGTGGCATATGCCAGACTTCGACGACTCTGACTGGGAATTGCAAAGTCTGCCGGATAGTTGGGCGCTGGCCGGATACAACCATCATGGCGTTTTCTGGTATCGGTTCGAATTTGACTTGCCGGAAGCGTTTGCTGGCCATGATCTGTTGCTGTCGCTTGGGCGTATTGATCAGCAGGATCGGACTTGGATCAATGGTGTCGAAGTTGGAGCGAGCGGTGGCGGGACAAATCTTGGCACTTACGGTATCTATCGACGCTATCAGATTCCGGCCGAAGTATTACGTCCGGGGCGGAATGTCTTGGCAGTTCGTGCGGTCAGTGTCTTCCCGATTGTGCTTTCCGGAGGGCTAATGGGGCCAGCGCATGAGATGTTTTTGACCATTGACGACGCCTTCGAAAAAAAAATGTCTTTGACTGGAATGTGGCGTTTCAAGCTGGAACAGCGTTTTGAGCCGGAAGCCACACCGGAGCAACTGCAACTCGTTGGAGCCGGAGAAGCACACAGTTTGGCGATGATGTATGAGAACATGGTACGCCCGGTGATTCCTTATGCCATTCGTGGCGTGGCTTGGTATCAAGGGGAAGCTGACTCGGTCGGTGTTACCATGAATCGAGATTACGCTATTCTGCTAAATAAGTTACGAGACGAATTCCGTCGGAAATGGCAAGATGCAAATCTGGAGTTTTTAATTGTTCAGTTACCGGCTTTCGCCATGCCGGCCGAATATCAGGAAAATTTATGGAGCCTCACTCGAGAAGCGCAGTTGCTGGCAGCCTTGGCAGAAGGCTCCTATCCGGTGGTATTGTGTGATACTGGCGATGCATATGATATGCATCCGAGTGACAAACGTGTAGTTGGTAAACGATTGGCGGAATTGACTTTAGGATTGCGTAGTCAAGATCGTGCTCGTGCCTGCGGGCCGGTGCCGGCCGGGATCGAACGTGACGATGATAAGCTCGTCATAACCTTTGACCTTCCGGTAGTTTGGCGCGATGATAACCCATATGGATGGGTTGTCGCCGGAGTCGATGGCATTTTTCATTCGGCATTGGCACAAATCACGGCAGAGACACGAATTGAGGTGAGCTCTCCAGAGGTTGCAGCCCCTATCGAAGTTCGTTATGGCTGGAGTATCAATCCTATGCAGGCTAACTTGACAGGAAACAACGGTCTTCCGGCCAGTCCTTTCCGCCTTCGTAGCCGGGAGTAATCCTTTGTTGGCATGAAAGAGGAGATCGAACATAAATAGTCGATTGTAATTTCCGTTCTCGGTATTCCGGCCGAAGCGAAGAATGATTTTACGCAAAGGGAAAAAACGGGCATTTATCGCCAGAGGAAATGCCACTGATGTTACTCTGGAGGTTTTGGATCTTGTGGGTGTCGGAATGGTTACGGCAGTCGTTGTCGATAAAGCAGGCGTTCCACAGTACAATGATCCTTATTCTACCAATCCGGACAAAGCATTTGATCAGATTGCCCGTAACCAGATGTTACCTTAAACCCTAGAAATAAGGATACGAATACTATCATGAGATTTCTTTTCGCTTTTATCCTGTTATACGGAGTTTCAGTAGTCGGTTCCAGTTTTCTGTCTCCTCAGGGAGAAACAGCTGAACTGGCTTTAGAACAAGCCAAAATCTTGCTTCCGCAACAGCCGTCGGAGACAGAGCGTAAAGCGGCTGAACTTCTGGTGGATTATTTGCACCGGATTTATGATGTGACCATCCCCGTGTGCCAAGAGCCCGCGCCGGGAACAGCTCCAGTTATCAGCGTCGGTGCAACAGTACTGGTTCCCGAAGATATGGATCTGGGCGAAGTCGGGTATGATATTCGCGAAGTCAACGGAAACCTGATTCTCACTGGCGGCCGCCGCAGCGGACCGACCTCCGCGGTTCTAGCGCTTCTGGAAGAAGATTTGGGATGCCGCTGGCTGGCTCGCGATATGGCTCCGGTTGTTCCGAAACAAGAATCTAAACGCCTGGTTTTTGTACCCCGCTCTTATGTGCCGCCATTCGAAATCCGCGATCCGTTCTTCATTGAAAGCTTCGATTCGCAATGGTGTGCTATGAATCGTACCAATCCGTTCATTCTAGGGGATATTCCGGCGGAATTCGGTGGTCGGATCAATTTCCACAGCCAATACTTCTGCCATACGTTCAAAACCTTGTTTCCAGCAAAGGAATTTGGCGAGAGCCATCCGGAATTTTTCCCTCTCATTGACGGGAAACGGCGTATTGGTGATGATGGACAGTTGTGTTTATCCAATCCTGCTCTGGTGCCATTGGCGACGACCAAGGTTCTAGCGGCGATTGAAGCGGAACCCGATGCCGAATTAATCGGAATTTCGCAAAATGACTGCAAAAATTTCTGCCAATGCCCTGCATGTGCTGCTATTCAGGAAAAAGAGGGGTCTCCGGCCGGTCCTGTTCTGGCTTTTGTCAATCAGATTGCCGATGCGGTCCGAGTGAAATATCCGGATAAAAAAATTGTCACTCTGGCGTATATGGAGAGTTTTGTGCCTCCCAAAAATATTCGGCCTGCCGAAAATGTGATTATTTTGCTCTGTACCGATGCACACACCGGGGCCAACCCGTTCCTTTTTGTCGATGAAAGTTCCAGTTTTGCTCCGGCTATGCGCGGATGGCGCGAGCTTGGTGCCGTTTTTTACATCTGGGACTACGTCGTGGACTATTTGCATTATGCGCGTCCTTATCCCAATTTACACGTAATGGATCATGCCATTGATTTCTATCTGCGCAATGGAGCCAAAGGGGTGATGACCCAAGGTGGTTATACTGTAGCTGAATGTGCTCCCGGTGGCGCGCTCAAGGCATGGTGTGTTGCCAAAAAATTATGGAACCCATCGTTGCGTCTCCCGGAGTTGGCGCGGGAGTTTATTTCGTTATACTATGGCGATGCCGCACCCGAAATGCAGGAATTTTTTGATTTGCAGGAGCGCGAATGGGCGGTATTTCATGCCAATGCCGAAGAAGGGGATGTTTTCTTTTTTTCGAAGGATTTCCTGCCGCAGGCGCGATCCCTGATTGCTGCGGCTCTGGTCAAAGCCGAAGGAGACGGAGTACTTATTCGTCGGATTCGGATTGAAGAATTTTCCATCCGCTACCAATATGCTTATGATGGCTTGCCCAGTCGTGGTGAACTGGCGGATTACCTTGCCAATATCGATTGGCTGGAACAGAGCATGGCTGAACGGCAAATGACCTCCCTTTCCGAGTTGGGGCCGGTTGGCAACCTGTTCGACCAGTGGCGTGCCCACGCTCAAAGCGCGGCACAGCCAGCTTATTCGGAAAATGCGATCCGGCCCATTCCCAATACGACTGTTTTTTCGAATTTCCCGGTATCCACTGTCGAGGAACCGGAACTGCCCGAAGGAAGTGCGCTGCGACAGCCGGGTGGCAATACCGACTGGACTATTCAAATCACGGTTGCTAATTTTTCTTCCCGGTTGCAGCCGGGGCATGATTATGTTGCATGGATGCCGGTACGATTTGAATTTACGGAAGTTCCGGAACCGGGAACTCCTCTGTTTGTGTTGGGGCAGCATAATCCGGAGAAAAGAGGAAATGCTTTTATCGGAAAAATGCCGAAAGTATTGCCGGATCGTGGTTATTGCCAGATGCCGTTGGGAATTTATCGTGCTACTACCAGTCGATCTTCGTCAATTTTGTTTATCACACCTTATGGCGGCGCTCCTGTTAAAGCGTTTTATTACGGAGCACTCCAGTTGATTCCGGTGGATAAATATCGCGGAGAACTTCCGGTCGATCTGCCCCGGGAAAAATTATATTGATATCCTTGAAGCAATAACAGAAGGCGCACGTCAGCATGACGGGAAAAGTCATTCCGGTGGTGTTGGAGCCTTTTGATCTGCAATATTATATTTTGGAGTGAGAATGAAAGAGTTTGTCAAAAAACCGGCTTTTGTTTTCGGCACCCAGTATTACCGGGCACCGACTCCGTTACCGGAGGAGTGGGAAAACGATCTTGACCGAATCAGAGAATTGGGTCTGAATGCTATTCAGATCCGGGTTCAGTGGCGCCGTAATGAACGTTGTGAAGATGAATATACCTTTGATGATATTGATCGACTGTTTGATTTGGCGGCGGCACGGAAACTGCCGGTTATTTTTAAGTTTCTGATGGAAAATGCTCCGGATTATATTTATGAGAAATACCAGGGGTTTCGTTACGGATTGGACGGGCGTGTGATCCGGCCGGGAGCGCATGGTGCATTTTATATCGGTGGCTGGCTTCCGTGTTTTGATCACCCTGAGGTGATCCGGCGTGCGGAAAAATTCGTCGAAGTGATGGTGATGCGCTACAAGGATCGTCCTGAGTTGCTGCATTGGAATGTGTGGAATGAACCACGCAGCAAACCGATCGGCGAGTGCTGCTGCACCCATTCGGTGGCTTCCTATCGGCAGTTTCTGTATAAGCAATTCGGCTCCATAGAAGCATTGAATCAATGTTATGGCAAGGCCTGGGAAAGTTTTGATACGGTTCAGCCTCCGGCAATGCCGCACGACTATGCAGAATTATATCTGTGGCGGCAGTGGAGTTGGCAAAGCGTTTACAACCGGTTGGCCTTTATGGCACGGAAAGTTCGCGCACTTGACAGTACGCATCCGGTGATGTCTCATGTCGGAGGCTGCAATGTTCTGCAGGATGCCGCCGGAGATGGTTCCGATGATCATTTGAATGCCTCTTTGTTTGATTTTTACGGAACCAGCCTGCCGATTCCGGAACGCTTTGACGATCCGTTGACCCGATGTCTACCGTTTTTTACCTGCGACTGGCTGCGTTCGGTTTCTCCGCAGTTCTGGGTTTATGAGTTGTATCCGGAATGGGGTGACTGGGGAGAACGGACGCGGCCGCAGGATTTTCGCTACAAGGTTGACAGCTGTCTGGCAAGCGGCGCCAAAGGAGTTTTGTTCTGGCAGTTTCGGGCTGAACGCCTTGGCGTGGAAAATGACCTGGCCGGTATTGTGAATATTGACGGCAGTTCCAAGTCGATTACGGAAGCTGTTCAGGCTGCTGCCGACTGGGTGGCCGGACAGGCGGATTTTCTGGCCGAGGCCGAGGCGGTTCCGGATGCTGTGGGTATTCTATATTCCCGTCACAGCGATCTGATCAGCCGGATTGAGGCGACTGGAGTGAATGCGCCGGATCTGCGCGATTTCGAGTTGCGGGGATCCTATACCTATAAATTTAATCTTCAAGGAGTTTATGCGTTGTTTCATGAACTGGG